>CAZOZF010000224.1:0-4833 GCA_964584205.1 uncultured Verrucomicrobiota bacterium
GAATGGCCAGCACATCAGCCTGCCGCTTTTGCTCGCCCCGGAGCCTGAACATCAGGATCATCGAAACAACCGGCGCAACAATCAGCGCCAATACCACCGGGATCACGACCAACCAGATCATCGTTTCACTATTCATGGCTCCCTCTCTTATTTCGTGACAGGTGTCCACGGGCGGACGAATACTTTCCTATACTACATACAATTCGTTAACAGGCCCAGGTGTCGGTGATATCCCCCGTTGTGCGTCAGCAGTTCATGATCAACTCCCTTTTTCCCTGTAATTGACAGACACAAATCTATCGCAACAGCTGCATCGTATAGGAAAACTTTGTCGGCTCCGGCCAAACCATATAGGCATCCAGCGGCTTCGGTCCGCACCCGTTGGACCCTACACCCAAGGTCTTTGTGCTCAGGCATAGAACCGTTGCCGTGCTGGGGGGCAGGTCAATCTTGTACTCAACCGGGGTCATCTGCTCATCCGTGTAAGGCAGGGCGGAAACCTGCATCAGGCCTTTCCGGGCAAGCACCTTCAATCCGGGCATCCCCCACCCGGTCAACATGGCCCACCGCACATCCTCATGATTACCGCACTCCATAGGCTTCTCGTAGGGGGTCTGCTGCTCCTTCACGCTGCTTCCATAGAGCCCCACATCAAAGCCCCGCTTGCGGTCGGCATAGTTCTCCATCGGCCCGCGACCGAAATACTCGAAGCGATCCAGCTTGCGATCGAGCAACAGTCTCACCCCGATTCGGGCCAGCGCGATCCGGGGCCCCTCAAAGGCAATGTCATTATCCACCGTAATGGAGCCATCACCCAGGATCGTCAGGGTGGCGGCATGTCTTGCCGAAAAGCCGTTCTTCCCCTCCGCCTTGACAACCGCTTCGACGACAACCCTCGTCGGCTGGCTCTGTTTTGCGGAAAGGCTTACCGGGGAAAACTTCAGCGCGTTCAGGCCGTTCTCCTCCCACCCTTTCATGGCCCACATGTCATCATTGCGGTGCGGCGCACGCCATAGGTGCAGTTTCGGACTGCCATTGGCCGCCAGCAGGCTGACCCCGTCGCGCTCCAGCCTTGAGAGCTGTCCGGAGGCACGATCAAAGGCCACAACAAACCGGACACCGGTCACGGTAATGGCTTTATCGTCCTCAACCAACGCCAACGGTTTCATCATCGAGATGTCAATGACAGGTTCGGGCACGGCAATGGGCAATTTGAACTGGGCGGCCGCCAGTTCAGTTCCCCGCTTGGCCCATAGCGTCTCGTCATCGAGAACAAACGAAAGCCTCAGGAAATACTCCGATCCCGGCCGAGGCTTTGTCACCCGGCAGGGCACCGACAACGTTGCCTCGGCCCCCGGGGCGATCTCGGGCAGCTTCAGGGTCCCTTGTTCAATCTGGCGCCCGTCACAGGACAGCGACCACTTTGCCCGGAATCCGCCGAGGGAAATGAACTGATACCGGTTGCGAATTTTTACCATGCCTGCGGCAAGATCAGCCGGCTCGATCCCGATCCACTGGTAGGCCCGCTTCATTTCCGGGTAGTGAGGTTTGGGTGAGCGATCCGCTGCTACAACCCCTTTGTGAATGAAATAATGGTCATTGGGTTTCTCGCCGAACCCGCCACCATAGGCAAGAATGGGGTGCTTCGGGTCGCGTCGGTTCCAAAGCCCTTGGTCCTGCCACTCCCAGATCGCCCCGCCCAGTAGAGCCGGATATTTATCAAAAAGATCGTTGTACTCACCGATGGCCCCCATGGAATTGAACATGGCGTGGGCGTACTCGCAAAGGTAGAACGGCTTGGTCATGTTGCTGTCATTGGCGATCTTCTCAACCTGCGCGGGATGCGTATACATCCTGCTGTCCAAATCAGCCGGGTTACCCTCACCGATCCCGAACCTCTCGTAATGAACCGGGCGGGTAGGATCAATGACCCGGATCGCCTCCATTGCGGCGATAAAGTTCGACCCGCGCCCCCCGCACTCGTTGCCCAGCGACCAGATGATCACCGAGGGGTGGTTCTTGAAGTTTTCCGTGTTGGCGACATTGCGGTCCACAATCGCGTCCTTCATCAGGGGCTCGTTGTCAAACTTGTGATCATAGCCATGACACTCAACATTCGCCTCGGCGACAAGCCAGATTCCGTATTCGTCGCACAACTCGTACCACCGCGGGTCATCGGAATAGTGGCAGGTCCGGACATGATTGCAGTTGCCCTGCTTGAGCACCTCGAGGTCACGGATCATCTGGGCCTCGGTAATGGCATGGCCCACGTCCGGCCAATGCTCATGCCGGTTCGCTCCCTTCAGCTTAATGGGGGTTCCATTCACAAGGAACTGGCGCCCCTTGATCTCGATCGTGCGGAATCCGACGCGGGAGGACAATAGCTCGAACACCTGAGACCCCTCCACCAAGCCAAGGGTAGCGGTGTAGAGCCTCGGCGTTTCTGCTGTCCACTTGCCGGGATCCCGCACATTCACCTTGAGGGTCACAACGGCTTCAGAGCCCGGCTTGAGGGCGGGCACAGCGGCTTCTGCCCGGACCCCGGACACAGGATGGTCGCCATCATACAGGTCCACCACCAGCTTCCGCCCCTGGACCTCCTGGTTGCTGTAGTTCTTCACCTTCGCCGTCACCTCCAGCGTGGCGTCCTTGTATTGGGCATCGAGGCCGGTTTTAACAAAAAAATCGCGGACATGAAGCCGTGGGGCACTCCAGAGACTGACATTGCGGAAGATTCCGCTCAGCCGGAACATATCCTGATCTTCGAGCCAGGTCCCCGAACTATAGCGGTAGACTTCGACCGCAACCATATTGCTGCCGGGCTTGACCACCTTGGTGACATCGAATTCCGCGGCATTCCGGCTGTTCACGCTGTAGCCAACAGGCTGGCCGTTGATCCATAGGAAGAACGCGGAATCCACGCCGTCGAACGTCAGAAATACCTGCCGCCCGTCCCAGTCCGGCGGAAGAATGAAGTCACGGCGGTAACTGCCGACCGGGTTGCGCTCCTCATAGGCCGTCCAGTCCTTCGGCGGCTCGCTCATCACATGCGGCCAGTTCTTCTGAATCGTGTATCCCGCGTTCCGGTAGTATGGGGTGCCGTAGCCCAGCACCTGCCAGTTGGAGGGGACAGGAATAACCTTCCAGGCGGAGACGTCGAACTCCTGCTTGTAGAAATCCACCGGTCGTTGTTCGGGCCGGGGAACATAGTTGAATTTCCAATCGCCGTTGAGGCTCCGGCAAAACGAAGACGCGTGACGCCGACCCGCAAGGGCCTCCTTGAGGGACCCGTAGGGCATCAGAGTCGCATGCGCCGGTTCCTTATTGATCCCCAGACATTGAGTATCCTCAATCTCCCGGGGAGTCGTTGCCGAAGCCGCCTCAGTCATGGTTCCACCTCCCGCACTCACCACCACACAAGCCCCTGCCAACCACCTTAACGCTGATGCTTGAAACCCCATAATGCCCTCCTTTCAAGAAGAAGGGTTTTATACACAAGGGAGAAGGGACGGCGCAACCTCATTACGCTATCCTCATTATGTGCGCGTTTAGATCATAACCGACGGCGCCGGTGTACTGGATTTTGACCAGAGATACTAATAGCCTGTCACGCGCCATGACGTGTCACTACAAAGGTCACCCCCGCCCGCCCCGGCATCGAGGACCAAGCCAGCCTTTCCGCTGCTGTTATGGGAAAATCCATGCTTGCCGCAGTACCAAACCAGGACCACGAGTGTATTGCTCCCTGCGCGAAGGTGAGGCGCGAGGTCAACTTCGTCATAATAGGTGTCACTCGGCGTGGGCCCCCGCTTGAGTTGGCCCTCGAACACGGCCAGTCGACCATTCACCCACAACCAGTATTTGCTGTCGCAGGCGATACGGACAGGTTCGCCGTAATCCAGACCGATTTCCCGAGCCTTTCGCATTCAGACTCACCCCGGCAGAGTGGGATTCTTTAAGGTCGCAAAATGCGACCTTAAAGCGTGGCCAACATCGCAAATATCTACCGATGGGCTTCACGGAACACGGCGCAATCATGGCCGCCACGGTGCTCAACAGCCAGCAGGCTATTCAGATGAGCGTGACCGTCGGCAAGTGATGTCGTTCGGCCACAGCAAGAACCGTTGCCAAAGCCTTGTCGCCATCAAGAAGCGCCGAGACCGCGTTGGTGTCGAGGATCATTTCCAGTCGTCCGGGTTAATCTTTTCGAATTCCTGGTCGAGAGTCGATTGGACATCCGCCCCGGCTCCTTTCGGCGCTTTGCCGAATACCGCTTGCCAACCGTGGATGGTGCGCGATCCTTTTCGCTCGGCATCCAGCCGGTCTTCAATGGCCAGAACGAAGAAATCCCGCATGCTGGTGCCTCTCGTTGCCGCCCGGGCCTTCGCTTGCCTCAGTAGTGTATCAGGAATGTCCAAGGTTGTTTTCACAAAAGGAACGTTACAGCAATATTTACGGTTTTGTCGAGATGAAACCGATTCCCCGTCGCGTCGGGGGTGCGATTGCAAAATATTGCAATCGTACCGAATCCAGAATCCAGAATCCCAAGCCAAAGGGTTATGCCCTGGAGCAGGGAGGTTGATCGAGTTCATTTTCTATGACACCACTTTAGAAAGCACTTTTTTGCGTATTAGAACCATGCGATGATGACAGATGCAATGGGGCTAATTGTCGACGTAACTGCCATTAAAATTTACGCAAGACCTCTTGCGCAACCTGTTTAGCATTGGCTTTTTTAAGCGGTTATGTCGCCTGACCAGGTATGGATTCGCGCCTTCAAATCAGTAGCGTCCCATAGGACGCAGGTTAGAAGGCCGAAGGCTGAAGACTGTA
>CAZOZF010000225.1:0-2634 GCA_964584205.1 uncultured Verrucomicrobiota bacterium
ACCGTCCTCGCCATGAACAATATCGCCCTGATCAACCAGGGCGATAAATTCGTCAAGGCCGTCCCGATCACCGCCGCCCCGATCGAGGGGCTGTCCATTCAATCCAACCAGGTGAACCAGGTGGCCCATCCGGAAACCGACGATCTGGTGAGCGAAGTCATCCCGCTCAAGCACATTGATCCCGCAGAAGCCCAGAAGGCGATCCAGGGCTTGATCCATCCGTATGGAAAAATACTACCCCTGGAGCGGATCAACAGCCTGCTTGTGGCCGACGCCGGCGTGAACCTCAACCGGATCAAGGACATCCTTACCCGGATCGACCAACCGCTCGACATCAAGGAATCCATCCACATCCTCCAAATGCGGAACTCCAAGGCCACGGAGATTAAAACCAAGCTGGAGGAAATCATTGCCGACCAGAAGGAAAAGGAAAAGCAGCCCACCGTCCGACGACTGAAGGATTCCGGAGCGCCGGGCGTTGACACAACGCCGGCCATTCCCACCATCCCGGGCGTCATTCGCGCCCGCCCCACCACTCCCGCTGGAACAGCCGCCCCGGCCGAAGCCGAAGCCGAGGATGGACGGATGATTCGCGGCAATGTCAAAATCATCGCCGATGACCGCACCGGTTCCCTGATTATCATCACCCGCCCCGAAAATATGCGGTTCTTCGAACAGGTGGTGGCTGCGCTTGATGTCCCTACCGCCCCGGATGTGGCCGTTGAGGTGATTCGGCTGGAATTCGCCGACGCCGAGGAAGTGGCCTCCATGCTCAACGCCCTGATCGGCGCCGCCTCCACCCCCTCCACCAAGAGTTCCACCCCAAAACGCACAACAACCACCACTTCTCCCACTCCCGGTCAGGCCCCGGGATCCAGCACGACCACCTCCAAGCCCGCCGAGGAACCCCGCAGCTTCCAGCTCCAGGAATTCATTGACCAGCAACGCGCCCTGTCTTCAGGAAAAGGACCTGAGGGCAAAACCAAAATCGGCCAACTCTCCGCCGAAAACATCAAGATCCTTGCCGACAAACGGAGCAACGCGCTCATCATGATGGCCAGCAAGAACGACCTCCTGACCCTGAAGGATCTCCTGAAAAGCATGGATGTGATGCTCTCGCAGGTCTTGATTGAAGCCGTCATCATGCAGGTCCAACTCGACAAATCCCTGGAACGCGGCGTGGACTGGGTCCAACGCTCCATGATCGCCTACAACAAGAACAATAACGGCCGGGACGCCCAGTTCGCCTTTGCCGGGGCAGGCGGGGGCGGAGCCAACACTCCCCTGAATGCCACCACCATCAATTCCGCAGCCTCCATCGCGTCAGGCGGCGGACTTACCTATTATTTCACCCAGTTCGGGCTCAACATTGACGCCGTCATTAAAATGTCCGCCACCGATAATCGCTCCAAGATTCTCGCCTCCCCGGTCATCCTCACCACAGATAACAAGGAAGCCAAAATTGATGTTTCAACCGAGCAGTACTTCTACAAAGGCACCAGTTATGTCGGGTATTACGGCCAGAACCAGAGTTCCGTGCCCAATGTGGAGGCCAGAAAGGTGGGGCTTAACCTGACCGTTACTCCCCGCATCAACGCCAAGAAATTCGTCGTGATGGAAATCTCACAGAAGATCGAAAATGTCGCCGGCTCACAACTCATCAGTAACGGAAGCGGCGGAAAGGACAGCTGGCCCATTGTTGCCTCCCGCGAGATGACCGCCTCCGTATCGGTCCGGAGCGGGGAGACCATCATTCTTGGCGGACTGGTTCAAAATCAGGAAAGCCAGGACACTTCGATGATTCCCTGGATTGGCAAGATCCCGATCCTGGGCATTCCCTTCCGGAACTCCTCTGATAAAAACAACCGGGCTGAGGTCGTTGTCTTCATCACGCCCTACGTGCTGGATTCTCCCGAGGAAATCGAAGCGGAATCCGCCCGCCGGAAATCCGCCCTCAGTGGCGGCAATGATGGCTTGTGGGAAAAGGGCTGGTCCGACAGCAAACTGGCCGATCCGCCCCGGGGCCGGGTTGGACAATGGTGGCGTAATCTTGTGAAGTAGAAAAAAGGGGTTTTATGAAATCCAAACTGATGGGTTTATTGTCGATTACCGTTGTCGCCATCATGGCGTCCGGGTGCAGTTCGCTCAAGGTGGTTGAGGGGGGCATTGCCCCACCCAAGTGGGTCGCCGAGCCCGCCCTGGCCTCCAACTACGATGCCACGAACTTTGTCTATGCCAGCGGAATCTGCACCTACTCCCTGGTTCTGGAAGAGGGCATTAATGATGCCCGGCACGATGCCATCCGGAAACTGGCTGAACGCGCGGGCGTCGCGGCGTCTGATGTCTACCAGAGAGACCGCACCGACAAATACTCCGCCTCGCAAAGCGGTATGCCCAATGTGCCCCAGATTATCGAGAACTCCCACAAGGCCGTGCAGACCAGCAGCAAGGTGGAATCCAAGACCACGCTCAGCCCCAAGGCCATGCATACCACCCAGACCCGCCTCCACGATGTGGATCAGGCGCTCCTCTGCTACACCGTCTGGCAATATGGCCCCAGCATGTGGGCCCGTTACTGGAACGGCGATACCGCCTTGCGATTCTATGATGTCTATGTGCTGTTGAAATGCCCCA
>CAZOZF010000225.1:2734-4811 GCA_964584205.1 uncultured Verrucomicrobiota bacterium
CCCTCAATAAACGCTTTTCAAGGGCCCTGTTTCCGATTATTCTGCCCCCTCTTAATCAACAAGGGGCAGACTATGAGCACAACGAAAAAGGCTTTGATCACGGGCATTACGGGGCAGGACGGATCCTACCTGGCTGAATTGCTCCTCCAGAAGGGCTATGAAGTCACCGGGATCGTCCGGCGCTCCAGTTCCATCACCCGCTCCCGCATCGACCACCTGCTGGATCGAGGCCTGACTCTTCATCTCGAATACGGCGATCTGGCCGACAGTTCGTCGCTCCGGCACATGATGACCCGGGTCAAGCCGGACGAGGTCTATAACCTGGCCGCCCAGTCCCATGTCCGCATTTCCTTTGATCAGCCCGAGTACACCGCCGATGTCACCGGCTTGGGCGTCCTGCGGCTTCTGGAGGCCATTCGCGACTACAATAACGCTTCCGGCGCCAAGGTCCGGTTCTATCAGGCGTCCTCCTCCGAAATGTTCGGCGCCGCCAAGCCCCCGCAAAGCGAAGCCACTCCCTTTCATCCCCGCAGTCCCTACGCGGTAGCCAAGGTAATGGGATTCTGGCAGACCGTTAACTATCGTGAGTCTTACGACATGCACGCCAGCAACGGCATCCTTTTCAACCATGAGAGCGAGCGGCGCGGCGAGAACTTTGTAACGCGAAAAATCACCCGGGCCGCCGGCCGCATCAAAGTCGGCCTGCAGAAGGGCCTATTCCTGGGGAACCTGGAAGCCAAGCGTGACTGGGGTCATGCCCGGGACTATGTCGAGGCGATGTGGATGATGCTCCAACAGGAGCAGCCTGATGATTACGTCGTCGCCACTGGCGAGTCCTACAGTGTGGCTCAGTTCCTGGACGAGGTCTTTGGGCACCTGAACCTGGACTGGCACGATTACGTCAAAATTGACCCGCGCTTCTATCGCCCCGCTGAAGTGGATTACCTATTGGGTGACGCCAGCAAAGCCCGCAAGAAACTGGGCTGGACCCCGAAAATCACCTTCAAGGAACTGGCGAAGATCATGACCGAATACGACCTGGACCTCGCTGAACGCGAATCCCATGCCGCCTCCTTTAATGGCAAAAGATAGTCCGCTTATTGTCTGGTCATTTCCGATTTAATTAACTACTTTTACTATATTGTAGTTATTTGTATCGGAGATTCATGCTGGCTAAAGTTTATAGTGGAGCTGTCTATGGGGTGGACGCCTATCCCATTGAAATTGAAGTCAATGCCGGGCATGGGGATCCCAGTGTCGTCATTGTAGGCCTTCCGGATACCGCTGTGAAGGAGAGCAAGGACCGAGTTCATACCGCCATCAGCAATTCCGGATTCCGGCCCCATGTGGGGCGAACCACCATCAATCTTGCCCCCGCAGATGTCAAAAAAGAGGGACCCTGCTTCGATCTTCCCATCGCGATCGGGATTCTTGCCACGCAGGGTCATCTCCCTCCCGAAAAAATCGCCGATTTTGCCATGATTGGTGAGTTGGCGTTAAGCGGGGAAGTCCGCCGGATCAAGGGCGTCCTCCCTATCGCCCTCTCCGTTCGAAAATCAGGCCGGCGCGGCCTGTTGGTTCCCGTCGACAACGCCGAGGAGGCGGCCGTCGTCAAGGGGCTTGAGGTCTACCCCGTCCGCAACCTCCGGGAAGCGGCCGATTTTCTGGCCGGAAAAATACCCCTCGAGCCCTATCAGGTGGATATTGACCAGATGTTCTGCATTCCCACTGAACATGATGATGATTTTGTGGATGTCAAGGGACAGGAGCACGCCAAACGCGCTGCGGAAATCGCCGCCACCGGCGGACATAATCTTATTTTGATTGGATCGCCGGGCACAGGAAAAAGCATGATCGCCAAGCGTATTGCCTCAATCCTTCCCCCCATGACGCTTGATGAAGCACTTGAAAGCACCAAGATTCACAGCATTGCGGGAATTCTGCGTGCCCATCAGGCCCTGGTCATCCGGCGCCCGTTCCGGTCGCCCCACCACACCATTTCCGATGCGGGGTTGCTGGGCGGCGGTAGCCATCCCATGCCGGGCGAAGTCAGCCTGGCCCATCGGGGCGTCCTCTT
>CAZOZF010000226.1:0-4802 GCA_964584205.1 uncultured Verrucomicrobiota bacterium
GTGAAGTGACTAACCAGTGAAAAATGAAAATATGCAATTGAGGAATACGCACATGAAAAACCATCTCCTCAATCTGATCAAGCGGCCCTAAGCCGCGTTCCCGAAAATGAAAAGCGACAGCAAGGAGATAATATGAAGCACATGACGATTGTAGAAAGAGTGATGGTAATGGTTGCCTGTATGGCGGCGGCTGTGACGGGGCAGGCGGGTGTGATGACCTGGAATCCGGAGACCCGGCTGATGGCGTTCTCTGCCGGGGATGGCAAGCCCTGGCTGAGCGGCGGCAGCGCGCAGGTTATACTGACCGGCGGCCAGGTGATTTCCACCAGCGACAAGCGTTTCAAGGTCACGTGTACCGAACATCGAGACAGCTGGGTTCTGGCGGGTGTCGATGAACAGAAGACGCTCGACTGGGAGATGCGGATTGCCTCTGTTGACCGGTTGTCAGTTCGTATGGACTGGACAATCTTCAATTGCAGTACCCAGGCGTTGAAGCTGGACCGTCTTGATATCCTTGCCGGCAAGCTGGTGGGGCCGGCTGATCCGGCGAAGAATAGAGTTATTATAAGCGGGAACAATTCGTGGACCGGCGGCAATGTGGTGCGTTTGGTGCCGGAAAAGAAAATTGACAGTTTCTATACCGTGGCGCTGCAAAGTCCGCCGCTCGCTGCGGGGTTCCTTGCCGGGCGGCACAATCTCGACAAGTTTCAGCTGACGCAGGGGACGAATGGCCTTGATCTCAAGGCGTATGGTGAATGCAACCAGTGCGTGCTGCCGGCGGGTGCCGCGCGCAGTGCCGATCCGCTCTTCCTCTCCGGCGGCGGGCATCCGCTCCGCCAGATGGAACGCTTCGCCGACCTGGCGGCCCGGGAGAATGGCGTACAGCTCTGGCCTGAAAACTTTGCAACCTGGTGCAGCTGGTATGCGGGGTGGATGAGGCAGGAGTCGCTGTATGAGTTCAAGAGCGGCTTGGAAAAAGGGGTTGAAACCAATATCACGCTTATTGCCAAGCTGCTGGGGACGCGCGGGACACCCTCGATGCGGGTCGTGGATGACAGCAACGAGATGGCTTACGGCGACTGGGATAACAAAACGCTGGCCATGCCAAAGGGATTTCAATGTTCAGCCGCTCTGATGAACAGCGCAGGGATCAAGGCGGGTGTCTGGTATCCGCCTTACTGGGTTTCCTCGGGGTCGCGCCTTTTTCAACCGCATCCGGAGCTGCTATGCCGGAACGATGACGGTAAGGTGTCGGTTGGGGATAGTGAATTTTACGGCAACCATCTGGCCTTTCTTGATTCATCCAATCCGGCAACGGAGGCACAGATGGAAAGCACGGCGCGCAGCTGGCGTGAGCGCGGCTTCCGGTATGTGATGACCGATTTCATGCTGTGGGGTGCCTGGGAAAAGAAGCGGTTTGATCCGACACTGACAGCGGTTGAGTCCTACAACCGGGGGCTGGCGGCGATGCGCAGGGGGTTCGGCAAGGATACTTACTGGCTGCACTGCGGCGCGCTGCTGGGCCCGGCCATGGGCGTTTGCGACGGGATGCGCATCAGCGGCGACTCGCATGGCGGCGAGATGTTCTCGTATGAATCGGCAGCGACCCGCTGGTTTTATAACTGGCGTGTCTGGCTCAATGATCCGGATGCCATTGTCTGCCGCCGCTATGGCGAAGCGAAGGGTGTCGAGTGGAGTCGCTCCTGGATGTCCTGGATGGCTCTTGCGGGGAATGTCCTGACCTACGGAGATACCTTTGATGATCTGCCGGCGGAGTATGTTGACATATACCGTCGGGTGCTGCCGCCCTTGCCGGTGGCCGGGCGTCCCCTGGACCTTTTGGAAAATGAGCCGTACCTGCTCTGGGGCATGGACCCGGGAGCTGCCGATGGCGACTATACGCTGTTTGGCGTTTTCGAATTTCTGGGGAAACGCGCGGGTCAGAAAATCCGGCTCAACCTGGATGAGGTGGCAGCCCGCTGCCGCAGCTGGGATCAAACGCCCAAGGAATCGCCGGCCACCTGGCTGTTGTGGGATTTCTGGGGGCAGAAGCTGACGAAGGTTGACGGATCTGCGCTTACGATTCCTATCCCATCGAAATCATGCATTGTTTACTCACTGCGTACGGATCTTGGCCGGCCGCAACTGCTCGGGACGAGCGGTCATTTCAGTCAGGGCAAGATTGAAACACAGAACATCACCTGGATTCCGAATCAGGGAAGTCTTGTCGGAAGAGTGCGCGGCAACGGGGGCGAGCCGACAACCCTTTTCTTTCATGTGCCGGCCGGCATGACGTGTAAAGCCGCCTCACTTGGATATGTCCCGGTGTCTCCGAAAATCGTCGAGCCGGGTGTTCTTGCACTTGAGGTGCCGGCTGTGCGCGAGGATACGATCCCGTTTGCCTTACAGTTTACAGGCACCCCGCTGAAGCCGGCCATGCGTCCCTTCGCCGCCGGACCTGTCGGCGAGGTGAAGTGACTGAGTCGAGACAGTCTCGAAGGCCGAAACGGCAGCAAAGAGAAGATAAAGATTTGAACACCAAGGACGCAAAGGTCGCAAAGGTAGGAGGCCGGGAAAGCCAACCTCTTAACTTTGCTTCCTTTGCCTGCCCTGAGCCTGTCGAAGGGGCCTGCTTGAGCGTCTCCTGGCGCGGGTGTTAAAAATCTACCAAAGGTGTTGTGTGCTATAAGAGTAATTGTAGTAGACCCTGACAAGCAAAAATGAAAAACGTTAATTGAGCAATACACACATGAACAAATTCAGATTATTTATCATCGCCGCTTTGCTGCTGGTGACTCCGACGAGCCTCCTGTGCCAGACCAATCCGGTTGCCTGCGACCTGGAGAAGAACTTCGTGAATCCGCCGGACTCCGCAAAGCCGTGGGCCTTTTGGGTCTGGTTCGCGGGTGGGGGGCGCTGGTCTAAGGAAGGGGCTACTGCGGATCTGGAAGCGATGAAACGGGTTGGCATTAACGGCGTAATCATCATGGGTAATCCTGCCACCTTGAGCACGGAATGGCGCGAGAAATTCAAATACTCGGTTGCAGAAGCCGCGCGACTGGGTATGGAAGTGACCGCGTATAATGGTCCCGGATGGGCGGGCAGCGGCGGATCATGGATCGGCCCTGAACAGGCGACGAAGAAGCTGGTGTGGACGGAGACGACCATTGAGGGCCCGCAGCGTTTTGAAAGCGTGCTGAAGCAACCCGAGGGTTTTGCCTGGGACCCTCTTGAGAAAGACCCGAAAAAGAAACCCGTCTACTATCAGGACCTGGCGGTACTGGCCTTCCCGACGCCCGCAGGGACGAACAGCATTCTCAACCTCAAGGAAAAGGCATTGTTCGCGCGCGGCTATTGCTCGGGCTATGGCGGAGGCGGGCTCGCGCTGATCGTACCGCCTGGCACGTTTACGTCGCCGGAACCAGGGACAGCGGTTCAATCGGACAGCCAGATGGATCTGACGACCCGGCTGGACAAGACCGGCCGCCTCACCTGGGATGTGCCGGCAGGCAAGTGGACGGTGTTGCGCTTCGGTTATTGCCCGACGGGGGCGCTGGTCCAGCCGACCAAAGAGGGACTGGAGTGCGACAAGATGAGCAAAGAGGCGCTGGACGTTCATTTCAAGTCACTCATGGCGCAGCTCATCGCGGATGTGAAGCCGTTGGCCGGCGAGGGCAAGACGCTGGTCGCAACCCACATCGACAGCTGGGAAGCGGGTCCTGGGAATTGGACTCCTCGTTTTCGCGAAGAATTCAAGAAGCGGCGAGGTTACGATCCGCTCCGCTTCCTGCCAATCCTGACCGACCGGGTCCTGGACAACCTGGAAGTATCAGAGCGGTTCCTGTGGGATTTCCGCCAGACGATCTCAGACTTGATTGTCGAGAACTATGCCGGACACATGCAGACGCTGGCACACCAGCACGGCTTGCGCCTTTCGATCGAGGGCTACGACGGGTCGCCTTGCGACGATATGACCTACGCGGCGCGCGCCGATGTGCCGATGGGCGAGTTCTGGTGCGATACGTACCAGACGAAGTACAGCTGCACGGAGATGGCCTCCGCAGCCCATGTCTATGGCAAGAAGGTGGTGCAGGCCGAGGCGTTCACGTCGGAAAACTTCGGACCCACCGGCGGTTGGTACTATCACCCCGCCGCCACGAAATCACTGGGCGATTGGGCGCTCTGCGAAGGCATCAACCGCTTTGTGTTTCATAATTTCACCATTCAGCCCGACCTGGATCGCAAGCCTGGCGTCATCTGGTTCGGTGTTTATCACCAGCGCAACCAAACCTGGTGGGAATTGTCCGGGGCCTATCACCGGTATCTGGCCCGCTGCCAGTTCCTGTTGCAGCAGGGACTTTTTGTCGCCGACATCTGCTACCTGGCACCCGAGGCTTCTCCCCAATATTTTCTCTCGCCCCAGGACCGGTCGAAATACAACTACGATGGCTGTACTGCGGAAGTTGTGCTGACCCGCATGTCCGTGAAGGACGGCCGGCTGGTGCTGCCGGACGGCATGAGCTATCGACTGCTCGTCCTGCCGAAACTCTCCACGATGACGCCACGCCTGCTGCGCAAGATCAAGCAGCTCGTGGAGGAGGGCGCGACAGTCGTCGGACCGCGACCGCTCCGCTCGCCCAGTTTCCAGGACTATCCGCGGTGCGACCAGGAGCTGAAGTCCCTAGCGGATGAGCTTTGGGGCAATTGCGACGGCAAGACGGTTAGAGAACGCAGTGTCGGCAAGGGGAGGATCTTGTGGGGCGACGGAGACCTGCCCCTCTACGCGGCGACGCGTGTGCTCT
>CAZOZF010000227.1:0-4795 GCA_964584205.1 uncultured Verrucomicrobiota bacterium
CATTGGCTCATGAAATAAAAGTAGGCGCGTTCTGGAACGATTTGTCCTGTCTCGAAGAAGTCGGCGGTATGGACCTCGATCCCCTGCTCGCGCGCCACATGCCGCAACTTACGAAATACCATCAATTGGACATCATCACGGGCATGCGTAATGGCACAGTCCTCATCGACCAGAAAAAACCGATCATTCATCTCCTTGCGGGAAAAGGGATAGAAGAAAACATGAATCATCGGCGGCTCACAACGAATTTACGCGATAGAATGATTGCATTCCCTTACTGTTTAAGGACTGTCGCTCCGCCGAAAACGAGAGAACCGGCGCCCAGCCTGTTTTCCAGCACGAGGCCGGTCACGACCATCGGGTGCCCATCCGAATGCAATAGCAAGCAGTTCGGCAGATCCCACAAGCCTTCGACACAGGGATTGGTCAGGTACAATGTAAAGATGAAATCCCCCCGGGTTAAGTGAGGGAGTTCAATTGTGCTCTGCCGCGTGGAGGATCCGCGCTTGATGTTTTTTGTATCCCCATTAAAGGGCCCCGGGCGGTAAGTGCCGATGACCTGGCCATTTTGCTCCGTCACAACGGCTTCAAGATTCATGCGCTTCTCCGGGCACAATACCTTTCCCTGAATGGTGACGACCAAACGATCCACATCAGGGGGAAGTTCAAGATGATCCATTTCGCTTCCGTTCACCAGGATGCGCTCAATGACAACGTCCGGATTGACCTGCTTCCCATGATCCAGGATCCGACCCAGCCGCGCCGAAAGGACACTCTGATAATTGTCGATGCACGCATTGATGTCACCCCTCATGGCCACCCGCCCCTGATTCAGCACCACCCCCTGCTTGCATAGCTGCCGAATGGCCGACATATTGTGGCTCACAAAAAGCACGGCCCTACCGCTTTTGCTGACATCATCCATCTTGCCCAGGCATTTTTGCTGAAATGCAGCATCGCCAACCGCCAACACCTCGTCGACCACCAGAATTTCAGGCTCTAAATGGGCGGCAACCGCGAACGCCAGGCGGACATACATGCCTGATGAGTAACGTTTTACCGGCGTATCCAGAAATTTGTCGATTTCGGCAAACGCAACGATTTCATCAAATTTGCGCCTGATCTCACCTCTGGTCATTCCAAGAATGGCGCCGTTTAAATAGATATTCTCCCGACCGGTCAACTCCGGGTGGAAGCCGGTTCCCACCTCCAGCAGACTGGCCACACGGCCCCGACATGTGATTTTCCCTTCTGTCGGCGGCGTAATTTGGGAGAGTATCTTGAGCAACGTGCTCTTTCCAGCGCCGTTACGGCCGATGATCCCGATCGCTTCACCTTCCTGAATGGAAAATGAAACGTCCTTAAGTGCCCAGAAATCTTCTGTACGGGGCACGTGGTGATGCTTTGCTTTAAAGCGGCTCAGGAAGCCCTGTGTGGTTTTCGCGAGTTGATCCCGCAACGAGAGATATTTCTCGCGATTGGCACCAATTTGATATTTCTTCCCGAGACCTTCTAATTCGATAATGGGTTTGCTCATGTTATGCAATGTCCGCGAAGTACCGTTCAGTTGAACGAAAATAATAGAGCCCAATGATAAAGTAGATCGTACTGGCAAGCAGGGAAATCCCAAGGACATCCCATTGAAACAGGGAATGGCCGAGCAGACCGGCCCGGGCATTAGTAATAACCCCGGACATGGGGTTAAGCCAAATCATCGCCGTCTTTGCCCAAGGATGCCCATTTAACATCGTGACGGGATAGATCACAGGGGTGACATACATGAGGATGTTGATGGCAAAGGGCAGCGCATATCGAACATCACGGTATTTCACGTTGAGTGACGCCATCAGTAAACCCACCCCCATTGAACAAAGGACGGCTGTGAGAATCAGTATGGGAAGAGTAATAAGCCCTATCAAGCCAGGCATGATTCCGTAGTACATCATCATTGCTGCCAATATCAGGGAGGCTATCGCGAAATCTACCAAGCCGGTCGTTGCGGCTGTGATGGGCAATATCAGGCGTGGGAAATAGACTTTCTGAACCAGGCTGGCATTGGCCACCATGGCGTTGCTGGCATTGGTCAACGTTCCGGAAAAATATTGCCAAAGAAGTTGCCCCGCATAGAGAAAGATCGGATAAGGGGTTCCATCCCCGCTTTGGATATTCGCCATGCGGTTGAAGATGAAGGTGAAAATGATCATGGTGACGACGGGCTGAATGACGGCCCAGGCGACGCCAAGAACAGTTTGTTTATAGCGGACGGAAATGTCGCGCCAAGCTAAAACCAGAAACAGATCCCGGTATCGCCACAGTTCGGACCAGTTGATTCGGATAAAGCCTTTAGGGGGTATGATTGAGTATTCCATAGGGAGTGGTAGGGGGCAGTTGCTAAGTTGTGGGGTTGTTAGGTTGTTGAGTGGCGAGAATGCGGGTTGACATTGCACATTTATTCATCTTTTTTTAGCGCCTTACATTCGGGATCGGGGTGAGTTTATATTCTCCAATGATCGACTTATTTAAATCTCTTTTCCCGCGCCACTCACAGATGGCTCAGCGGAACTTTTCCAATGGGGTACACGTTGAAGCCGATTTCATAGAGCTCCTGGTGATTCAGACAGTTCCGGCCATCAAAAACAAAGGCGGGCTTCACCATGCTTTCGTAAATCTTCTGATAATCAAGCGTCTTATACTCCGCCCAGTCGGTCATCACAGCCAGGGCGTGCGCACCTTTGGCAGCTTTGTAGGGATCGGGATCACAACTGATCTTCTCGCCGAGATCCGCTAGGTCTTTGCGGGCATTACCCAAAGCTTCGGGATCTGTTACCACCACGGACGCACGCTCGTCCGCCAGGAAGCGGGAGACGCGGATGGCCGGGCTTTCGCGAGTATCTCCTGTATCTGCTTTGAAGGCGAAGCCGAACACCGCGATCCTCTTGCCGGCCACAGTGTTAAACATGGCTGCGATCATTTTTCGTACAAACCGGTCTTCCGGGGCTTAAGGGTCACATCGTAACATGTAACATAATATTCATGTCACGCGTGCCGTCGGACAGGTTACCCATTAATGAAGAGGAGTCGCGTCGCGGTATTTAATATTTATGATTTACGGTGGTTATGAGTGTGTTTTACCCGGGGCTGATGTCATTGGTCTATAGTTTCTGATACACCCTATACCAGTTCACGAATGCGGGAATGCCAATACTGATAGGAGTGGTGGGATGGTAGCCACACTTCGTTTGAATCTGCGTGATATCCGCGTAAGTCGCAGGGACATCGCCAGGCTGGAGTGGCAGAAACTCCATCTTTGGGGTCACGCCTAATGCATCCCCCAAAATACGAATCATATCGAGTAGGGCTTCAGAACGGTGATTGCCGATATTAAAGATCTCGTAAGGATCCATCTTGTCTGAAAACAACGAACCCACAACCCCCTGTATGATGTCATCCACAAATGTGAAGTCCCGGCGCATCTGCCCGTTGTTGAAAACTTTGATGGGCTTGCCCGCCAGCATCGCATCCGCAAACAACCACATGGCCATGTCCGGACGACCCCAAGGTCCGTATACTGTGAAAAATCGCAGGCCCACGGTCTGCATGCCGTAAAGGTGGGTATATGTGTGAGCGTTCAGCTCGTTGGCTTTTTTTGTGGCAGCATAGAGACTAACAGGGGTATCAACTGAATCAGTCTCACTGAAGGGAAGCTTCGTATTTCCGCCATATACGCTTGAGCTTGAGGCGTATACAAGACGCGGAGTCTTAGCATGCCGACATGACTCTAGAATGCTTAAAAATCCTTCGGAATTGGCCCTTTGGTAAGCAAATGGATGAGTGATTGAATATCGCACACCTGCTTGGGCCGCCAAATGACAGACTCGATCGAACTTATGCTCCTGAAAGAGGGATGTCATAAGCTTATAGTCGCAAATGTCCGCTTCCACGCCTGTGTAGCCCGATCGTTTCTCCAGGATGGCATGCCTGTCCCGTTTTAGTTTTACTGAATAGTAATGATTAAAGTTATCAACCCCGACGACCGTGTGACCAAGATCGAGAAGTTTGTTGGTTAAATGAGAGCCGATAAAGCCGGCCGCCCCTGTGACGAGTATATGCATGTGGATCCTTAAAAGAGTTTCGAGTTTAGAGTTCAGAGTCTCAAGTTGAATCTTGAGAGACAGGAGTCATGGAAGGACCTACAGTCGCCCATCAACGATATCTTTCGCCAATACTGACTTAATATCAAAGATCACTACGTTCTTCTTGGTGAATTTAGAATAATCAATATCACTAAATTTATCGTGTGAAACGGCCAGAACAACTGCGTCAATGTCGGCCTCGGATCCACCATTTGGGCGAGAACTAAGTTCGACGTCATACTCATGGCGAACCTCCGCTGAATCCGCCCATGGATCATGGATTATAACATTACATCCATAATCCTTGAGCTCACGAATAACCCCAATTACTTTGGAGTTGCGGATGTCAGGACAGTTTTCCTTGAAAGTTATGCCTAGCACCAGAACATTGGCCCCCTGTACCTTGTGGCCTTTTTGGATCATGAGTTTGACAACTCGATTGGCGACATAAGCGGGCATATTATCGTTAAGTCGTCTTCCCGCCAGAATGATTTCAGGGTGATACCCAACTGACTCCGCTTTGTGGGTTAGATAATAGGGATCCACACCGATACAGTGCCCCCCCACGAGCCCAGGCCTGAACGGCAAAAAGTTCCACTTAGTCCCAGCGGCTTCCAATACATCCAGAGTGTCAATCCCCATGCGGGCAAAGATCAGCGCCA
>CAZOZF010000228.1:0-4767 GCA_964584205.1 uncultured Verrucomicrobiota bacterium
TCTATAGCCTGAAAGTCTGTTTGTTAATAATACTCTTTGTTTATAGGGGTTTTGTAAGGATGGCGGAGGGGGAGGGATTCGAACCCCCGTTGCCCTTGCGGGCAAACATGATTTCGAGTCATGCGCATTCAACCGGGCTCTGCCACCCCTCCGTTCAGGTGTGTAAAAGCGGGAACAAGCTAGGGAACCGCCCCCGAAAAGTCAAGGCGGGGTTGCGGGATGTCTTTTTTCAGGGCGTCCAACTATATCATTGACTGGAAAGAAGGGCTGCGTAGAGTATTCCCCCTTTCATTAACAAGGAGACTAACCATGATCGTATCAACGCAGCAATTGTTCAAACATGCCTATGGCAAGTATGCCATCGGCGCCTATAACATCAACAATCTCGAGCAGACCATGGGCTTGTTTCAGGGCTGTATCGACAGCAAGGCCCCCTTTATCATCCAGCTGTCCAAGGGCGCCCGCCAGTACACCAACAAGGCCATGCTCGAGGCCATGATTCGCGCGGCTGACGAAATCTTCCCGGATGCCATCTTCGCGGTCCACCTGGATCATGGGGATGAGGAAACCTGCATGGATTGCATCAAGAGCGGCTTTTACAGCTCCGTTATGATCGATGCCAGTGCCGAATCGTTCGCCAAGAATATCGAGATCACCAAGCGCGTGGTGGATGCGGCTCATGCCCGCAACATCTCGGTCGAGGCCGAACTCGGCAAGCTCGGCGGGGTTGAGGAGCATGTCTCCGTCTCCGAGGCGGATGCCAAGCTCACCAACCCGGAGCAGGCTCTTGAATTTGTCAAGAAGAGCGGGTGCGACAGTCTGGCCTGCGCCATCGGGACGAGTCATGGTGCCTTCAAGTTCTCCGGCTCTCAGGGTTTGCACTTCGACGTGCTGGCCGAGATCCAGAAGCGTTTGCCGGGCTTCCCGCTGGTCATGCATGGCTCCAGCAGCGTGCCGCAGGACGAAGTGGCCCGTATCAATGCCGCAGGTGGCCAGATCAGTGGCGCCAAGGGTGTCAATGCGGATGAATTCAAGCGCGCCGCGCAGCTCGGCGTGACCAAGATTAACATCGACACCGATGGCCGTCTGGTCTGGTGCCGCGTGCACCGCGAAGCGTTCAAGGATGATCCCAAGAACTTCGACCTGCGTCCTCCGGGCAAGGTGTTCATGAAGGAATACGCCAAGTTTATCGCCGCAAAGAATGAGAAGCTTGGGAATGCCGGCCAGCTCGATGCGGTTCGCAAGCTGGTGAAATAAGGGTTCATCCAGGAGATGATGTCACCATCCGCCGGTCAGGGGCATCCTGAACGAAACGGGTGGTGATTTTTTTTGATCATTCCTCGTGGGGGGGGCGCGGCTGATTTGAATGCTCTTAAGGTGGAGCTGGATGCGCTTTGGGCCGGGCGCTTAAGGCGGCCGAAAGTGGAAAATAACAGGAGCCCCTGCGTGTTTCTCATTTACAGTTTTTTGGGGTTGGAGTATCGTTTGGCCGATTTCACAAGCTCATCACGATTTTTTAAGACAAGGGTGCCACTATGCCGCGTCAGACAGTCCGGAAAAGCAAATTCAAGCGAGTTCTCCTGAAGCTTAGCGGGGAAGTCCTGCAAAGCAAGAAAAGCGGACTCAGCATCGATCCCGAGGTGTTGGTCGGGTTCGCGCGCCAGATCAAGGTGGTTCGGGAAATGGGCGTGGAGATTGCGATTGTGGTCGGGGGCGGCAATATTTTCAGGGGTCATGTCGGGGAGAGCCGGGGGATCGACCGGAATACCGGGGACTATATGGGAATGCTTGCCACCGTCATCAATGCGCTGGCCATTCAGGATGCCTTGGAGAAGGAAGGCATTGATACCCGGGTGCAGACGGCCATTGAAATGCGGCAGGTCGCCGAGCCGTTTATCCGGCGGCGCGCCATGCGGCATCTTTCCAAGGGGCGGGTGGTGATTTTCGGGGGAGGCACGGGGAACCCTTATTTTAGTACGGATACCGCCGCGGCCCTTCGCGCGAGCGAACTGGATGTCGACGCCCTGTTGAAGGCCACCAAGGTGGATGGAGTGTATACGGCCGATCCGGTCAAAAATCCTTCAGCGAAACGCTATACGCGGATCAGTTATCAGGAGGCCATGACCAAGCAACTGAAGGTTATGGATGCGGCGGCCTTCGCGCTGTGTATGGAGAATTCCGTGCCGATTATCGTGTTTGATTTCTTCAAGGAAGGCAACCTCGAGAAGGTGGTTGCCGGGGAATCGATCGGGACGCTGGTCTCGGAGTAGGAGGGAACGATGGAATCGATGGATGATGTGTTGCTTGAGGCCGATGACAAGATGTCCAAGTGTCTGGCGTTTCTTCACCAGGAGTTTACCGGGTTGCGTACCGGAAAGGCCTCACCGAGCCTGGTGGAGAATGTCATGGTTCCTTACTATGGGGCCATGACCCGGCTTCGCGAAATTGGGGGCATTTCGACGCCCGAGCCGCGCATGATCGTGATCAATTCCTATGATCCCACCGCGCTGCCGGCGATCGAAAAGGCGATTCTGGGCGCGAATCTGGGGGTTACCCCCATGAACGACGGCCGGGTGATCCGGATCGTCATTCCGGAACTCAGTGAGGAACGCCGGAAAGATCTGGTCAAGGTGGCGAAGCGGATGTCCGAGGAGGCGCGCGTGGCGGTTCGCAATATCCGTCGCGAGGCCAATGAACAGATCAAGGCTCTTCAGAAGACAGGTAAGATCACGGAGGATGAGCGGGATCACGGGCTGGGCCAGATCCAGAAGGACACGGATTCCTCCATCGCCAAGATTGACGCCACCCTGGCGTCCAAGGAAAAGGAAGTCATGGTGGTCTAAGGCGCTTGACTCGGGGAGGGGTTAAGATTAGCTTTTCACCAATTGGGAGGATTCAATGAGCGACGATATCAAGCCTGAAAATGGTTCTATTCCGCCGAGGGTGACCATCAAGATTCCGGGACAGTCGGGAGAGCTGGCTGAAACGCCAACAGCCGCGACGGTGCCGTCCAATAAGACCAAAACATCCCGGATTTCGTTGGATCAGGTTACGGCGGAGCCGGGTGCCACCCAGGCGGCTTCGGTAAGCGGTGTCGGGGTTGCTTCAAGAACAATCCGTCTTGCGCCTGCGATGACCGGTCAGGTTTTGATTTCCCCCGTGCCTTCCGTCGGAAAGGCCTTGAGCGGGATGATTTTCGAGGAATCCAAAAGTCAGACTTCCCGCATTTCGCTGGAGTCCGCTCTGGCGGAAATGGGCGGGAAATCTCAGGATTCAGCCCCGAAGACGATCAAGGTGAAGCGCCCGGTGTTAACGACCACGACCAAAATGGCGGGCCTGTCTACCGAGAGTCACGCTGAAGCTCCTTCGCCAGCGGTGATGGCGCCTCCGCCGCCAGCGGGCGAACTCGTATCCAAGAGTCAAACCGCCCGTGTGGATATTGTTCCTGAGGCTGTGGAATCCCAGCAAACCCAGAAAAAAACCATTAAGATTCGCCGTGCCGATGGTGGGGGTGGTGAGGGCAAGCCGATGGTCCGGAGTATGAGCATTGCCCGGACAGAGGGAGAGGCTCCGGAGGCGGGCAAGGACGGTTCCGAGGTGTCCGCGCCCCATGGAATTTTTATCGCGATGGCCGCCGCCGCGGCATTGGTGTTGTGTTTCATGCTGTATGTTCTGACGGCCCAGGCGAACCCGGCTTTGGGATGGGTGGTTGGAATTTAGGACTGACTATTTCGGAGAGGATTTAACCATGGCTAATTCACAAGTGATTCATATCAAAAACGGAAACTGGAAGACCGATGTGATCGATTCAACCCTTCCTGTCCTAGTTGATTTTTGGGCGGAATGGTGTGGTCCGTGCAAGATGCTTTCCCCGGTTCTGGATGAACTTTCCACGGAGATGGCGGACAAGGTCAGGATTGCCAAGGTTAATGTGGACGAAAACCGCGACCTTGCCACGCAGTTCAATATCCGATCCATTCCCTGCCTGCTTGTTTTCAAGGAGGGCCAGGTGAAGGGGCAGATGGTCGGCGCCATGAGCAAGGTCCAACTCAAGGACAAGCTCGCCGCCTACCTGTAACGGCGGGGCTCACACCCACAATTGACGATCCAGCGTCCGGTATTGAATGGCTTCCTGCATTTGATGCGGCTGGATGTGTTCTGTTTTCTCAAGGTCAGCGATGGTTCGGGCTACCTTGATGATCCGATCATAGGCCCGGGCGCTGAAATTCAGTTCGGTGATCGCCATTTTCAAGACATCCTGCGCCTCAGGTCCCAGCGGGCAGAATTTCTGGATATCCTTTGACCGCATGGCCGCATTGTTATGGATCCGGCGCAGGGATTTGAAGCGATCCTGCTGGATCTGCCGGGCGGCAATGACCCGTGCCCGGATGGTGGCTGAATTTTCCCCGGGGACGAGCCCCGACAATTCCTGATACCGGATGGTGGGGACTTCCACATGCAGATCGATACGATCCAGAAGTGGGCCTGAAATCTTGTTCCGATAATTCTGGATTTGGGACGGCTTGCAGCGACATTCCCTTTTGGGGTCGCCATAATATCCGCACGAGCAGGGATTCATAGCGGCCACCAGCATGAATTGGCAGGGGAAGGTGACGCTTGCCGATGCCCGCGAAATGGTTACATGGCCATCCTCGAGCGGCTGACGCATCACCTCCAGGACATTGCGATGGAATTCCGGGAGTTCGTCCAGAAAGAGGACGCCCCGATGGGCCAGGCTGACTTCGCCCGGCATGGGATGGCTACCGC
>CAZOZF010000229.1:0-4740 GCA_964584205.1 uncultured Verrucomicrobiota bacterium
AGGCTCATCGGGTTGGCGCCGGCCGTGACGTTCTTCAGGCCTTCGCGATAGATGTTCTCGGCGAGCAGGGTCGCGGTCGTTGTGCCGTCACCCGCGGTATCGCTGGTCTTGCTGGCGACTTCGCGCACCATCTGGGCGCCCATGTTTTCGAAGGGATCCGGGAGTTCGATTTCCTTGGCCACCGTCACACCGTCCTTGGTGATGGTCGGCGAGCCGAATTTCTTGTCCAGAATCACGTTACGCCCGCACGGGCCAAGGGTTACCTTGACGGCGCGGCTTAATTTTTCAACACCACGAAGCATCGCCTGGCGCGCTTCGCTGTCATACTTGAGTTGCTTGCCTCTGTCAGCCATTGTCTGTCTCTCCTGTAGTTATATTTTCAAATCGATGAGTAACACTTATTCCAGAACGCCCAGAATGTCATCCTCGCGGATAATCTGGTATTCCTTGTCGTCAATCTTGACTTCGGTACCGCCGTACTTGGGCATCAGAACCTTGTCGCCCGCCTTGACGGTGAACGGGATCAATTTCCCCGCTTCGTCACGCTTGCCGGTTCCCACGGCGATCACGGTACCCTCCATGGGTTTTTCCTTCGCGCTGTCGGGAATGATAATCCCGCCCTTCTTCATTTCCTGATCCTTCTTGGGTTCAACCAGAACCCGATCCGCCAACGGTTTCACTTTCAGCATTACAGTTCTCCTTTTCTTGTTACGTTACCCTATCGCGGACTGCGGAACAGCCGCACCCGCGTCTAATCCTTACTTCTTCTTGTCGTCAACCATCTCAAAGTCGGCATCAATCACGTCATCCTTGCCTCCCTTGCCCTTGCCTTCCGCCTTGCCGCCGGGTCCGGCGCCCTCTTCGGGCGTGCCGGCAGGATGAGCCGCCTTGGCCTGGGAATACAGCTCTGCGGTGAAGGCCTGCATCACGGTATTCAATTCATCCATGGCCGACTTGATGGAATCGTTGTCATCCCCCTTGAGCGCGGTCTTGACCTTTTCGACGGCTTCCTGAACCGGACGTTTCTTGTCCTCAGGCATCTTGTCGCCCTGATCCTTGATCAGCTTCTCGGTCTGATAGACCAGATTATCGGCCATGTTGCGGGTTTCCGCCGTCTCGCGCCGCTTCTTGTCATCTTCGGCGTGCTCTTCCGCATCCTTGACCATTTCCTTGATCTCGGAATCGGACAGACCGCTTGAGGCAGTGATCGTGATCTTCTGCTCGCGTCCGGTCCCCAAATCCTTCGCGGACACATGGAGAATGCCGTTCGCATCCACATCAAAGGTCACTTCGACCTGGGGAACACCGCGGGCAGCCGGGGGAATGCCATCCAAATGGAATCGTCCAATGGTCTTGTTCTGGTCGGCCATTTTCCGCTCGCCCTGAAGAACATGGATTTCCACGGACGGCTGGTTGTCGGAGGCCGTACTGAAAATTTCCGTCTTCTTCGTCGGAACCGTTGTATTACGCTCGATCAGAGGCGTGAACACGCGGCCGAGCGTTTCAATACCCAGCGACAGCGGGGTCACGTCGAGCAACAGCACATCCTTGACTTCGCCCTTCAGGATACCGCCCTGGATCGCGGCGCCTACGGCCACCACTTCGTCCGGATTGACACCCTTGTGCGGTTCCTTGTTGAAGAGCTTGCCAGCCATCTCCTGAACCTTCGGCATGCGGGTCATTCCCCCTACCAGGACCACTTCGTCCACGGTCGAGAGCCCCGAGTCCTTCATACAGTTCTTCACGGGCTGCATGGTGCGCTCGATCAGGGAATCCACCAGTTGCTCCAGCTTGGCTCGCGACAACGTTACCGTCAGATGCTTGGGCCCCGACGCATCGGCGCTGATGAAAGGCAGATTGATCTCCGTGCTCAGGGCGCTGGAGAGCTCACATTTGGCCTTTTCAGAGGCTTCCTTGAGGCGCTGCATCGCCATGGCATCCTTGGTCAGGTCGATACCCTGCTCCCGTTTGAATTCATTTGCCAACCAGGTCATGATGGTATGGTCAAAATCATCGCCCCCGAGATGGGTATCGCCATTGGTCGCCTTCACCTCAAACACACCCTCGCCGATATCGAGCACGGAGATGTCGAAGGTTCCACCACCCAGATCGTACACGGCGATCTTCTCATCCTTTTTCTTATCCAGGCCGTAGGCCAGCGAGGCCGCAGTGGGTTCGTTGATGATGCGCAACACCTCGAGTCCGGCAATCTTTCCGGCATCCTTGGTCGCCTGACGCTGACTGTCGTTGAAGTAGGCGGGCACCGTGATGACCGCCTGGGTGATCTTCTCGCCCAGATAGGCCTCCGCATCGGCACGCATCTTCTGGAGGATCATGGAAGAGATCTCCGGCGGCGAGTACACATTGTCGCCCACCTGAACCTGAACATCCCCGTTCTTGGCACGCGCCACCTTGTAGGGAACCAGCGAGATTTCATGGGCCACTTCGTCAAATTTACGCCCCATGAACCGCTTGATGGAATAAATCGTGTTTTGCGAATTGGTGATCGACTGCCGTTTGGCCGCCTGACCCACCAGACGCTCACCGGTCTTCGTGAAGGCCACAATGGAGGGAGTCGTCCGCATCCCTTCGGCATTTGGAATCACAACCGGTTCGCCACCCTCCATCACCGACATACACGAATTGGTCGTTCCTAAATCAATACCCAATACTTTAGCCATATTCCTACTCCTCTCCCTCAAAAGGGAAGTGTGACATTCATAATAATGCTCAGCGGATCTTTTCTATTAGCAAGGCATGTGCCAAAACAACACAATCTGCTCATAATTAACGCTTTAACTATCTCACTATAAACATGATGCAACTATTTTTAAAAGATTATTACGCACAAAAATATACTCGCAATGAGCGACATAATGTCGCGATTCATAAAAGTTTGATTAAATAACGCCACAATGTCGCACCCGTTACAGCAATCGATCCGGGCTGACAGCGGGTGTGATTCCGAAGCGTTTGTAGCAGAGATCGGTGGCCACCCGTCCTTGTGGCGTTCGCTTGAGAAATCCTTCCTGGATGAGGAAGGGCTCGTACACTTCCTCGATGGTATCGGCTTCCTCACCCACTGAAACCGAGAGCGAACTCAAGCCTACAGGCCCGCCTGAGAAACGATGCATGATCGTTTCAAGAATTCTCTTGTCCATCTCATCCAGGCCATCCTCATCAATATCGAGCATCGTCAACGCCTGGGCCGCAATGTCACCGGTGATTTTCCCGTCGGCCTTGACCTGCGCGAAATCGCGGACGCGCCGGAGCAGGTTATTGCAGATCCGGGGTGTCCCGCGGGAACGCCGGGCAATTTCGCGCGCACCTCCTTCGTCGACATCCACATCCAGGATACGGGCCGAGCGCCTGACGATGTGCTCCAGATCCGCCGCATGATAATAATCCAAGCGAATCGACAGGCCGAACCGTGACCGGAACGGAGAGGTGAGCAGTCCGCTCCGCGTTGTGGCGCCCAACAGGGTGAAATGCTGAAGGTTCAGTCTTACGGAACGCGCATTGGCGCCCTGATCGATCATGATATCGATGACAAAATCCTCCATCGCGGAATACAGGTATTCCTCCACAGAGCGCTGCATCCGATGAATCTCGTCAATGAACAGGATATCCCCGCGTTCCAACCCGGTCAGGAGGCCCGCCAGATCGCCGGGCTTGTCAATGACAGGGCCTGATGTCGACTTGACGTTGACCCCCATTTCCTCAGCCAGGATATAGGCCAGGGTCGTTTTGCCCAATCCCGGAGGCCCGGACAAAAGCACATGCTCCATCACATCGCCGCGCTTCTTCGCCGCTGCTGTGAACAATTCCAGCCGCTCACTGGCTTTTTTTTGACCTACAAAATCACGGAACCGGGTGGGCCTGAGTTTAACATCCAAGTCTTTGTCCGGCCTGTTCAGCCCATCGGATATGAGTCGTTCTGTCATAGCGCTTAATAATTCGTGAACACGGACATTACTGGATCAACAGCCTCGGAATCAAACACTATGTCCGGCAAGACCAAATTCACTTTCGTTTTGCCGCCACCGGTTTCCTCGTTGATTTCTTTTTGGCAACACTTCCATAAACGGCGGGTTTCTCCCGAACTACCTGGCCGCCAATCCATACCTCGGACTCCGCGATATCCAATTCGTCGTTCCAGAGGACAGCATAACCATGCTTCTCGGCGTGTGCGCGTTGAAACAATGCTTCGTCATTCCGTAAAGGCTTAAAAACAGGGAGTTTCAGAATCCGCTTACAGTCATACAACTTCGTCACGCCATTTTGAAACCGCACGAGTAACTGCTTATCAGGCTGCGCCTTAACTTCGGCAATCAGCGGATAGGCCTTGTAAGCTTTCATTATGTTTACTCCAATCCCGGCAACTGTACGTATCTCTGAGTGTGCCACATTTTCAGTAGTTCTTTGCGGTGCTTCCTCGCCCACGCTAACACCAGTCGCTTGGCACGAACAGGCAGATGCCCCTCAATCATCTCGAGTGTCTTTGCCTCAAAAACACCCACATACTCACCATAGATCGCGTGAAAATGCGGCACTCCATGCTCCCGAAAATACATTTTAACAAGAATTCCGTAGAAACGAGCTATGACTGGCATGTCACCCAGCCTTTCCCTGCCGCCGACCCCACACATCGTCTGATGATACCTCTTGAAATCATAGGCTTTGTGTATCAAAACTCCATGAAGCGTGCCAGTGAGATATTTTTTCAAAGACTCGTAAGGC
>CAZOZF010000230.1:0-4693 GCA_964584205.1 uncultured Verrucomicrobiota bacterium
CGCGGCGAACACCTTGACCAACCAGCTGTTCGACTTCATGCAACTGGATCGGCGCGAACGCATCAACCAGCGCAACCGGACCCAGATCGCCTCGGAACATTTCGACTGGCACAACCTCGGTCGCTATTATGCCGAGGCCTATGAGTCGGTATTGAAAAAAACAGGGTTTGCCTGAGCGTTAAGTTCGCGCATGAGATCGGACGCGGCTTCAAAAACGGTGTCAACACTGATATCGATGCAGGCATAATTCAAGTTCGCCCAACATCGAGCCGGGCGTGGACTGTGGTAGAAACATGGACTACAGGAAAGCTCCTTGCGCACCACTCGATAAGGAACACACCAGGGATGAACCCAGTTGACATTGGTATACGCAAGAATCGCGACAGTGGGCGTCCCGACAGCAGCAGCCACGTGCATGAGTCCTGAATCGTTAGACACCATCATCCGGCACATTTTCAGCAGTGCAGCACTACGCATAAAGGGAAACTTCTCCACGGAATGCACTCGGTCAAAACGCCCCGAGGACGCGCAGATCGACCGCTTGAGCTCATCCTCCTCGGGTCCGCCAAACACCGCCACGTGAGCATCATACTGTTCCACTAGCCGGCGAGCCAGGCTCCCAAACCGGTCGGCCGCCCAGCGCTTGTGGATATGATTCTTGAGCAACGCACTGCCGGCGTGGAATCCGAACAGGGGGCGGCCCGGAACGACCGTTGAGTCGATCCACCGCCGGGCAGCCTCCAGATCCGATGACGCAAGATGAAGTTGCATCGGAACCGGAACAGGCGACGGCGGAACCCCCAGAAATGACAACAAGGCCAAGTTCTGCTCCACCACATGACGTTGATCCTCCCGAACCGTGTCCTGGCGCAGGAAATTCAGGTTCACCCGGTCAAGATGGATATAGCGATGGCCAATCCGGCGTCCGCCCAGCATGATTTGCACCAGACTGTATTCTGCCCGGTTAGAGGGATAGGCCGCGATCACGGCATCATATCCCTGACGGCGGATGGCCCAGATGGCAAGCAGAGATCGCGGGGCAGACTGGTTCAGGAAATCCACGTAATGAACCTGGGACACAGCAGGATCAGCCGCGTAGATGGACTCCACGGCCCGAAACATCACCAAAACGTCGATCGCAAGACAGGGATGGGCTTTTTTCAATTCAGAAATGGTGGGTGAAAATAGGATAGCATCCCCCAATCCCGAAAGACACATGCAAAGCACACGATTCATAGGCCACATAATGTTCATCGAAGGAAAAGAAGACAACAAAAAAGAAACTTCATGGCGCTCGGCATTTTTGAATATTTTCAGGATTGACGCACGGCGCCATTTTCCTACACTGCACGCCTTTCAAACAGGAGAAATAAACATGGCATTGATTAACTTTGGTGGAGAGAAGGAAACCGTCGTCACCCGCAAGGAGTTCTCGACGGCGAAAGCGCGCAAGGTCCTCAAGAACGAGGTCATTGCAATCATCGGCTACGGCGTCCAGGGTCCCGCGCAGGCGCTGAACCTCAAGGACAACGGTTTTAAGGTCATCATCGGCCAGGCGCAGGAATTCAAGCGTGACTGGGATCGCGCCATCAAGGATGGGTGGGTTCCCGGCAAGACCTTGTTCGACATTGCCACGGCGGTCAAGAAGGCCACGGTCATCCAGTTCCTGGTTTCCGACGCTGCCCAGCGCAAAGTCTGGCCCGTCATCAAGGCCAACCTCAAGCCCGGCGACGCCATCTATTTCTCGCACGGCTTCTCGATCGTGTACAAGGATCAAACCAGCATCATTCCTCCGAAGGACGTGGACGTGATCATGGTCGCCCCGAAGGGATCCGGCACCTCCGTACGCCGCAACTTCCTTTCCGGCGCAGGCATCAACTCCAGTTTCGCGGTGTTTCAGGATGCGACCGGTCGGGCCACGGAGCGCTGCATTGCGCTCGGCATCGGCATCGGCTCGGGCTACCTGTTCCCCACCACTTTCCAGAAGGAAGTGTTCAGCGATCTGACCGGCGAACGCGGCGTACTGATGGGCGCCCTGGCCGGCATGATGCACGCGCAGTATGATGTGCTCCGCGCCAACGGCCACTCGCCGAGCGAAGCGTTCAATGAGACGGTCGAGGAACTCACCCAGAGCCTGATCCGGCTGGTGGATGAAAACGGCATGGACTGGATGTTCCAGAACTGTTCCGTCACCGCCCAGCATGGCGCGCTCAAATGGCGCCCGATCTTCTGGAAGGCCAACCTCCCCGTCTTCAAGAAGCTCTACGCCTCAGTCAAGGCCGGCACCGAAACCCGCGAAGTCATCCGCGACTGCGGCGGCAAAGACTACCAGAAGTACCTCGGCAAGAAACTGGCCGATGTCCACAATTCGGAAATGTGGCAGGCAGGCGCCGCCGTGCGCGCGCTTCGCCCGAAAGAGGGCATCAAAGCCACAGCCAAAAACGCCAAGGGCGTGGGCGGCCGGTTGTCGAACTAGACCCGTCGACAAGACCCATAAAAAAGGCAGGCGCCGCAAGGCCCTGCCTTTTTTATTTCTTAGGAACCCGGATGTTCCAGCGCCACTTTTTGGGCGCACAACGGACACGCCTTCGGGTCAAAGGTCACCGGCTCCATCTGGAGCAGACTCACCGTGGGCTGAATAAACCTGGCCTTGCCGCCGCTGCGATCCACGAGCACGGCCACAGCCGCCACCTTGCCGCCACGGCCCTCGACAATGTCGATCGTCTCCTGAACGCGTCCGCCACGGGTAATCACATCCTCAGCCACCACGAACGAGGCGCCCTTATGAATTTCAAAGCCGCGTCGCAACACGAGCATTCCCTCCTGCTTTTCAGCAAAAATCGAGACTACTCCGAGCGTCTTGGCTACTTCATGACCGACAAACAGGCCCCCCATCGCCGGGGCAATCACGCCGTCAAAATGGACCCCGGGCAATTCCTTGCGCAACTTCAGCACCAGCGCCTCACACAGACGGGCGGCGATACGGGGCTGCTGAAGCACCTTGGCGCATTGAAAGAACTGGTCGCTGTGCAAGCCCGACCGTAATTCAAAATGACCGCGCAACAGCGCCTTGGTTTCCAGAAACACATTCAACACCTCTTGATCCGTCATACCGCATCTCCTCCTGTGCCCATTTCATCAGGCACACGCGCACTGTGCAAAAGCCTCTCGCCAAAATCAAGCCATTCCCGGACATCACGGTAATACTGATGCTAATATCGTTACTCATGACGATACTCCCAAACGGGTTTGCCCTGTAAAATTCAGGGCATGATCTCATTCAAAACCTTGAAACAGTTGACTGAACGCGTCCTCCGGCGCCTCGGCTTGGAGCCCTTGATATATCATTATGTCTGCCGGAAGAACCTGCGTCGCTATGCCGAGAACGACAAGATATTCCTCGCGGCGAATCCGGGCCTGATCCTGCCGCCACCGCAACTCCGGTTTGATGTAATTGCCTGCAGTAGCGCCGAATACTATGTCACAACCGGAAAGAAAATGGCGGAACAGATCCAATCAGCCATCCGCAAGTGGGGCTCGCCGGATACCCGGGTCGTCTGCGAATGGGGCTGCGGGCCCGGTCGCATTCTCTTTGCTCTGGAGGCGTTGGACACCGGCAAAACCATGGAGTTCATCGGAAGTGACATGTTTGAGCCCTCGATTCAGTGGGCGCAATCGGCTCCCAACTGCCGGATTGGTTTTCACCTGAACAAAATGGAGCCACCTCTGTCACTGCCCGATGCCAGCGTGGATTTTGTTTACGCGGTCTCTGTGTTCACCCACTTGTCCGACAGCCTATCCCGCGCGTGGTTCCGGGAGATCATGCGGGTTCTGAAGCCGGGCGGAGTCTTCTGGTTCAGCACCCACAGCGGGCAACAGCACCGGAGCGAACTCACCCCCGCCCAGCTCGAAAAACTAGGGCGTGGAGAATTTGTGGCCATTCACAGTTGGCACAACGGCTCGCAGATGTACACGGGGATCCATTGCCCGACATTGATGAAGGAAATCATTACCGCCTCAGGCGCCGAACTGCTCGAATACCAACCCGGCGGGAACAACACTTTCCAGGATGCGTGGATTGTGAGGAAGCGTCCCTGACAAACGTTTATCGAAGCAAACGGTCCGAAATCATCTGTTCAAACACTTCATAGACAATATCCCGGCGTTCAACCACAATGCAACGAATCACCGGCCGTCCCTGCTTGGCAACGTCATAGGCGAATACAACCCTATACCCCCGGATCCGCAACCTGTGATAACCATTGAGAGGGCCTTCCAGAGCCTTTATGTCGCCACGCTCACTGCTCAGGGCACGCAAAGCTAGTCTCAAATAGCGGCGGGGCTCGGGAGGCTGTCGACGGATGAAACTCGCAACCTGCTCGGAAACTTCAACGTCCATCATCTGCATCCTGAAGCGGCTGAAACCGCATCTCACCGGCGCGGTACGACCTGATAGCGCTCATCACCTCCGGATTCCCAAGAAGATCCAGCGTTTCGACGATGGCATCCATTCGCTCCCGCGAAACAAGGTAAGCCACTGTCTCATCATGCCGGGTGATGGCAATGGTTCCGATCTTGGCGGCATCCTTGAGCAACTTGGGAAGCCCGCTTTGCGCCTTCGTGACTGAATACGTAGAATTCATGGCATAATACATATCCTCTTCCTCCTGTCGTTTCAATTCAATTTTAGAAT
>CAZOZF010000231.1:0-2884 GCA_964584205.1 uncultured Verrucomicrobiota bacterium
CTCTTTGCCTTTTGGTTCCGGCTATGCCGGGTTAGGAGAGGGATGAAACCTGAATCCTGAGACCTGAGTCAGAGGAGAGAGACCTGAGTGGAGAGCAGAGTCACAGGAGGCGCAGTCTGAGGCCCGGAACACGATTTGGAGTGCGGCGGCTTGACGCCGCACTCCAAGTGAATGGTCTTCCCGTTTGCTATCGTTGCCGTGTCCACACAACATTCGTCCGTATGATTCGAGCCGGTACGCCTACAGCCAAGCTATTAGCAGGTATTTCACCGCCCGTAACCAGTGATCGCGATCCGATGATACATCCATCTCCGAGGCTAACACCTTTCAGGATGCTGGCATGGGCGGCGATCCACACATGATCCCCGATGGTAATATTGGCTGCCTTGTTTATTCTTTGCCCGCTTACCTTGTCGTAGATCCCATGCGAATCGCCATTGCGAATATCGATCCCGAAGGCCAGCATGCAGTCCGAACCTATCGTCACCGTCGAACGATCCTCTGTCACGGCGATCGCGGCCTCTTCGATGGTGGTGTCGCGACCGATCACAAGCGAACCCTTCGTGTCTTCCATGCAGAAAGAGCCCGCCTTGATGTAACAGTCCTCGCCAATGACCAACCGATGGGCAGAACCACGAAGAGTAATTCTCAGGTTGAATATCCTCGCGTTCGGCATGATGCGAACCTCATGCCCATCACCCTCAACATCAATGGAGACCCTTTGCAGGAACGCCCCAGCCTTATGCACCCGGCTCTGGCCATGAATGCGGCAGCGATTATGGCCCAACACATAGCATAACCAAGCCGCCACGCGACGCCAGCGGGGATGGCGGCCACCGAAAGACGACAGTCTGTCAAGAAATGCTTTCATCGGGTGTATGATAGTGAGAGGTTCGAACATGGATGAACAGGATATACAGGATGGAACGAGATCGAGCCGTTGGGGGTCAACTTATCATGCGCATCGTGTCTATCCATGTTGGAGTCCTTTGGTAAGAACATACACGTTCTTACGTGTGTGTTCAGGTAGCGTCGGCTTTATGCCGACGACCGCAGGGATAAACCCTGCGCTACCTTGGGTTGCGGGCGATAGCCCGCCTTGGTCGATTCCCTCTTCCCGCTTGCCGCCTACCCCTTACCGCTTCCCGCTTGCCGCTTTCACAAATAAAATATTCCCCCACTGTGCTTTCGGGTCATGAAGTTCGAGCGGTTCGGCCGCGTACCCGAACTGCCCCAGGTATTGCGCCACATCGCCCTCCAACGAGGTCTCGCAAATGATGTATCTGGGCATATATTTCCTCAGACTTTCTCCCATCCCTCGGAGCACACACAGCTCGGCACCCTCCACATCCAGTTTCATCATGTCAATCCTGTCCAGAGGAATACTCTCCACCCAGGAATCAAATCGCACTGTCCGAATTCGGATCCGGTTTTGTTCCGAAAGATTTCCGGCATCAAGGTGACCTTTCCAGGGATACATGGTGGAAATCCCCATTTGATTGGGATCGGTCGAGACATAGAACTCCGCAGTCTCCTGATCCGAATCGGACAAGGCAACATCGGCGGACACCACCCGCCCCTCAAAGCGGTTTCGCTCAATGGATCGGCGGATCATGGTCTGCAAGGCTGGATTCGCCTCAAATGCAACAACTTTGCCGGCCGGGCCGACGATGCCTCCCGCCAGCATGCTGAAGTAGCCGTAATTCCCCCCGATATCGACAAAGGTCTGCCCTGCTTTCAAGTGAGTCATCACAAACCGGGTAGTCACCGGTTCATAGCTGTCCCGCTCAAAATAGATGGAGCCGACCAATTCCGCCATGTGGACGTATAGGCCGGCGCCGGACGGCAGAACCACCCAGCGGATTCCAGTCTCCTTGCCCTGGTTTTGTTGGCAGAGCAGCCATCTCAGTCGACACCACAACGCAAAGAATCCAGGAAGGGTGCGCACCGGGCGCAGGAACAGTATCGCGAGATGCTCAACGATCCGGAAATGTAGACAGCATTTGAGTAGAGTTGTCATGGATTCCATAATCGAAGAATGTGGATGCATTTGGACCTCTGGTCGTCGCATTCTCGTCCGGCCTCTCCCCCAAGTGAAAAGGGAGCAATACTCATCTTCCCTCTCCCCCTGTGGGAGAGGGCCAGGGTGAGGGGTTCTCCGGAACTCCCGCCTTTCTCCTTATCGACTCCAACACCCATGGAAGATTCTCCCTCACCTGACGATTCCAAAACCGCAACACCTCCAGCCCTTGAGCATTCAGGAATGCGGTCCTTCTTTCGTCATAGTCCCGTTCCTCTGGAATATCATGTTGCCCCCCGTCCAGTTCGACAACCAATCTTTGCTCGGCACAGAAGAAGTCCAGGATGTAAGGATCCAAGGGTTGCTGTCTTCGGAATTTAAGGCCACTCAGTTTCCGGTTCCGAAGCTGGCGCCACAGGTCTTTTTCTGATCGTGTCAGTTCGTGACGCAACGCACGGGCAAGATCTCTATTCCGACTCTGCATAGACTCCTCAAACGGTAGAATCTCCCCTCACCCTACCCCTCTCCCACAAGGGGCGAGGGAATCATTCCTTACCCTTTCCCCAACCAAGGGAGAGGGAGTTGTCAAGATACTCATTTGAGTGGCCCGGCACCATGATTACCGGCGCCCCAATGCTATAATAGCTGGAAGCCTTCGCATTGCCATAAACAGCCGCCACATGAGTCGTCGCACGGGTGAACGCAGCATTCTCACCTGCCATCGCGCCTCATCTGAGCACGGGAAAATGACCAAGCCGTCCTGCTGATGCCCCTGAACAAAAACATCTTTCCCCGCAAAGTCACGCTTTGACCACACGCTACGATGCGTCTCAAAATCATTCCCGTACTCAGCCCCTTGGGGAC
>CAZOZF010000231.1:2984-4667 GCA_964584205.1 uncultured Verrucomicrobiota bacterium
TGAGCACAATCGATGAGTTTTATCCTGGCATCAGTCATCGCTGTCTCCTGCAGTTCATCCGTGAAGCCACCTCCGGAAAACACCGCCAACGTCATGGGCCCGATTCGATCCGGCCAGAGTTTTACCGCCTTGAGCCGCAGGTCCTCCAAAACGCCTACGTCCACCTGCCCGTCCATCCACTTGCATTCCCCCGCCAGGACCACCGCGCCATCGGCGCCCACGGCCACCACATCGATCTCGGCTGTCCGATCCCAATACCGTCCGACCCGGATCGCGCCCACTTCCGCAAGCCGGTCCTCCACAAACTGGCGACACACCCCCTCGAACACCTCCGCCTGATGAGTCGCAAGACGTGGTGCCATGAGGCGACGGGCATCCGAGATCCTTCCGAATTCCAGTAGGCTTTCGTACGAGGCCACACAACCAAACCAAAGCCGCAGAAAGGGATCGTCTATCCGATAGATCCCCCGCTTGCTCTTGGAGGGGTCGGGTTCCGTTATAGAAACCTCGCGCCGGATGAAGCCCAGATCCTGAAGGGCACTGAGGTAGCGGGTCAACTGATTGGCCGGAAGCCCGAGGCGCCCCGCGATTTCGCTGATTCGGGATGCCCCGCACCCGATGGCATGAAGCAGACTCCAATACACATTCGTAACGGTGACTTCATCTTGCAGCAGAAACCTGGCCTCGTCATAGAGAGGGCCGCCCTTCAACAGGACCAAAGCATCCAAGGCACAGGAGAAGTCCGCAAATCCAGTGCACAGTTCGGCATACCGGGGCACTCCACCCGTCAGGGTAAAGAGCTCTACAGAAGCCCGGGGATTCAGGCAGGAATAGAGGGCGGCCACGTGAGGCAATCGAAGCGGCCTGAGCAGCCACTGCCCCGAGCGCCGTCCATAGAGGGGGCTGGAACGTGAAAGGGTTTCCTTGTACATCATGCTGATGACCGAGCCACAGAGCACGACCATGAGATCCTGCCTGGACCAATGTTCATCCCACCAGCGTTGAATAATGGATGAAAAGGCGGGCTGAACCTCGCATAGGTATTGGAATTCATCCAGAATGAGATAGGATTTACCGGCCGGCCTGACCCTGTCGTAGGCGGCAAAGAGGGAGTACCAATCCTTGAACTCCGAACTCTCAAGCGTCGGTTCATTCAGGGCAGACGCCATTGATGCGGCCATCAGGCGGATGGCATCAGGTTCTGCTGCACGGTCGGCAACATGGTATACTCCGCCGGGATGGTTCTCCACAAAATGGCGTAGCAGGGTAGTCTTCCCCATGCGCCTTCGCCCATAAAGGACATAAAGAGCCGCTCCCGGCCTGCTGAATACCGCATTGAGCGATTCAATCTCAGACACTCTGTTTACGAACCTATTCATATATGAAGTATAATACTACAAAACAGAATATCAACCTAAAAGCAGCAGTTATCCCCAGCGGCGACTTTTTCTGCCCCTGTCAGGCTTCCTGATCTCGGTGGAAAATGATTTGGCACATTATTGGCAACTCGTGATGACGTGAAAACGTTTCGCCACCCGCTTGGAGTACCAAGCTAGAGACGCGAAGTCACAGAGGTAATTCCACCGAGAAGAGAAATCAAATGTGGCGTTAATTTTTCCACACGAGTACATGTGGAGAAAATAAACGCCACGCTTCTTGGAGGAGGATTCGAGAGGGAGGAGA
>CAZOZF010000232.1:0-4660 GCA_964584205.1 uncultured Verrucomicrobiota bacterium
TTGATGATCAGCTTGGCCATGGCATAACCCGGCGCCGCCTTGCCTCCGAAGATGAACGTGCGCGGAAGCATATCCATGTCGGGATTCTTTTTCAGCTGGGTGTAGCGGTGCAAAATATGCAAGCAGTTGAGGAGTTGCCGCTTGTATTCGTGCATGCGCTTAACCTGGACATCGAACAGGGAGAAGGGATCCACCTCAACGCCATGGGCGACGCGGATGTAGTCGGCCAGTTTCTGTTTGTTCTCCAGCTTGATCTGACGAAGGCGTGACTTGAATTCGGCGTCCTTGGTATACCGTTCCAGTTTCTTGAGCTGGTAGAGATCCTTGATCCAGCCGTCCCCGATCTTTTTGGTGATGTGGGCGGCCAGGGCGGGATTGCTCTTCAGCAGCCATCGGCGCTGGGTAATGCCGTTGGTCATGTTGGTGAACTTCTGGGGCCACAGCTCGTAGAAGTCGCGGAACAGGGTTTCCTTGATCAGTTCGGAGTGCAGCTTGGCCACGCCGTTGACCTTGTGGCTGCCCACCACGGCCAGATTGGCCATGCGAACCTGTTTTTCGCCGCCTTCCTCAATCAGGGAAAGGCGGGCGAGGCGCTCGTGGTCATTCGGGAACTTGTTCATCACCTGGCGCAGGAACCTGCGATTGATCTCATAGATGATGGTCAGATGCCGGGGCAGCAGATCCTCGAACAAGCGGACCGGCCACTTCTCCAGCGCTTCGGGCATGATGGTGTGGTTGGTGTAGCCGAAGACCCGGGTGACAAGATCCCAGGCGAGATCCCACTCGAGCGAGTATTCGTCGATCAGCAGGCGCATCATCTCGGCGATCCCGATCGAGGGATGGGTGTCGTTGAGCTGGATGGCGACCTTATCCGGGAGTACGCGCCAGTCGGTATTGCTGACCCGGAACCGGCGCAAAATGTCCTGGATGGAGCAGGACACAAAGAAGTACTGCTGTTTGAAGCGAAGTTCCCGGCCCTGTTCGATCCGGTCGTTGGGGTAGAGGATCTTGGTGATATTTTCACGCAGGATCTTCTGCTCATAGGCCCGGATATAGTCGCCGTTGTTGAAGAACGACAGGTCAAACTCTTCCGACGCCTTGGCGGTCCAGAGACGGAGGTTGTTGACGGTATTGTTGCCGTAACCGGCGACGGGAAAGTCGTAGGGCATCCCGATGATGGTGTCATAGTTGACCCAGCGCGAGATATGGTGCCCCTGGTCATTGCGCTCGTCCTTGACCTCGCCGCCGAAATGGACGGGAAACTGGTATTCCGGACGCTCGATATCCCACGGAGTTCCGTCACGCAACCAGTTGTCGGGCTCCTCGACCTGGTGTCCATCGCGGAGTGCCTGGCGGAAAATGCCGTAATCGTAGCGGATCCCGTAGCCGTAACCCGGCAATTCGAGTGTGGCCAGGGAATCGATGAAGCAGGCGGCGAGCCGGCCCAGGCCGCCATTGCCCAGTGCGGCATCGCGCTCCAGGTCGCGCAGGTAATTCCAGTCGAGCCCGAGTTCAGCCATGGCCTGGGAGACGATCTGGTCGAGTCCGAGGTTGATGACGTTATTGCCCATGGCGCGCCCGATGAGGTATTCCAGCGACAAATAATAGACGCGTTTGACATTGCGGGAGACGTAGGTCTGATTGGTTTCAATCCACCGGCCGACCAGGCGGTCGCGGACGGCCATGGCCAGGGCGATATAGCGGTCGCGATCCGTGGCGGAGTACTGGTCGCGGGCCAGGGTGTATCGGAGATGGTTTTCGAAACTCAATTTCAAAGCCTCGACGGTATCGAGTGTGCGATACAGGCGCAAATCCTGAATGGGGGCCGCGACTTTGGTTTTTTTTCTCGAAGAGCCTGATTTTTTATCAAGGGTCATAATCACATTCCTGTCTGTTATAAATGGAGTGTGTAACTATAACCCAAAGGCGGGAGTGAAATCAAACGCCAATCGGGGGGCAATGGTAATGGGTCTGACAAGAGTAGCAGTGACTTAAGATGTGCGTTCGAGGTTCCCGAAGCTGGTGTACCGGCTTTAGCCGGCCGTCTCTTGGCCGCCTGAAGGCGGTACACCAACCGTCACCTAGCCCAAACAGTTCTTAAGTAAGAGCCAGCATTCTCTTCTTCATTACTCGGAGATCAAGTTGTGCATTGAAGCGGGATGCGCAATGACTGTAGATTGACCGGATGGAGCGACGGAGCGGATTATGGATTGCGTCAACACCGGCACGGCCCTGGGCGGTGCAGGGGCGTCCGGTTGTCACGCGCAAGGCGGAGGTGGGGCTTCGTCTTGAAGGCGGCATGGATCAACTTTGGGAGGGGTTCGGGGGCGGGTTCTCCGAGCGAGGCTGGGAGGCGCTCTCGTCGCTGCGGTCGGGGGATCGGAAGCGGGCGGTGCATGCCCTGTTCAATCATGAGGAAGGCTGCCGGTTCCATTACGGGCGGATTCCGGTGGGCGCGTCCAATCTTGCCGTTGATCCCTATTCCCATAACGACGCCCGGGGCGATCTGCTGATGCGGAAGTTTTCGGTGGAGCGGGACCGTGACCGGCTGCTTCCCTTTATCCGGCTCCCGCTGGACCGAATCCGAAAATTCAAGGTGGTGGCCTGTCCCTGGAGTCCGCCGGAGTGGATGAAAGAAATCGGCGTAGGTGGGGCCGGGCGGATGGCCTGGAACCCCGAGATGCTTGAGGCGTATGCGCTTTACCTGGCACGGTTCGTCACGGATTACCGGAAAGAGGGCGTCATCATTGATCATCTCCTGGTGCAGAATGATCCGGCTTCGGACGGGCGGCGGCCGGGATGCGTCTGGACTGGCGCGCAACTCCGTGATTTTATCCGGGCCTATCTGGGGCCGATGTTCCAGAAACGCCGGATTTCGACGCGGCTCTGGCTGGGTCCACTCGATTCAGTTCAATATGCCGATCAGGCGTTGCCGGTCTTGAGTGATCCCCTGGCGATGCAGTTTCTCTCCGGGCTCGCCACTCAGCATGAGGCCCGAGACATGCTGATTCGTGTTCGCCGGGCTTTTCCGGAACTTCCGTTGATGCAGTCGGATTGCGGGGGCGGGGATGGTGGCAACACCTGGGCGCAGGCGCATGAAACCTTCGCGGTGGTTCAGCAGGCGATCAGTAGCGGAGCCTGTTTTTGCCTCTATGAAAACCTGATTTTTCCCGGCGGGGGACGGGATTTGGAGGGCAATGGGCGGAATTCCCTGATCGTTGTGAATCCCCTGGCCCGAACCTGTTCCCTGACTCCTGATTATCATGTCTTCCGGCATTTTTCCTGTCTGGCTGAGCGCTTTGCCATCCGGTTGAGAGTGACGGGGGAATGGGCGTCCCGTGCGGTGGTGTTTTACAATGAGGATGATGAGAGCCGGGTTCTGGTGATCCAGAATCCCGAGCCGGAGTTCCGGCGCGTTGTGCTGGAGGATGCCGGGCGGATGCTGGCATTTCCCCTGCAGCCTGAGTCGTTCAACACGATTGTGCTGTAGGCGGCAGAAAAGCAAAAACCCCGAACCGTGAGGTTCGGGGTTTTTGTCGAAACGGCAAAGCCGTGTCCCAATTTTAACGCTTCGAGAACTGGAAGCGTTTGCGGGCGCCGGGCTGGCCGTATTTCTTACGTTCCTTCATGCGGGAATCGCGCGTCATGCAACCGCTGGCCTTGAGCACCGCGCGGAGCGAGACGTCTGAGACCTGAAGGGCGCGGGAGATGGCATGGCGCAACGCGCCGGCCTGGCCCACGATTCCCCCGCCGGTCAACCGGGCCGACAGGTCGAACTTGACCAGGGTGTCGGTCAACTTCATGGGTTGCTGGATATAATGAAGCGTGGCTTCATTTCCGAAATAAATGTCTGGCGCCTTTTTATTGACGATCCATTTGCCAGTACCCGGTGTAAGAGTTACCCGGGCGACTGATGTTTTCCTGCGTCCCGTTGCACTGTATTTTGCGACTGTTTCGGCCACGTGATGTCCCTCGTTACTTCAGTTCGATTACTTTGGGGTTCTGGGCGGCATGAGAATGCTCAGCGCCCGCAAACACCTTCAAACGCTTGATGACCTTTGTGCTCATCTTATTGCCCGGGAGCATGCCCTCGACAGCTTTTTTGATGATGCGGTCGGGATGCCGTTCACGCATCATGGCGACCGTGGTGCTTCTATGGCCGCTCCGGAACCCGGTGTAACGCTGATACACCTTCTGGGCATCCTTGCTGCCCGTCAGCTTCACATCCTTGGCATTGATGACGACGACAAAGTCGCCGGTGTCAATGGAAGGGGTGGTGGTCACCTTAAGGCGACCCCGGAGGAGATTGGCGATTTTGACCGCCAAACGTCCAAGCGGCTTTCCCGCCGCATCCACTAAATACCAGCTTCGCTGGATTTCGCTCTCTTTAGGTAGAGATGTTTTCATGACTGCTTCCAACCTTTCAGACCGTAAAAAGCGTGCCTGTTTACCCCATAAGGAGGGGGGGTGTCAACCACTATTTAGGAGAAGTTCGTAATGGGTCACTGACGAGGGGGGAGCTATTTTTTGGAGGGACGCGCTTTGTCGCGTCCGGGACAACGAAAAGGCGGCCACGACGAAGCGTGGCCCTCCAGAATTCGGAAGCCCCCCCCCTTGTCAGTGACCCCTTACGAGAAGTTCACCCAAAGGGTGCGATTTC
>CAZOZF010000233.1:0-4645 GCA_964584205.1 uncultured Verrucomicrobiota bacterium
AGGGCGGGCAGGCGTTTGTAGGTCAGTTCAGGCAGGTCTGTGAACACGAAAGGGGTGTGGGCTTGGGCGAGGGGCATGGTGAGGGGGGCAAGTTCGATACCCGTCCGCACGAAAGCCGGGGCGTATTCAAACGCATAATATCCCAGTCGAGTGTCCAGTGCCACGGCGCCGACCGTTTTCCCCCACAGGCGGACTTCGATGATATGGACTGGCTTATACATGGCGTGTGCCTTTCGCCCTGGATGCCCGTTGGCGTACAGGCTTGGATTTCAGCATCTGCATGGGACTGATGGAGACTTGTGGGGCCAGTGTACTGAGCCATTCCTCCCGGCCCAGAGTGCGCAGGACTTTGATGAGGGATGTGACGGTGGCCCCTTTGCCCTTCTCCAGATGCTTGACTGCGTTCAGGGCCACATTGGCCCGCGCGGCAAGTTGCCGTTGGTCAATGTTCTGGCGCAGGCGCAAGTCACGCAGGTGCCGCCCCAAGTCCGTCTCCCATTCGCTCGTAGTTATGTTATTCATAAAAGTCCTAACAAAGTCCATTGATAACAAATATAATATCAATAGCCTTATTTAAGTCTATTAAAATTTTAAGACATGTTATTTCCTCAGTGTCTCCCCCTTTTATGGGAATTGCGGGGGACTACTGTCTGGACAATAATCACCCTGGAAATGGTGTCCGTTGATGAATCTTAGGTCAAGAGGGTACCGCCGGGTACGAATTGCTGGCCCAGCGGCTTGGCGAAAACGAGACGTTTGCAGGTTGGTTGAAGAGGTGAAGGACGGATGAAAAAGTGTCAGCATCTGCGTTATTTTTGGCTGCGATTGGCAAGCCATACCCCGCCACAGCGCAGGGAGATCTGTTCAAGATGAGCCAGGCGCTTTTCAAGAAATACGGGGTCAATATCCCTTAATCGTGAGCCCGGCTATGTGAGGCATCACGCCAATGGCGTAGAGCGGGATATTGACGAGCGTGTCCTGTTGCTTCAGGTTCAGCAACGTTGTCCGTAGCGCGAGTTTCGGCCTGAAGCGTTCCTGGTACACGCCGAGGCTCTTGCTTTTCGGGTTCACTCCGGCCTTGGCCTCCAGCGGCAGGATCTGGCCGTGGAGGGTGACCAGGAAATCAATCTCGGCTTTTCGGCTCTCGCTACGCCAGTAATGGAGTTCGTTCCCTTCACCACCCATCATGGCCGTGAGTTGCTGGGCAACGTAGTTCTCAACAAAAGCGCCCCGGTAGGTGCTGAACAGGTCGTCCCCCCTGATGACGGCTTCCACCGGAATGCGCGCTTGTGCCGCCAACAACCCGACGTCCAGCGAGAATACCTTGAAGGCGCTCCGGTCAACGGAGCCGGAAATGGGGAGTTGCACGGACTCGACGGCATAAGAGCGATGGATAAGGTTGGCATCGGCCAGCCATTGCAGTGCCCCTTCGTAATCACGTGCCCGGGCTCCTTTTGCCAAACCCGAGAAGATAAACTTTTTGTTCTCTTTCGCCAGGTAGGCCGGAATCGAATCCCAAATGATGCCAATCCTGGGCACATCCACATTCGGCGCGTGCTTTGTGAAGTCCAGCGCATAGGTGTTGAGGATGTTCCGCTGCACCGCGCGCACCCGGTCCAGTGAACGGTCGCGCACATAGGTGTCCACGGCCTCGGGCATGCCGCCCACGACGTAGTACACCTTGAGCAGGTCTGTGAGCTTGTCATGGAAGAGCGCGGGAATGCCGTCCAGTGACGGGAGGGATTCGAGCATCGCCCGTAACCGCGATTCACCCACGGCCTCGAGGAATTCCAGGAATGTCATCGGGAAGACATCCATGAGCGTCACCTTGCCGACCGGAAAGGAGCGGGGCTTGGAAAGTTTGAGCCCAAGGAGTGAGCCTGCAGCGGCCACATGCAACTCCGGAATTTCTTCACAAAAGTATTTCAGGCTGTTGAGGGCGTTATTTGACAGTTGGATCTCGTCAAATATGAGCAGGGTTTCCCCGGGGCGGATATCAGCATGGGCATGGATGGATAGCTTGGGGATGATGTCCGCTGGCTTGAGCGAACTCCGGAATAGTTCATCAAGGAGGGGTTCCTCTTCGAAATTGCAATAGACAAGGTTGTTGAATTCCCGTTTGCCAAACTCCTTAAGGAGCCATGTCTTGCCGGTCTGCCGTGCGCCTTTCATCAGTAACGGCTTGCGGATAAGCGACATACGCCACTCAACGAGTGTCTTGTAGAGATCTCTATTCATGGTGCCAATTTACCATTCTTTCCATGTTGTGGCAAATAAATGATTCAATAAGGTGTTGTATCGGCAAAAGATGGATTCAATTATTGACGAATATGGCTAATATATTACCCAAAGCAAAACTTTTCTCCATTGGAATGGGCTGGGGTGGGTTCTGGTTGTATCGGAAAAGAATTTTTAACACCTCCCTCGCCTCCCCTGTTTATGGGAATTGTCCCAAACGGCAATCGGATCGATTATCACTCCATGACGAAATGGGATCAGCGGCGTCCGGAGATGCAATCTATGAAAATAAAAAATGATAATGCGAAGGCGTTTTTGCCTATCCTACCTTGGGTCTTGTCGGTCATGGTGATCGGGATGCAAGCCGTAGCCAGTGGTGGGGTGGAAAGCGCGAAGGCCGAACAGACACAGATCCAGTATCTCTCCGGTAAGCAGGCGGACGATGCCGTGTCGTGGGAATTCTCCTGTACTCATTATCGTAACAGCGGCAAGTGGACGACGATCCCCGTGCCGTCCTGTTGGGAACAGCAGGGATTCGGCCGTTACAACTACGGCCACGAGGAGACCGAAGCCGCCAAGGAACGGCCCCAGGAACCGTCCGAGCAGGGGCTCTATCGCCACCGCTTCAACGTGCCAGCCGATTGGGCCGGGCGACGCCTGTTTATCGTTTTTGATGGCGTCATGACTGATGCCGAGGTGAAGATCAATGGAGCGTCCGTAGGCCCCGTTCACCAAGGCGCGTTCTACCGGTTCAAGTATGACATCACCGGGCTGGTCAAGTTCGGTCGCGAGAATCTGCTGGAAGTGGCGGTGAGCAAGAAGTCCGCCGACGAGACCGTCAACAAAGCCGAGCGTTACGGGGACTACTGGGTTTTCGGTGGCATCTTCCGTCCAGTCTGGCTGATGGCGGTGCCGCCCCAGTTCATCGAGCGTGTCGCCATTGATGCGCGCCACGACGGCGCCTTCAGCATGGACTATTTCCTCGGGGGCGAGGGCAAGGCCGATTCCGTTGAAGTTTCACTTTTGGATACGAAAGGACAGTCCGTCGGGACATTTGTAGGGCGGGCTTCCCGTAGCGAAGCGGAGGGAGCCTGCGTCTTCCCAGGCACGCACAAGCTCCCCGGCTCCGCCGGGGAAGCTCGTCCTACAACGCAATGTGATCGCTCCTCCTTGCGAAACTCAAAGATTGTTGGACGGGTTTCCACCCCCGCCACCTGGACGGCGGAGACCCCGTCGCTTTACACGGCAGTGGTGCGGCTCAAGGAGGCGGGCGTCGTGCGCCATGAGATCCGGCAGCGCTTCGGGTTCCGCACCATTGAAGTCCGTCCGCGCGACGGAATCTATGTCAATGGACAACGCGTGATCCTCAAGGGTGCTAACCGCCATTCATTCTGGCCCGACACCGGCCGCACGCTGACGGAAAAGATTCATCGCCTCGACATCACCCTGATGAAGGACATGAATATGAATGCCGTCCGCATGTCGCATTATCCGCCGGACGAGCAGTTCCTGGATCTCTGCGATGAAGAGGGCCTCTACGTGCTCGACGAATTGGCCGGCTGGCAGAAGAAGTACGGCACCGAGATCGGACGGAAGCTGGTGGGTGAGATGGTGGAGCGGGATGTCAACCACCCGTCCATCCTGTTTTGGGACAACGGCAACGAGGGTGGCTGGAACACCGAGCTCGATGATGAATACGCAAAATACGATCCCCAGCAACGCAATGTTCTCCACCCTTGGAGTAATTTCCGGGGTATCAATGCCTCGCATTATGCCAAGTATGCGGATTGGCTGAATATGCTGGCCGCTGGCGATCTGGTCATGCCGACTGAATTCCTTCACGGCTTGTATGACGGCGGGGCGGGCGCGGGATTGGCGGATTACTGGAGTGCGTTGCGCAAGGTGCCCAATGGAGCTGGTGGATTCATTTGGGTACTGTGTGACGAGGGATTGCGGCGGACGGATATGAATCACTTCATTGACGTCAAGGACAGGGAGCACTGGGCGCCGGATGGTATTTTGGGGCCCTACCGTGAAAAGGAAGGGAGTTATTTCACCATCAAGGAAATCTGGTCACCGGTGCAGATTGCGCGGGATCTGCCTTCTGATTTCAAGGGCTCGCTGGCGGTTCGCAACGATTACTCCTTCCTCAACTTGTCACAATGCCGATTCACCTGGCAGTTGCGCCGTGTCGGCCAACAGCCCGGATTCACGGTAACCAAGGAAGGGATGGCCGCGAGTCCTGATGTCGCTCCCGGCGCGACAGGAATACTGACGCTTGACTTGCCGGAGGATTATCGGTCGGCTGACGCCCTGGCGCTCAAGGCGTGCGATTCCTCGGGTCGCGAGATCTGGACCTGGGTGTGGCCGCTTCAGCCGTTCCGGGCGGCGGCAGACGGGCTTGTCG
>CAZOZF010000234.1:0-4636 GCA_964584205.1 uncultured Verrucomicrobiota bacterium
TGTCTCAGTGTCTCAAGCCTGGTACTCCGGGCGGGTGGTGAATCTTCATTTGCGTTGCTATTTAGAAGACGCTACGCTTAAGTTGACGCGTATGCCTCAAGGGGAGAGGGAATCGAACAGAATCGGTAATCTTCATCCCCCTGCCACGAGGCGGCGGGTGAGCTCACTGGCAGAGAACTGTCCCGGGGCGCTGGGGGAGTCAATATAGCCATAGGTGAGGCAGGATCCCAGAAGCGGAAACGAAACCCGGGTTTCCGTCGCCTTGGTACCCATCCCTATCACGCAGAGCGGCTTGTTCCGGTGCTTGGCCAGAAGAGCCTTCAACGTTACGACATCAGACTCCTGCGTCACCATGGTAGTCAGCTTGGGAATCGCGGCGGGTAATTCCCTCATTTTCCCGAGGATATCTTCCAGTTCGACCAGGGGAGGAGTCCGTTGAAAATTATGGTAAGACACGACCACCGGCTTGCCGAGTTGCGCGGCCTTCTCGCACACCGCGCCGCAGATTCCGCTCAAAAATTCCACATCGACACAGGAGACGGCTTCCTGGGCAGAGGTGATATACGGCAACCGGTTCTGATCCGGTCCCATCCATTTCCCGCCCTCATTGGCCAGACGAAGGGTAAGGAGGACCGGGTGTCCGGCGGCCTCAATGGCCCGGCATTGTGCCAGCCAATGGGGAGTATCCGAACCGATCAAATCGAGCCGGACCTCCACGATATCGCAATCGTATTTCGGAACCTTGCCGGAAGCGGGCAACGACGCCCGCATTGTAATCGTCCCCACCACCCGTGGCACCCGCCCCAGCTCGACATGGCCGATATGAACCGTATTCATGGGATACCTTCTAGCATACCAACCCGGGGAAGAAAAGATTTACCACGGAGAGACGGAGGGTTGAGAGAGAGAAAAAGAAAGAAAATGCAAATGTTGCGGGTATTTAAGCTGCGGAGTACCGCATCTAAAATTCCCGCAACACCTTTCTTCGAGGGAAATCCGAGGCGTTCTCGCTCTGGGGGTGCGATTGCAAAATATTGCAATCGTACCGAATCCAGAATCCAGAATTCAGAATCCAGGAGTTGCAAGCCAAAGGGTTATGCCTTGGAGCAGGGAGGTCGATCGAGTTCATTTTCTATGACACCACTTTAGAAAGCACTTATTTGCGTAAGGCATTGGGTTTCCATTCTGGATTCTGAATTCTGGATTCTGAATTCTCGGTGCGATGCAACGAAGTGAAATCACACCACCACCGATGCCGGGGGGCGGACTTCATTCATGTTTTTCCTGATTCGGCTTGTACCCGTTTTGGGTACAGGATAGAGGTGCCGTATTCTGGTCGTCATGAAAACCATTTATTCGCCGGCTTACCGCTCGCTTATTGGCTGGTTACGCGCATCCCGGAAGGCGAAAGGCTTGACGATGCGGGAGTTGGGAATTCGAATGGGGATGCCGCATTCCTGGATCGGAAAAGTGGAAACCGGCGAGCGACGCCTTGATGTGGAGGAATTCGTCCGCATCAGCAGAGCCCTGGAGATTGACATCAAGGAAGGCCTCACCCTCCTCGAAGCCGCCCTTCCCGTCATTAAGCCGATAGCGCCTTCACTAAACCTCAAACCCAGAACCGTACGAAGGTTCTCAGAATAATCTCCCCCCCCGTTGCGTCCAATTCCCCCTTGCATCCGGCGGTCTAATCCTTATAATGCGCCCCCGTTTTGAGTGACAAAACCGACTTGATTCTGCTGTGTTGGCAAGGGTCGGAAATTAAGGAGAACAGTATGCGATACGTTGTTTGTATCAAACAGGTTCCGGAAACCACCGATGTGAAGATCAATCCGGAGACAAACACCCTGATGCGGGACGGGGTGGCCGCCATTATCAACCCTTTTGACATGTACGCCATCGAGGAAGGCCTCCGCTTGAAAGCCAAGACCGGCGGCACCGTAACCGTGCTTTCCATGGGACCGCCCCAAGCCGACGCCGCCCTGCGGGAAGCCATTTCCATGGGCGCCGATGACGGCATCCTCCTCTCCGACCGCGCCTTCGCCGGTAGCGACACCTGGGCCACCAGCTACACGCTCGCCATGGCCATCCGAAAAATCGGCGCTTTTGACATCATCCTCTGCGGCAAGCAGGCTTCCGACGGCGACACCGCCCAGGTCGGCCCCGGCATCGCGATTCATCTGGATCTCCCCCAGATCACTTATGTCCGCAAGATCGAATCGATTGATGAAAAAATGATCGTCGCGGAACGGTTGATGGAAAACGGCTACGAAGTCATTCAGGCTCCCCTGCCCTGCGTGCTCACAGTCGTAAAGGAAATCAACGAGCCGCGTCTTCCGTCCCTGAAGGGCAAGCTGGCCGCCAAGAAGGCGGTCATCACCACCTGGAAGGCCGCCGATCTCCAGTGCGACCCCAAGTGCATCGGGCTGGAAGGCTCCCCCACAAAGGTGGTCAAGATTTTCACCCCGCCAGCGCGGCAGGGTGGTGAAATGCTGAAGGGCGAACCCTCGGAAATCGTCCCCCAACTCATAGCCAAACTGAAGGACGCCATTCTGGGCGCCGCCAACTAAGGAACCAACCATGAGCGATCCCATCAAAATCAACGAAAAGTGCGTTTTTTGCGGCGCCTGCGTCAAAGCCTGCCCGTTCGGGGCCATCACCCAGGCGGAACGTAAAACCGTCCCCGTCATTGATCTCATGAAGTGTACGCTGTGCGGCGCCTGCGTCACTTCGTGCAAGTTCGACGCCATCTGGATGAAGGAAAAATCCGCGGCGACAATCGACCTGTCGTCCTTCAAGGATGTATGGGTGTTCGCCGAACAGCATGACGGCGTGATCCAGTCCATTACCTTCGAACTGTTGGGCGAAGGCCGGAAACTGGCCGACTCGCTGGGCATGAAACTCTGCGCCGTACTGCTGGGCAGCACTGTTCAGAAGCAGACCGCCGAACTGATCGCCCGGGGTGCCGACAAGGTGTACCTGGTCGATCGTCCCGCGCTCGAACATTTCCAGGATGAATCCTACGCCAATGTCCTGATCGACCTCGTCAAACGGCACAAGCCCAATGTCTTCCTCTGCGGCGCCTCCACCATCGGGCGCAGCCTGGTGTCGCGGGTGGCCGTGCGGGTGAACGCCGGCTTGACGGCCGACTGCACCGGCCTGGCGATTGATCCCAAGACCCTGAACCTGCTCCAGACCCGTCCGGCATTCGGCGGCAACATCATGGCCACCATTGAAACCCCGAATGCGCGGCCCCAGATGGCCACGGTGCGGCACAAGGTCATGAAGGAAGCCGAGATCAACCCCGCCCACAAGGGGGAAGTCTCGATGGAAACCATCGCGGAAGTCCTGCTTCACTCCAAGGCACGTCGTCTGAAATTCGTGCCCGAGGTGGAAACCACGATGAATATCGCGGAAGCCAACATCATCGTGTCGGGCGGCCGCGGCCTCCAGACCCCCGAAAACTTCGCCCTGCTGCGCGAACTGGCCGATGTGATCGGCGCCGGCGTGGGCGCCTCGCGCGCCGCCGTGGATTCAAACTGGATCCCCTATTCGCATCAGGTCGGCCAGACGGGCAAAACCGTCTGCCCCAAGATCTACATTGCGGTGGGAATCAGCGGCCAGATCCAGCATCTTGCCGGAATGCAGTCCTCGGATATCATCGTGGCCATCAATAAGGACGCCGATGCCCCCATCTTCAAGGTCGCCACCTATGGCATCGTGGGCGATTTGTTTGAGATCCTCCCCCTGCTCACCCAGCAGTTCAGGAAGGTTTTGGGGAAATAGCAGGCTTGCATTGAATAAAACCACGCTGTAGATTCAAAAAAAACAAATTATATTATTGAGGAGAACGATTATGACGAGTGTAAATAAATGGATTGGCGCGGCGCTCATGGCTGTGACAATTATGGCGACTTCGGATTGTGTTGTGGCGGGAACAGCAACGCCCGACTCGATCATCGTGATGCCCGCCCGCAAGCGCGTCGTGCAACTGGCCTTCCAGATGGCCCGCTGCAAAAATATCGGCTTGGTGACTTACAATACCAGCCCCACCCTTAACGAACCCCTGATTCATGTCTGGAATGGCCAGGAATGGCTCCAGATCAGCCTTCAGGATTATATCCAGGGGAGCTTCATGTCCGGGGATCCCAAACATGTCTTTCTTCTGGGCGATAGCACGACCCTACCCCTCCGGATGATGGACGAGGTGTCCTGGTACAAGGATCTTCACCGCCTGACCACACTCGACACCACTACGCTCATCAATGAGATCGGAACGGCACTCACGTTCACGTCACGTCAGTGGAAATTTCTGGCGAATGAAAATGGCTTGAAGATTCAAGACCAGAACGCCGAACGCCGCCGGTTTGGCCGCTGGGGCAGCCCGGGCAAAGAAGCGGATCTGAAACCGACCCGGATTGAAACCACTGAAATGCCGCCGGCAGCACCGATCATCGAGCCCGTCGTGGAGAAAACCATCCCTGTGGTGGCAGCACCTCCCGTCGTTGAGAAAAAGCCGGTCCCCGCGGTGGTCCCTCCCGTCGTTGAGAAAAAGCCGGTCATCACCGAGCCTTCCGAAGAGCCGGTGACAACGACCATGGAAGACGACAAGGACGATCCGGCTGAGAAATAAGCG
>CAZOZF010000235.1:0-4635 GCA_964584205.1 uncultured Verrucomicrobiota bacterium
CGGATGTCCCCATGATAGTCTCCGCCTTTGGTAATGCTGTCCCCCAGGAAACACACCACCTCGCCATCTCGGAACGGTTCTCCCTGTGCCGGAGAAACAAGATTCAATACGCAAAGTGCAACTGCAATAATCCAAGCTCTCATGCTTGTCTCCTTATACATTCACAACACTCATTAAGGATCCCATAATAATCTGGACACCCACTGATGGCCATCTGCCTGGAGGGCGGGCGTCCTCGACCGCCGCAAGCACGTCCCTGGCACTGCGGCGGCTGGGGACATCCGCCCTCCAAAAGGCAATAAGAGGAGGTCTGTATGTCCAGATTATTTCAGGAATGCCAACATCACTTCTTTTCGACGATCAACGGCCTGATTGAATATTCAATGTTGCCAGACGGGCTCTCGATCACCAGGGGTTCGACCATGCCGTTGCGATGCGCCAGTCGCGTGCCACTGCGCGTCAATGTGGCATCCGAAGGCTCCAGCACCGTGAACTGCACACCACGACCGCCTGATTCCAAAGACACCGTCTTGCCGTCCATAACAACCTTGGTTTCCGTCTGCCCATCAAACATCATCAGCGGGAACGTAATCCGGGGACTCCGCTCAGCCGCCACCGTCACGCCCGCCTTGGTCAGCGTGACCGTCTCGGCCCGGTCCTCCAGTTCAACCCGAAACCGCACCTGCGCGGCGGATTCATCGAGGATGGTCACCGATTTCAGTTTAGCCTGAGGCGCCCGATAGGCATTCTCCGCGATCAAGTTCTCGGAATATCCCAGTTGCGGATGACCCTCCCTCAAGTGAACCCGCAGGAGCCCCTGTGGATTATATTTGTAGGATCCATGCTCCTTTATTTTCTTGATCATCTTCTCAATGGCCTGGTCAGATTTGTCTTTCGCGTATTTCAACATCCCCGGAAGGTCCCAGTTACCCTGCGTCATGTATTGGACATAGGTGTCGCCCCCGGCATTGGCGATCACCATGTGGAATTCAGGCATATATACAACATAGCCGCCGACGTCAGCAGGGGCAGGCTTCTCCTCAATCGAGTCGTCCGCCGCCTGCCAGGCGGCGCAAAGCATCGAGCAGGCCAGCAGGTTGTAATTGACATGATACGAGTAGGATTCATAGCCGTGCTGGGCCTCGATGGGGTAACGGTTCTTGACGATATAGCCGGTTCCGTCGGGACGGGTCCAGTGCCGGATCGATTCCAACGCCAGTCTCGCGCCGCGCTTGAAGGCCCCCGCCTCCGCAGAGCGACCGGCTTTCGCGTACGCCGTTGCGTACATCTCATACACCGACGCCATCTCCGCCTCGTTCCAGATATGCTGTGAACTGCGAAATTCTGTCGGCATCTCACCAAACGGAGACTGGATGAAAAGCGATGTCCACGCTCCTTTCAAGCAGGCATCCTGATAGAACCCGAAGCTCTCGCCCTGGTAGCCATTTTGCAAGATACCAGTCAGAAAATATCGCCCGAACCCGTCATAGGAAAACGGCTCACCCGCTTCGCGGAAAAGCCCCTGTGCGGTCATGCTGTGGCGGTGCTTCTGGAGGATTGACTCGAAATAGTCAGGACTGGTCAGGCCGTATTTCCAGCGTAAGAATTCGCCCGCGGTGTGAACGAGCGACCAGTTGGTATTGCCAGCGCCGTAGCACATATAGGTTTTGGAGGCATCCATGGCGGCCAGGCACTTCCGCCATTTCTCCAGACGCTCCTTGGGAGCAACCTTTTGAAACATCTCGAAGGCCAGCATCGTCGCATAGGTGTAGAAGTCGGACGCTCCAGCAGGAAACGCCTTTTTACCGCCCGCAAGGCGTTCGGTGGCAAGATCCATCGCCTTCATGCCGCTTTCGAGCAAGGTCGGATCCGTATTAACGCCGCTGGCCACCAACGTGGCGACACAATGCGCGTAATGGGCGCACGCATAGTCAACGCGCTTTTTGATCACATCCGGGAAATCGCCGTCGGCGGTCTGATACGTCCTCATTACGCGAATCTGCGCATCCACACTCTTGAGATAGTCCGCCCGCTTCAGGCCCGTCGGCTTGAAGCCGGTGGCCCCACGCTGGGCGTCAAGGAACCGACTGATCTGCGGCTTGAGTGGATGCGTGGCCAGGGGATCAGCACCCGGCGGCAATAATTGAGGCTCCTTCTGTACGAGCTTATGGACTTCACTTCCTGCCAGCAGGAACGCCCCCACCCCGTAGGGCACGGAAGAGCCTGGCTCGAATGGCCCCGGAGCGGATCCCTCAGCCTGAACGTGGGTCAGTTTGCCGTCAGGTTCAACACAGGCAACCAGCCCCAACCACGCCTTATTCACAATCGGCTCGAACTTGGCGCGGTCGAGCAGCCCATTATTGACACCCCAGGCAAATGCATAGGTAAAGAAGCCACTGCCGCTGGTTTCACCAAGCGGGAAGAGCGACGGATTGATCATGTTCGATCGCCACAGACCATCCTCCTGCTGGTATTTGGCGATTGCATTGGCCATATCACGGAACTGCGTCTCAAAAAATGGACGCTCCGGATGGTCTTTGGGCAGCAGTTGCAACATCCTCGCCAACCCCGCCATGACCCACCCGTTGCCCCGGGCCCAGACCATTTCAATGCCTGCAGCATCGCGCTTTCGGAACGATAAAACGTCTCGTTTGAACATCTTGGTTTCCCGGTTGTAAAGCAACTCACTGGTGGCCTTCCACTCCTGCACAGCAAAGTCCATGTACTTTTTCTCACCCGTGGCTTGGTAGATCATCATCCACGTCGGTGGCCCCATGAAAAGCGCATCGGCCCACCAAAAACGCATTTTCATCACCTGCTTGGGGTCTTTGGGCGCGGTATCCTCCGGTTCCTTGACTCCCGTAATGATCTGGCGGTGTATCCGATGATGGAAAGCCACTGGGCGGGTGTCCGGATCGGCCAGGATTTTGTCAAACTGTTGCCGGGTTGGAGCGATCATGGCCGGGTCGCGGCAGATCCTATACAACTCGCAATACATCTGCCCCTCGACGTGTCCATCGGCGTGGTATCCGCCCGGGATCACGTTGGTCAGACGCCATTGCCTCGCCTCGCCGACCGCTTTCATCGCATCGAGGTATTTCTTCCCGCCCTCCATGCGACCAAGAGCCATGACGCCGGTATAAAACGCACCCCGTATCCAGCAACTATATTTGCCGGGATTGGCCAATTGCCAATCCGCGACTTTTTGCATGGTTGCCAGTACCGCCTTGGGTTCGTTCGTCTGGGCGACAACCGATGTCGCCACAAGAATGCTAATCATAAACAATGCTTTTCTCATTTTTTCAATCGTCCTTTACCTGTGGCGACATTGCGTAACGGATATAATTCAATAGCTTATTGATTGGAAAACTCGATGTAGTTGCATAACAGTTTCCTTGCGACTTCAGCCGGACCTTCCTTGGAATCCAGATTCGAGATGACGTCCAGGGTGGAGACGATGATTTTTCCTTTGCCATACGGAATCACGCCCACCGCGGTGCCGAAGCCCCGGGGCCGGAACGTGTGGTAGCCACCGGCAACCAACTCCTCACCTTCCAGCTTCAGCAGATAACGGCAACGCCCCTCCTGGACCAGTTTCTCATACGGCCAGTCCAGTCCACCGTTGACCGGCAGCCCCTTGAACAGCGGATGCTGCCGAACAAAGTATTGTCCCGACATCCAACCGTCCCCGCTGTACACCAAGGTTCCGTCGTACTTCACGCCCGTCGCCTTGGCGATCAGCGGCATCCAGGTATCGGCAAAGTCCGCGACAATGAGCGTCGTGCCCTGATCCCGGACGCGGTCCAACAGCTTTTCAGGAGCGACGCCTCCGCGACCCGGCACGGACCAAAGCAGTTCGCACTTGCCAGAACCGTTGCCTTCCGATTTGTATTGAACGAGCACCGAAACAGGTTTACCCGCCTGCAATTCCAGCGTGCCGCTGACATCACCACGGGTCCACCAGTTAATTTTCCCGGCGAACACATTCCTGCCGTTGATCCATACGGTGACACTTTGGGACCGATTTGCCCGGCTCACGAAGTTGTAGAGGCCGCTGGTCGGCGGGATCAACGTCCCCTCCCATTTGACGGTGAACGGAGCCATCGGCGGCACGCTCGGATCGGCCGAGGCGCCGTACGGGCAATCAAAGCGGAGTTGCTTGTCGGTCCGCTGCCCCACCGAGTTGCCGGAGATTGCAAACGTCGCCGTCAAGCCCGGTTGGCCAGCCGTGGTTTGAAACGCCGTAGGCGGAATCAGTTCCGGCAGCGCATGGGTGGGGCGGGTCACCAGCAGCCAATCCAGCTTGCCCTGCGTATCATCAAACACCGACGCCTCCACGCCCACCTTCTCCTTGAGGAACCGGTTCACCGCATCGTCCCACGCATAAACCGCTCCCTGGCCCCGGAGTTTGTTGCTTTTCCAGTCCACGGACAGGACCTGGCGATATCCCCGCGCCAGTTCCTTGCCATCGGCGCCAAGGATCTGGGCTTCGATCCGACACATCCCGGGCGTGCCGGTCAACGGCAGTTTCACCGCCTCGGCCAGAAGTTCCCCGGAGACATCCCCGCCGCTGATGCGCACGGGAATCTCCTTCTGCAGCGTCTCCTTACCCTCCCCATCGCGAGCAATCGCCCT
>CAZOZF010000236.1:0-4601 GCA_964584205.1 uncultured Verrucomicrobiota bacterium
GGCCAAATCCGTTTCCGCCACCAATTGCCAGCCTGGCAGGGCGGTCATGGCGGCAAACACCGGCAATTGCCGGTGGATCAGGACAATGTCCGTGGGATAGCTCTGCAGGGCCGTCTCCCAGCCTTTCCCGGCGTACAGGAAATTGAAATAATCATTCACCGTGGCGATATCGTAGGCATCCGTAAACCGCCCATCCAGAAACACCCGGCAATGGGGATAGAGATGCCGAATCCCATACTCGGCCCAGTCAAAGAAAATGAGGGCATTCCCCTGGATTTGATTCGTCTCCAAAAATGCCATGAGTTCAACCGGATATCGGCTCCGCGCCACTTCAATCTGAAGCGGATTCGTCTTGTTGAAAGTGACCGCATAGAAGACGGAAAGTATAATAAACAGGGCTGCCATTACGGCAAGCACGCGGGCTGGCACGCGGGCCGCCAGCCGCGACAGGCGTTCCCCGACCACGCTGTCCACATGCCGCACGGCCACAAAGCCGGCCACGAGGGCAAACAGGGGAATATTCCGGCGCATCATCAGCGCGGCCAGAAAACTGATCACCAGCAGGGCCACCCCGGCTGGATCGCGGCGGATCCTGGTAAAGACCAGACTGCTAAAGACAATCACTGCCAACACCACGAAATCCGCATGCTCGGCGAAATCCACACGCCAGTCAAACGGAGCCCACTCCGTTAAATACGGCCGCACGGTAGCCGCGGAACCGGCCACAAATTTCCAAAGAGCAACACCATAGGGATTCACAAAACTGACCGCAACGAACAGGCCCAGGGCACCGGCAAGCACGGCTAGGTTCCGTCCCTCAGTCAGACGGCTCGCCGGGACGCCCCGCCCCACCAAGAGAATACCCAGAATAATCAGGCCGATGAAAAAGGCGCCATGCAGGTTCACCCAGATGAGCCCGAGCAGCGGGATCCATAAAACCAGCCAGAGACTGAATTTCGGCCGTCCCAGCAACGTCAGAAAAATAGCCGTCATCAGGAAAGTAAACAGATGGGGCCGGGTATTGAATCCGAATCCCATCACCGAAATGACCAGCATCAGCCAGAGAAACCGGACAACCCCCGACTGGCATTCCTTTCGAATCGCCCTATTCATCAACCCGATGATCAGGAGCCCGAGAAGAACCTTCAGACCAATCAGTCCCACATTGCCGAAAAGCCGGTGCACACTGTGGAAGGCATACTGCGCCAGCCACTCGTGATTGATCCAACCATGGCCGGGCTCCGTAAACGAAAAGGTGTTGATGCGATGAAACCCCTCTGCCCAGGCGGGAGCCTGAACAAAGAAGACATTCCCCCACAAATCCACATCCGCTTGGTTGGCGGAAAAGATCTGGACGCAAAAAGCACCAATGGCTGTAGCCGCCAATATAGGAAGAATACGTCCGATTTTCATCCTGATCCTAATCGTAATCCTAATCGTAATCGTAATCGAAAAAAGTCCCCGTCAGAGAAAAGAGAAGAAGATTACGATTACGATTAAGATTACGATTATGAGAAATTTCCATTACATCCCCGGAATATATTTCTGCTGGGGATCCATATCGGTAATGAAGTCAGCCAGGAGCCTGGAGGTGTTATCGAGATCCTCCAGCGAGATCACCTCAACAGCGGTATGCATGTACCGGTTGGGAATGCTGATCAGAGCCGCCGCCACACCCGACCGGTTGATCTGCATGGCGTTGGCATCCGTTCCCGTCGCGCCGGGCTCGGCGGTGATCTGGAAGGGAATCTTGTGTTTCTTCGCCGAGGACTCCATAAGTCGGGCGAGAACGGGATTGATATTCGGACCGCGATGCAACGTCGGCCCCTTCCCGAGTTTGCATTCGCCGGTTCGCTTGACATCGCCGCCGGGGTAATCGGAGGCAAATCCCACATCCACCGCAATGCCCACATGGGGATCAATGCCGTAGGCACTGGTCCGGGCGCCGCGCAGGCCAATCTCCTCCTGCACCGTGGTCACGCCATACACGCCAACCTTGAGTTTCCGGCCTTTCAAGCGTCGCAACGTCTCAACCACCACAAAGGCGCCGGCCCGGTCATCAAACCCGCGTCCCGCCACCAAGTTGTTCAGCATCAGTTCGAGGCCGACATCAATGGTCACATAATCCCCCACCGAAACATGCTTCTCCGCTTCCTTGCGGTTCTTCGCCCCGATATCAATCCACAACTCGTGCATCTTAAGGGCCTTGCCGCGTTCCTCGGGCTCGAGCATGTGAATCGGCTTGCGCCCAATTACTCCGAACACCGCGCCCTTGGTGGAATGAATCTTGACCCGTTGCCCGCTGATCACCGCGGTATCCACGCCACCCACGGCGGCAAAGGACAGAAAGCCGCGCTCCTCGACATGGACAATCATGAGGCCGATTTCATCGCAATGGCCTGAGAGCATGACGCGTACCGGGGCCTTGGGATTGATCACTCCGATCACATTACCATGCACATCCGCCCGCACGTCGTCGCAATAGGAAACCATCCGTTTTTTCAGGATACCCTGGATCCCCCACTCGAATCCGGACGGACTGGCGATACCAATCAACTGCCGCAGAAAATCAACTGATTCTTTTTGCATGTCGTGTCATCCTTTCAAAGTCAATCGCAAGACCCTATCACGTCGCCATCAACGGATCAACAATCCCCGTTTCCTTGAACGCTGTGGCGCGTTCCACGCAGGAGGGGCACTCACCGCAGGGGGTGGAATCGCCTCGGTAACAGGTCCAGGTGTGCGCATAGTCCACGCCCAGCTCCATTCCCAACTTGATCTCGTCCGCCTTCCGCATCCAGACAAACGGGGCATGCACCCTGACCGGGGGGCGATGATTAAGCGCCAGCAGGGCATTGACCCGTTCCACAAACACCGGCGTACAATCCCAATACCCATAGCTGTCCTGAGTCTGGGCGCCATAAAAGATATCCTGAATCCCCCGCGCCTCGGCATAGGCTGCCGCCACGGAAAGCAGCATCATGTTCCGGTTGGGCACATAGGTGGGCGGCTGGGACAGTTCCTTCGCATCCAGATCCGCCAGGCGGGGCACAGCCACGGACGCATCCGTCAAGGCGGATGCCCCCGGCATCAACGCCCCGAAAAACTCCATATCCACAATGTCGTGCGCCGTCACCCCGGCTACCTTTGCCTGCCACGCCGCCGCCTCCAACTCGCGCCGGTGCTTCTGCCCATAAAGAAATGACAACGCATGCACCTCGCGGGCGCCCAGTTTCTTCACCACATAATGAAGCAGCGTCGAGGAGTCCAATCCTCCCGAGAGCAGGACAACGGCTCGTTCAATGGTTTTCATTGCATTTTGAGAGTTTTGTGAAGTTGCAGTTGAATCCGAACTGGAAGACCGGAAGCCAAAACCCATTCGGCCAGAGTCGCGGGGGACAGCCTGCCCTCAACAGGGCTGAAGAGAACGGCGTGGCATCGTGCAACAACCCGATGCTTTCGAACCACGCGACACGCCCACTCAAAGTCCGGTCGATCCGCCACCACGAACTTCACCTCATCATGGGAACGCAATCGCTTGAGATTCCCGAGATCCATGGCCGCCGTCTCGCCGCTGCCGGGACATTTGACATCCATGATGGCGATCACGCCGTCGGGAACACAGGCAATATTCCGGCTTCCATTGGTTTCCACCAGAACAGGCCTGCCGCCCCCGCTATCCCGCATCCGGGTCGCCAACTCAGCGAAGCCGGATTGCGACAACGGTTCCCCGCCGGTAATCTCCGCGATCGCCGCCGAAGATGCGGCAAACCGTCGGGCCAGCGAAGCGATGGACGTCTTACGTCCCCGGGGATAGGCATGAGTCGTGTCGCAGTACGAGCACCGGAGATTACAACCGCTTAACCGTACGAAGAAACAGGACAGCCCGGCCCAGGTGGACTCCCCCTGGATGGAGGTGAACGTCTCGGTAACCCAAACCGATTCAGTCTTCATCCCAGTAACTCGCAGTGGTGCCCGGGGTTTCGCAAACGGTAATCTTGAACACCTTGAGGGCGTCGTTGTTCAAGTGCACCCCCAGCTTGGCATGGAGATATCGGGCCAGATTTTCGGACGTTGGATTTTCCCGAAGAAAGGCGGGAAGCTGGTTCAAGTCGCAATGATCCACTTCCTTCATCACCTCGCGGATCGCCGCCTTGATATCCCGGAAATCAACCAGTATTCCCAGACTGTTCAGGGATGATCCCCGCACGAAGATCTCGACCTCCCAGTTATGGCCGTGCAGATTCGCGCAGGCGCCATCGTACCCCACCAGACGGTGGGCGGCGGAAAAATGAGTTTGCACGCTCAGTTCAAACATAGTTCACCCTCACCCCAACCCTCTCCCCTCAAGGGAGAGGGAGAATTCAAAACTGATAACAAGCCTTAATGGTGTCGATGCTCTTGTCCTTGAGATAGGCGGCGATCGCCGTGTCATAGGCCGCCGTATGCGCGAAGGCCTTCTGGGCGAGGCTGAAACGCATCTTCAGGGAAAGGATTCCCTTCCCCGTTTCCAGCTCCCGGATCACATCGGCATAATCCGCAGGATCGGTCACCGAGGCCACGCGCAGGAAATTCTTCGCCGAGGCCCGGACCATGCAGGG
>CAZOZF010000237.1:0-4578 GCA_964584205.1 uncultured Verrucomicrobiota bacterium
GGATCAGATCCGGGATCTGGTGACCGAGGAGCTGACCTACCGTGAAAAGCAGCTTCTCCGGCTGAAAGATGAGGTCATTGACCTGGAGGAGATGGACGACAACGTTTCACTCAGCGAATTCACGTTGGATGATTTCCGTATTGAGCTGATGAACTTCCTTGAGAATAACCGGAAGTTGCTGCGGGAGGCGCCGCTCGGCCTATATGGATTGGTCCCGGTATTGGACAAAACCAAGGATGCGGGCCTATTTGACAAGAACTGGCATGAGATCGTTAAGCCGGGTGTGATTTTCTGTTTGCGGCACAAGAACCCGCCGCAGGAGAAAACCTCATCCAATGTCAACCCGCTGGGTGGCTATTATCTGCTCTATATTCGTGATGACGGCACCGTCCGGTTCACCTTTACCCATGCCAAGAACACGTTGACCCTGTTCCAGAAACTGTGTGCCGGTAAAACAGAACCGTATCAGGAGCTTTGCGACCTGTTTGACAAAGAAACCGGCCACGGCCAGGATATGGCCAAATATGACGACCTACTGGGGAAGGCCGTCAAAAGCATTGCAGGAACATTCAAGAAACGCATTGCCGTCGGCTTGACTGCCGGACGGGATTTTGTGATCCCGGATCAAAGTGAACAGGCTAAAGATGACACGGATTTTGAACTCATAACCTGGCTGGTGATTAAGGGCTAGAACATGACCGACCTCAAAACACTGCTTAAACAGGGAGAGGGCATTGCCGTTGAATTCAAGGTATGCCAGCGCGCCCTCAGTCGGGATGTTTATGAGTCTGTTTGCGCATTTTTGAACCGGCATGGCGGAACGTTGTTGCTGGGGGTGCGTGATAACGGCGAGGTGGTTGGGGTTGACCTGGATTGTGTGGCGCAAATTCGCAAGGATTTTGTCACTGCCATTAACAACCCGGAGAAAATCAATCCCCCGTGTTATCTGACCGTGGAAGAAATCCAGGAGGACGGCAAAACGGTTCTACGCATTTATGTGCCGGAGAGTTCGCAAGTCCATCGTTGTAACGGCCGGATTTATGATCGCAATGAGGACGGGGATTTCGACATTACCGATCACACCCGGTCCGTTACGGCGCTCTATCACCGCAAGCAAGCCACCTATTCTGAGAACAAGATCTATCCGTTCGCCACACTTGCCGACCTGCGGCAGGATGTCATTGCCCGATGTCGCAAGATTGCCTCCCTCCGGAGGGAAGACCATCCGTGGGACAAATTGGATGACCTTGAATTACTGAAGAGTGCACAGTTATATCAAACGGATCCCGAGACAGGGAAAAGCGGCGTGACGCTGGCGGGCATTCTTCTGCTTGGCAAGGATAGTGTGATCCTTTCGGCGGTGCCCCATCACCGGACCGACCTCATTCTGCGCAAGGTCAACCTTGACCGTTACGATGACCGCGACTTCGTGACCACAAATCTTGTTGATAGCTACGACAGGATCATGGCCTTTATAGCCAAACATCTGCCTGACCCGTTTTTCCTGGAAGGCACCATGAGCATCAGCATACGCGACACCATTTTCCGGGAGGTGGCCTCCAACATCCTGATCCACCGGGAATACATGAATGCCTTTCCGGCCAAGGTGATTATTGAGCGGGGTGTGGTCCGCACCGAAAACAGCAATAAGCCCCATGGATTTGGCCCCATTGATCCGGCCATTTTCACCCCGTTTCCCAAGAACCCGGTCATTGCCCACTTTTTCCAGCAGATCGGGCGGGCGGACGAACTGGGCTCCGGCACGCGCAAACTGATGAAATACGGGAAACTCTTTGGCGGGAGTGATCCGGAACTGATCGAAGGCGATGTTTTCCGGATTATCGTCAGATACCCTGATTTCGATGCCCCGCAGGCGGGCCAGACTGCAGTCACCGCGCAAGTCACCGGACAAGAAAAGCCAGCAGGGGCCCAGTCAGGGGCCCAGTCAGGGGCCCAGTCAGGGGCCCAGTCAGGGGCCCAGTCAGGGGGAGAGTCGGGGGGAGAGTCAGGGGGGCAGTGGCGCGATATTGTTCAAGCTTTGGTTGAACAGTCTCTTTCGGCAAACGAATTAACGGCGAAACTGAAGTTGGATAGCAAAACAGGATCCTTCAAGCGAACCATCAAGGATCTATTGGGGCGGGAAATTATCGAATATACCATCCCCGATAATCCCAAGAGCCGCCTCCAAAAATACCGCCTAACAGCCAAAGGCAAAGCCCTGCTGGAATCCAGTGAAAGATATAATCATGGCAACTACTGATCGCATTGCTCTCGTTGATGCCCTCGCAAACTTCCAGCGTCAGCCGCTCAAGGACGCGTCGCGCGGCCTCTTAAACACTCTGGGTTAATGGATCTGGTCCTAAAATGCCCAGTTCCCCTTTATCGAGTTGACGCTGGCATATTGGCTCGCCTTAGGGCCGGCAAAGCCGTACCGCACAGTTATATGATAGGGTCACCATTGACGGATCCTTCGCTAGAGGACTTTGCTTTAACGGCAGAGGAAAGTGGCCAGGCGAAAGAATGTGAAGAGTTGCCGGCTGTATTCCAGTATGTCCGGGAAACGAAGCTGGATGAGGCTGCCGCCTGGACGGTGAGCCAACTAAAGGGAGAAGACTAATGAAACGACGCACACAGTTAGTTTGTCAACATTTGGAGAACATCTCCCGTCAGGCGTTGGAGCGGCATCAGGATATTATCGGGCAGTATGCGCGGGGGCGGCAGGGGATCTATGCGTTGTATCGCCGGGGAAAACTTTACTATGTCGGGCTGGCGACCAACCTGCGGAATCGCCTCAAACAACATCTCAAAGATCGGCATGGCGGGTCATGGGATCAATTCTCGGTTTACCTGACGGTCGGCGACAATCACCTGAGGGAACTTGAGGCCTTGATGTTGCGGACAGTCAAACCCTCCGGCAACAAGCAGAAGGGGAAGTTTGCGAAATCGGAGGACCTGCGCCGGAGGTTCCGCCGGGATATCAAGAAATGCGTTCTGTCGGAGATGGATGGCCTGTTTGGCGTTAGTCGGAAGGAAATAAAGCCCGTAACTCCCGTTGAAGAAGAGCATGATGGTCGCACCCCGGCTCTCGCGGAATATATCTCCACGCCCATGTTGCTACGCGCCAGATTCAAGGGCGAAATCCTCACCGCCCGTGTTCGTCGTGACGGAACCGTCCGTTTTGACGGCAAAGTCTATACTTCCCCGTCCATGGCCGCCGCACTCGCGTGCAAGCGGCGCACCTGTAACGGTTGGACCTTCTGGCAATATGAGCGCGCCCCAGGTGATTGGGTTGCAATTGATAAATTACGGAAGTAGCAGGGTTGTGTTGTCCGAAAATATCGGATAACTGAAGATGAAGTCCCGTGATCCGTCAGTATGTTAAACATCTGGGGCAGGAGTCGTTTTTTGAATTATTCTGAGGGGGAAAGGTGGGAGACATCACCATGATCATGCGGTTGACGGCGAGGTTGGGGAAGAAGATTCATATGGAGCCAGGGATTATACTGCCGGCAGATCCCAATCCGTTTGCCGACTGGTCGGCCCGGGTGTTCACGGTCAATCGGGCACAGTACATCCTCATCACCAACACGGTGTCGCTGTTTTCCGTGGTCTTGCACGGGAAAGGGATCACCGATGACCACACGTTCATCCGGGATGGTTTCGCCATGCTTCGCGAGGTGCTTCAGGAATATAAAATGGCGCCATTCTATGAGCGGTTTATCGCACCGAGCGCCGATGTCATTCGCTATTCCAAGGCACTGAACCGGTCCATTACTGCATCCATGAACGACCTGGAGCGGAACGCCACCTTTTCCATGGGCTGCAGGGGGCTCTCCCCGTTTGATGCGTCGATGCAGTTGAACCGAACCCCCATGGGCACTCTGCATTTCGCCTACCCTGTGGAGGCGCTTTGCGAACTACGCTCCAAAGTGGCCGGGCTTGACGCCGGGGGCGATCCCGTGGCCATCCCGGTCGAGACGGTGGGCCAAAAGGGTTCCACTCCTGTGGCAGCAGAGGATCCGAAACGGGTGGATTTGCAGCGTGTTCCCCGAACGGCGCCCGCGCCGTCCACGCCTTTTGCCGTTCCTCTTTCTTTTACGAAGGTGTACCAGTTCAAGGTCACCCTTCAGGAAACCGAGCCACTGGTGTGGCGGCGAATTCAGGTTCCGGGGTGTTATACATTCTGGGATCTCCATTGTGCCATCACCGATGCTTTCGGCTGGCTCGATTACCACCTTCACCTGTTTACCCTGCCAAACCCATCGACTGATGCACTCACCCGGTTCGGGATTCCTGACGAAGAGGATGATGATTTCATGTCATATAAGACCCTGCCGGGCTGGAAGACTCGGATCTCCCGGTTCTTTACGCTGGTCAACAACCGCGCGGAGTATGTGTATGACTTTGGAGACAATTGGATCCATTCGGTGGAGTTAGAGGCCGTCCTGCAGAAGGAGCCGGACTGCGTCTATCCCCGCTGTGTCGGCGGTGAGAACGCTTGTCCGCCTGAAGATTGTGGCGGACCAGGCGGATATGAGAATTTCAAGAGGAGCCTGCAAGATCACCAGGCGGAAGACC
>CAZOZF010000238.1:0-4569 GCA_964584205.1 uncultured Verrucomicrobiota bacterium
GACACGGGGGTGCGATGCAACGAAGTGAAATCACACCCGCCCCCTGTGTGGACCTGATTATCCTGTCGCTTAGTCGCTCTTTTGCTATCCTGCCACTTTTGAAACAGGAGAAACCGTATGCCGCTGACCAATAATGATACGCTGAGACGACTTCGCTATAACCTCAACCTGAATGACAATAAACTGGTCGAAATCTTCCGGCTCAGCCAGTCTCCGCTGGATCGGGAGGTCATTCAGAACTTGCTCAAGCAGGAGGACGCGGAAGGATTCATGGACTGTCCCGATGCCCTCCTCTCGGCGTTTCTTGACGGTCTGATCATCAAGCGCCGCGGGAAACGCGAGAATGCGCCGCCTGCCCCCGTCATTCCGACGTCCGTCCTGAGCAATAATGATATTCTCAAAAAACTCCGCATCGCGCTCGAACTGAAGGAGGAGGAGGTTCTGGCCATTATGAAAAAATCAAAGCCCGATATCACCCGCTCGGAACTGGGCGCCCTGTTCCGGCAGAAGGACAACCGGAACTTCACACCCTGCGGGGACCAGTTTCTACGAAACTTCATCAACGGCTTGAAGGATCTCTATAACCAGGAGGTTTATGAGGGGAAGTGACGGTCACGAGGCCCCGGCCCCGGAGCCTGTCGATCCCTCCTCCATGGGCCGTCAGCCGCATCGCCGTCGAGCGCGCTACCCCGGCAAAAACCCGTGTCGTTTTGCGGATAAATACAAGGAACTCGAGCCGGCCGATCATCCCGAAACGATCCACAAACTTCTCGCGGCCGGCAAAACACCGGCGGGTACACATCGCCCCATCATGGTCGCTGAAATCCTGCTGGCGTTGAATCCCCAAGCCGGCGAGACGGCCGTGGATTGCACGCTGGGTTACGGGGGTCACGCCCGGGCGATCCTCCCTTTGCTTCAGCCAGCAGGCCGGCTTATCGGACTGGATGTCGATCCAATCGAACTCCCGAAAACGGAGGCCCGGCTGCAAGCCCTCGGACTTGGATCCGGGACATTCCGTGCGCATCGCAGCAACTTCGCCGGCCTCCCGAAGATCCTCGCAACGGAAGGGCTCGGTGGCGTAGACCTGATCCTTGCCGACCTGGGCGTCTCCTCCATGCAGATCGACGACCCGGCACGCGGATTTTCAGTGAAACGGGATGGCCCGCTTGACATGCGGATGAATCCGCAGCGCGGGCAATCGGCCTCGGATCTGATTCAGGGAATCAGTCCGGAAAAGCTCGCGCGTTTGCTGGCGGATAATTCAGACGAACCTCATGCCAGAGCGCTGGCAACCGCCTTGGCGGGATGTCGTTTCGACACCACGCTATCGCTGGGCAACGCCGTCCGCCAGGCCCTCCCCCAATCCGTCGCCGAAGCGGATCGCGTCAAATCCATTCGCCGCCTTTTTCAAGCTCTCCGCATTGCCGTCAACGAGGAATTGGTCGCGCTTGATCAGTTTCTTCGGGTGCTTCCCGATTGTCTCAATTCTGGAGGCCGTGTCGCCATCCTGACCTTTCACTCAGGCGAAGACCGTCGGGTAAAGAAAGCATTCGAGGCCGGCCTGCGCAACGGCGCCTACCGCGTCGTCGCGGACGATCCAATCCGCCCAAACGCTTCTGAAATCTTCAACAACCCCCGCTCAAGCTCCGCAAAACTTCGCTGGGCGATAAGAAGTTGAGGGGCTCACTGGTTAATCGACGATTCCCCGTCAAAATCCAACCCGAAAATCCTGAAGATGCAGTTGCGGAGTCGTACGGCCAAGATAGGTGTTCGCCCGAAGGGTAAAGGCCATATCCAGGGGGCCTTCCGGAAATTTCTCGAGACGATCCGCCATGTTGAACCCGATCGCCTCACACGACGACCCACCGACCCCAATCCTCATCTTGAGATGGGCCTCGCCCACCACTTTAGGCATCCCGATAACCTGGACGCCCTTGAGCCCCCAGACCGGCTCAGGATTCCCCTCGCCAAAGGGAGCCATCCGGTTGACCCCCTCCATAAATTGGGGCTCCAGAAGTTCCGGCAGGCTCACCCATCCGTCTATCACCAGAGTCTTTCGCAAATCCCGGCCCTTCAGCGAAACGGAACACGACTCATGAAACGCCTTCTGAAAGGACTCAAAGTGTTCCCTCTGCACTTCCAGTCCGGCCGCCATTTCATGTCCGCCATAGCGCGCCAGATACTCTGAACATCGCTTCAATCCGGAAAGCAGGTCGAACCCCTCAATGCTTCGACAGGAACCCCGCCCCGTTCCCGTCTCATCAAACCCCACCACGATGGCCGGACGGCCATACCGGCTCGCCAGGCGGGAGGCCACAATCCCCACCACTCCCACATGCCAGCCCGCATCCCCGACCACAATGCCAAAATGGGATCCGGGATCAAAGTCAGCATCAATGCGACGAATCGCCTCGTCCATGATCTCTTTCTCGATCTGCTTCCGGTCGCGATTGGCTCCATCAAGTTTCTGCGCCAGGCTTCCCGCACGATCCGCATCGTCCGTCAGTAGCAGTTCAAGCGCATCCCCGGCATTTCCCAACCGCCCGGCCGCATTCATTCGGGGTCCCAGGACAAAGCCCACGTGATACGCTCCCAGCTCGCCCTTGGCACCCGCCACCTCGACCAGGGCCTGCAGTCCTTTCCGTTCACGCCGGTTCAACTGCGTCAGACCATGCCGGACCAGAATCCGGTTTTCATGGAGCATGGGAACCATATCGGCGATCGTGCCCAACGCGACCAGGTCAAGATGACTTCGCAGATCCAGATCCGCCGCCGCCTTGCAGCGCCGTTCCCGGCCCCGCTTCAGCACGGCATAGCACACCTGAAAGGCCACCCCGACCCCGGCCAGTATCCGGGAAGAGGGATCAGTGCCCAGCTTGGGATTCACCACCGCCACAGCCGCCGCCGGTGAATCGGAAATCTCGTGATGATCGGTAACCACGACATCGACGCCGAGGGCGCGCGCTGCCGCCACTGCCGCATGGGAACCGGTGCCGCAATCCGTCGTGATGATCAAGCCGGGTTTATCCGTTCGGACAAACCGGTCCACCGCCTCTGCGCCCAAGCCGTAGCCTTCCTCCATCCGGTTCGGAAGATGCCGCGTCACCCGGGCACCCAGATGTGTGAGGACCAGACTCATCAGGGCGGCGCTGGTGACACCATCCACATCATAGTCCCCATAGACTACAATCGGAGTCTCGTCCTGGATCGCCTTCCAGATCCGCTCGACCGCTTTCTCCATGCCGGGCAACCGGAAGGGATCCCCCATGTCGCTGAGCCGGGGATTCAGGAACCGGTCGGCCTCCTCAGGCGTCGTCACTCCCCGGGAACACAACAACCGGGCCAGGGGGAGGGGTAAAAAAGACTGACGGGCCAGCGCTTCCGCCGGCCCGTCGTCAGGTGTCAAAACCTTCCAGTGCTTCACAGATCCTATTTACCGGTCCCGAGATCGGGGGATTTCCAGCGGTACCAGGCCAGGGTCACCGGGGTGGCGATATAGATACTCGAATAGGTGCCGGTGATCATCCCCACCAGCATTGCCACGGAGAAGTCACGCAGGGCATTTCCGCCCATGAGAAACAGGAAGAACACAGAGATCAACGTAAAGAAGTTGGTCAGCAGCGTTCGGGCCAGCGTCTGGTTGATACTCAGATTGCAGAGATCCTTGAAGGTCTGGCGGCCCTGATACAGGCGCAGATTTTCACGAATCCGGTCAAAGATCACAATGGTGTCGTTGATCGAATAACCAATGATCGTCAGCACGGCGGCAATCATGGTCATCGTGATCGGGAAGCCCAGCAGATGGCACACTCCCAGGGTGATCGCGGCATCATGGAAGGTCGCCACCACAGCACCCAACCCGAAGCCGAACTCAAACCGAATGGCGATGTAGATCACCATGGCCACCATACCCAGGATCATCGCCCACATGGCCCGGCTCATCAGCTCCTTGCCAATCTGGGGACCGACATCATCCTGCTGCATCAACTTGAAACCCGCCTTGGAGATCTGGCTGGTTAGAAGGCTTTCCACCGTCCGCCCTTCCTCCAATGTCGCCACCTTGACCAGCAGAATTTCGCCGGCACCCGACTCCATTCCCTTCTGGAACTGGATCATGGGATCCTTGACGCCGCCCTGGGTCAACACGCCGCGCACTTCCTCAATGCCCGGCTTGACCAGGAAACTCAGGGTCATCTGCGTGCCCCCCGTAAAGTCCACGCCGAACACACTCGATTTGTCCTTCATGCCGTTGGACACCATGAGGCCCCAGGAGACGACCACCACCAGGAACGTACCGCTCAGCCACCATTTCCACTTGCCAATGAAGTCAATCTTGGTCTCGGGAATAAAGTTCATCATCTTGAGAACCGACACCTTGTTCGTGTAGTTGGCGATCACTGAATGACACATGTGGGTGACGGTAACGGCCGTATAGAGATTGACCAGCAGACCGGCGATCAGGGTAACGGCATACCCGCGAACCGGGCCGGATCCGAAGATGAACATGATCACCCCGGTCAGGATCGTCGCCACATGCGAATCAAACACCGCCGCAAACGCGCGGTTGAA
>CAZOZF010000239.1:0-4553 GCA_964584205.1 uncultured Verrucomicrobiota bacterium
CATGTGATGATTTCCCGGAATGTTAACTAAATCCGCAAATAACGCAGGGTGACTTGCCTGAGATTAACCGCCTTCCAGCCTTCTTTGTCCGGTCGAATGGACAGCTGCATAACCCCTTCCCCGGCAATCTTTATCTGACCGAGGACTTGAGGCTGATACTTTCCATAGTTTCCGGTTTTGGTGAAAGCGATCGGCAGTTTTTCTTTCCCGATTTCCAGGGCCGCCTTGCTGTCGTCGGGGCCGGCAATATCAGCCACGACTTCATACACACCCGCTTTGGTCCCGGTGAATTCCCAACTCACCCATGCGTCACTATTCAGCCAATGTCCGATATTCGCGAAGCCGTCCTGGGTATCAATCTGGCATGACGCACCGTGTAAGTCAGCCAATTGGGCCGGAAGGGCGAGGGTCCCATCAGCGGCGGGTTTGATGAACACCTGCTCAACCTCGATCGCGCCGTCAATTTCCAGGACGACAACCGAAATGACCGGATCCGGCGCCTTTCCGCCCACGGCGACCACCTTTGATTCTCCCTCCTCGGTGACCGCAAGCCTGGCCTTCCCTGCATCTGCCAGCAGATACGCATTGCGGACCTTGCTCTTCAGGCCGGGAACCACCAGTTTGCCGTCCTTCGGCCAGTCAAAGACATGCAGATACAGTTTACCGGGCCTGTTAAAGACATACAGACAGGTTTTGCCGGGGCGCTGGGTGGCGCGTCCCCAGGCCAATTGCTTCCTGAACGGGCTGGCGGTCGTGCCGTAAATGGCTTCCCCGTTCACCTTCAGCCATTGCCCCATCTCGGCCAGCCGTTCCACTTCAGGGGCCGGGATCAGGCCCTTGTCGTCCGGACCGACATTCAGCAGGTAGTTCCCTCCCTTGCTGGCGATATCAACCAGGTTGATCAGGAGCCTTGAGGTAGGCTTGAAATTGAGATCATAAGCCTTGTAGCCCCAGGTATCGTTGATGGTCATGCAGGTTTCCCAGTCGCGCCCCGGGAAACCGGTGGCCGGAATGGTTTGCTCGGGCGTCTCGATATCGCCCTGGACGCCCCCGCCCATGCGGTTGTTGTAGATCATGCCCGGATTTTTCGGAAACGCCGCCATGAGCGCCCGGACCTGGTTGGTGGTCAGGCGCCCGTTGGGGATATCGAACCACAGGACCGCCGGCTGGAACCGCGTGATCAGTTCCTCGACCTGCGGCGCGGCCACGGTCCGGATATACTGGTCATAGTCGCCCTCCTGGCCGGGATCCCAGCGGGGACCGGACATGGCGCCGCCCCCGGGATGGCCCCAGTCGAGATTCTGGGAGTAATAGACACCGAACTTGATCCCCGCCTTCCTGCAGGCCGCCGCCAATTCGGCAATGGGGTCACGCTTGAACGGGGTGGCATCAACGATGTTGTACTGATCAACAGCCGTGTGGTACATGGCAAAGCCGTCGTGATGCTTGGCGGTGATCACGATGTATTTCATGCCGGCCTCCTTGGCGATCGCCACCCAGGTATCGGCATCGAACATCTCCGGGTTGAACCGGGTGGCCCCCTGCTTGTAATCCGCAATGGGGATCTTCGCGGCCAGCATAATCCATTCCCCCAGGGATCCGCAACTGCCCTTGTCGATCTTCTCACCCTTGTAGGAACCGGCAAACTGGGCATAGACACCCCAGTGGATGAACATCCCGAACCTGGCCTCCCGGAACCATTTCATCCGCTGATCCTTCTGCGCCTTGGTTTCCACGGGAACCAGGGGGGCCTCCACGGCATGCGACAGGGAGGCCAGCATAACAACGCCCATAATCGTCAGCAGTATCTTTCTCATAGTCTCCTTCTCCCGTTTTCGGTTCTTACTCCAGCTTTGTTATTGCTCAGATCCGTATTCGGCGTCAGGGAGGCAGGCGCAGTGACGGCCGCAGCAGGAAGGCGCGGAATGGGAGAGCGCGAGCCGGATGGGATCCCCTTCGGATAGAAATGGTTGTACATAGTCTCTCCCTGCTAACCCCTTTATGTATTCTGTCAACCCTGCGGGCGGCCAGCCCAACCGGCACAACCCTGATAAAATCCACTATGACACATCTTTCCGCAATATGATACGGACAATTTGTGCAAACATCGGACAATTCGTGCACGCCGCCGGGTCCACCCCCCCCTTATTATGCTCGGGTCATGACAGGTTCCATGCCCCGGCGGTTGATGGCCAGCCGGAACCACCCTGCCTGTCAACAAGATCGCCGTCGTTACCGGCTATGACAACGATGCCCATCTGGCCCGGTTCTTCGTCCGGCGGACAGGCATGACCCCGTTGGCCTATCGCAAGACACACCGGAAGGGATAGCGGGGAGAGAAGACGCCTTAAGCGTCAGGCGCTGCCACTGCTCGGAAGCGGTAAGCTGATCGCTCTTGCAAAAAGGGACTTATTGCCCCACAATTCAAATGTTCAAATGAAGCGCACCACCTCAATCTTCTTCATGCTGGCCTGGAATGATTATCGCATTTTCCAGGGTATCAGCCGGTATGCGCACCAGGCTGGATGGACGATGGACACCCGCCACTTTTTCCTCAACATATGCCCCAGGGACCACACGTTTCAAGGGATGATCGCCATGCGGCACGCCGATCCGGCCGTCAGGACCTACGTCCGCAACATGGCAAAGGCTGTGCCGACCGTGATCCTGGGCACTGAGAATCCCGGGATCAAGGCCCCGATGGTTATGCCGGACAACCAGCAGGCCGGACGTCTGGCGGCCGATCACTTGTATGGCCTCTATCACCGCCATTACGCCTGGTTCGCCTGCGATGCCTGTCCGTCGGGCAAGGAACGGAAAGGCGCTTTCGAGGGGCGGCTCCGCGAACTCGGCTTCCCCTGCGCCGATCTATCCTGCGGCAACACCTCCTTCAACGCGAAAACCGTTCTCCACAAACTCCAGCAGAGCCCCAGGCCCTTGGGGGTGATGGCCCGTGACGATCACGACGCCTCGGTCCTGATCGACCTCTGCCACAGTGCCGGGCTCCACACCCCTGAGGAGGTCTCCGTGATCGGCGTGGGCGATCTCGAAGCGCTGTGCGCCTTCTCATCACTCCCCATCTCGAGCATCAGCCTGAACATGGACGAACTCGGGTTCCAATCCGCGGCGGTGCTGGATCAACTGATGCAAGGCAAGAACGTTCCGCCCACGACCGTCATCCCGGCGGGCGCGCTTACGCAACGGCTCTCGACCCACTGCCTCGCCATCGTCAACCCTCACTTGAAGGCGGCCGTGAAGATGATTGACAGCGAGTTCCAACGCCTCCTGACCATGGACGACATCGCCGCCTCAGCAGGCGTCTCGCGCAGGCAGTTGTATCTCTTGTTCAAGGATGAGATGCGCTGTTCCCCCCACGACTATCTGATGAACGCCAGACAGGACCACGCCCAGCAATTGCTCGCCGAAAACGAGCTGTCCTTACAGGAGATCGCGCAAGCCTGCGGCTTCAATACGCCACGGACCCTCCACCGGGCCTTCATCCAACGATTCGGCGTCTCCCCATCCAAGTGGGCTAAGTGTAGCGAAAACCATCGATGAGACCATGTTCCAGATAAAAGTGGGTGACACTTTTCCGTGGCTTTCCTTGCTCAATCCGGGAGGGGCAGTCCCCTGCCGCGACACGGACATCACAATTTCCGGCATGGCGAAACCATCCGAACCGGGATTCCTCGCAAAATCTACCAGGATCGGATTCTGGCGCTTCTGCTTGTCCCATTACTGATGGCTGCATAATTCCGAGTGCAATTTGGCGCCGGTTAGGCTACTTTTCCTTCATGAAATTCCACGAGATTCCTGAAAACATATTTGAAGGGGCCGGCGTGTGTATCGGATTCATCGGGCCGGCGTTGATCATGGCGCAGATCCGCGCGGAATGGGTCAGCACCACCCCGTCATCACTCTCCCCCATCTATCTGGCGGGGTTCCTGGTCATTTATTGCTTCTGGTTCCTCTACGGATTCCGCTTCCGGCGCCTGGCCGTGTGGCTGGGAAACCTGATCGGCGTCGTTCTGCAAATCTGCCTGCTGGCGATCGTGCTCTTGAGGTGATGCAGCGCCTTCACCCTGCCTGATGTCATCCTACAGGCAGATCAATGACCTTGCGCATCACTTGGGACAGATGCAGCATCCTGCCGTTTGAACTGCTTCCAGTACTGCTGCTTGAATGGATTCACGGAGGGTGCACTCTTGAAGGCCTCTTCATTCACCAGATAGGGCTGAACATCCTGCCACCACTGGTCATAGGTTGCCGCCAACCGCTTGACGATATCCGGATGACCGGCGGCAATATTCCTGCTCTGACCGGGATCGGTTTTGATGTCGAACAGTTCCCAGTCTTGACTGCCCCGAACCAAACTGAACCGGTGATTGCGGATACTGCACTGTCCAACGCCTTCTCCATACTTCTCAGGCGGAGCGCCGGGCGTCATCCCGCCCCAACGTCCCACATGCGTGACAAGAGTCCGGTCCGGCCAGACAGCTTGCGGATTCTTCAACAACGGCACCAGACTGCGTCCTTCAACCTGCGCCTTCACC
>CAZOZF010000240.1:0-4468 GCA_964584205.1 uncultured Verrucomicrobiota bacterium
GTATTCGCCGCATCAAAATGCCGCAACATTTTCTTCTTCCCCGTCCTCTCCGTCCCCTCCGTTTTCTCCAGCGAAGCGGGTGGTGAATCTTTCCGCATACGGATAGATCGTTACTTCTTTGCGGTGAGCCGGGCTTTTGCGATTTCGTCGCGAAGGGTGGCCAGACGATCGGGAATAGGGAGTTTCTGGGTGCAGACCGTTTCGCATAGGCCGCACCGGTTGCACCGGTCCAGCGTGTTGTCCTCCAGCGAGATCCCCCAATGCCACTTCAGGCGGTTGATCATGCCCTGCGGGCCATCCCCCAGCAACAGGTGGTTGTAGGCGTCCAGGTACCGGGGAATAGGAATGCCCTGGGGACACTGGTCACAGTATTGGCATCCGGTGCAGAGCTCGTTGAAGGCCGCCTGGAGCCCGGATCGGATTTTTCCGGTTTGTTCGTCCGACAGGGGCTGAAAACCGGCTGCGGCGCGCACGGCCTCATCCACCTGATGGGTGTCGCTGAATCCCACAAGAGCGACGGTGATGCGCGGGTCATTGAGAATGAAGCGTAGTGCGCCTTCCACTACGGTTTCGTCGGAACGGGTTCGCACAAAATCAAATCGGGCCGGCTCGCGCGGAATCAGGCCGCCTCCGAGGGGATTCATGGCCACAACGCCGAGCCGGGCCTTGGCGGCGGCATCCAGAGCGGCTTCCCGGTAGGCGAAGTTCATGGCCGAATAGCCGAGCAGTACGCCTTCGAACGGGTAATCTGCAAGCAGGGTTCCAATGTCGCCGCCGGTCATGTGGGAGGATACACAGATGTGCCGGATCAAGCCTTCGTCCTTGAGCCGCTCGAATTCCTTCAGGGCGCCGTTGCGTTTGCGTTCGGCATACGCCTCGGGCGTGAGAATACACCACATGTGGTAAAAATCCAGATACTCCAACCCCATGCGGGTGAGGGAGGTTTCCAGATCGCGCCGGACGGAGGAGGGATCGCCGCCGAAGGTTTTACTGGAGACGGTGAAGGGGCGTTTGGCGCGCTCCTTCAACATGGTTTTAAAGGCAACACCCAGCAGTTCCTCGGACTTGCCGTAGCCCGGGGCGGTGTCGAAATAGGTGATGCCTTTGTCGTAGGCGTATTTCACCAGTGAGGCGCATTGTTCGGTGTTGTCCTGATCCAAAAAACGCATGGCCCCAAACCCGATGGCCGATGCCTTGACTCCGGTCGTTCCGTATGGTTTATGCAGCATGGCCATCGTTACATCCCTTCGGATTTCACCCACGAATCTTTCAGTGGGACAATTTGATTGAAGACAGGGGCGCTTTCTGTGTGGTCCTGGCTGTCGGCAATGAAATACCCCTTTCGCTCGAACTGGAAGCGTGTTCCGGGCGTGGCTTTTGCGGGCGACGGTTCCATCATGGCCCGGACCACTTTCAGGGAGTCAGTGTTCAGGTTGGTCTTGAAATCCACGCCCTCGGCAACATCCTCAGGATGCTCGACCTTGAACAGGCGGTCATAAAGCCGGATTTCCGTCGGGACGGCATGTGGAGCCGCCACCCAGTGAATGGTTCCCTTGACCTTGCGTCCGTCCGGCGCGTTTCCGCCGCGGGTGGCCGGGTCGTAGGTGCAGCGAATTTCGGTGATGTCGCCGGTGGTCGAATCCTTGGTGAATCCGGTGCAGGTGATGAAATAGCCGTAGCGCAGGCGGACTTCCTTGCCCGGTGCCAGGCGGAAGTATTTTTTCGGGGCATCTTCCCGGAAATCGTCCCGCTCGATGTAAAGCTCGCGGGAGAAGGGGATAGACCGGGTTCCGCCGACGGGATCTTCGGGATTATTGATGGCGTCGACCCATTCCACCTGGTCGGCGGGAAAGTTCTCGATGACCACCTTGACGGGGTCGAGCACGGCCATGGCGCGGGGCGCGGTCTTGTTCAATTCCTCGCGCAGGCAATGCTCCAGCAGGGCAATGTCGGTGAAGCCGTCGAACTTGGTCACGCCGACCCGCTTGCAGAAGTTCCGGATCGATTCAGGGGTGAAGCCGCGCCGCCGCAGGCCGGCAATCGTCGGCATCCGGGGATCGTCCCAGCCCTTGACATGGCCGTCGCGGACGAGTTCCAGGAGTTTCCGCTTACTCATGACCGTATAGGTGACGTTCAGGCGGGAGAACTCGATCTGGCGTGGTTTTGCCTCGAACCCGAGAGCCTCGATGAACCAGTCATAGAGCGGCCGGTGTACCTCGAACTCCAGGGTACAGAGCGAGTGGGTGATTTTTTCCAGAGCATCCTCGATGGGGTGCGCGAAATCGTAGGTGGGATAGATGCACCACTTGTCACCGGCCCGGTAATGGTGGGCGCGCATGATCCGGTAAATCACCGGATCCCGGAGATGCAGGTTGGGCGAGGCCATGTCGATTTTGGCGCGTACGCACAAGGTGCCATCGGGGAATTCGCCCGCCCGCATCCGGGCGAAGAGGTCGAGGCTTTCGGCCACGGGCCGATTCCGGGAGGGGCTCTCCTTGCCGGGTTGAGTGGGGATCCCGCGATAGTCCTTCCACTGGTCCAGGGTCAGTTCACAGACATAGGCCTTCCCGTTTTTAATGAGGGTGCGGGCGCATTCAACCATGGTTTCGAAATAGTCGGCGGAAAAATAAAAGTGCTCGCCCCAGTCGAAGCCGAGCCAGCGGACATCCTGCTTGATGCTTTCCACATACTCCATGGTTTCCTTGGAGGGATTGGTGTCGTCCATGCGCAGGTGGCATTCCCCGCCAAATTCCTGCGCCGTTCCGAAGTCGATGCAGATGGCCTTGGCATGGCCGATGTGAAGGTAGCCGTTGGGTTCGGGCGGGAACCGGGTGACGATGCGGGACTGTTTTCCAGAGGCCAGATCCGCCGTGATGATATCGCGGACGAAATCGGAGGGGGCTATGGGTTCAGGTGTGCTCATGGGGCTCCCAATTGGGTCGTCAGGGTGTTGTTGAAACGGGCCAGGGATCGTTCCCGACCCAGTACGCAGAGGGTTTCATAGATGCCGGCGCCGGTCGTGACGCCGGTGACGGCGATCCGGATGGTCTGGTTGAGTTTGCCTTCGCCGGAGCCGAGCGCCGCCTCGGAACTGCGGATCGCCTGCTGAATGCCGATCTCGGAAAAGTCGCATGCGGCCAGATGATCCCGGAGGGTCTCCAGGGCCGTTTTGACGCCTTCCTTGCGGAGGGTTTTGTGGACGGCTTTTTCGTCGTAGTCGAGGGGATCCACGAAGAAATACTTCCAGCTTTCCGACTGTACGAAGAGCGGGGTGCGGGACTGCATCAGGCGGCAGACCTTCAAGAAGAGGGTCTCGTCAAGGGCCTGGCCCCAGTCGAGCCTGATGAGATGGCGTCGCACGCCCGTGGCGAAGATATCCAGAGGGAGATCGGCCAGATAGAGGCCGTTCATATGGGTCAGTTTCCGGATATCCATCTGGGCGGGGCTGCTTTTCACGCGGTCGAGGGTGAAGGCGGCGATAATTTCATCGCGGGTCATTTTTTCACGATCCTCGCCGGGTGACCAACCGAGGAGGGTGAGGTAATTGAACAGGGCGTCGGCCGAGTAGCCCATGTCGCGGAACTGTCCGACATAAGCGGCGCCATCCCGTTTGGAATAGGGTTTGCCCTGGGCGTTCACGATCATCGGGAGATGGGCGTAGCGGGGGACGGGGGCGCCGAGCGCCTGGTAGAGCGCGACATGACGGAAGGTATTCTCGACATGATCGTCGCCGCGGATGATGTGGGTGATGCCCTGCGTGATGTCGTCGACCACATTGGCCAGATGAAAGACCGGCGAGCCGTCGGACCGGACGATGACGAAATCCTTCATGTCCTCTGCCTTTTTGAGCAGGTCGCCCTTGATCTCGTCATGGAACCCCATATCGGAGCCAGGCATCCGGAAGATGATGCATTCGCCCTGTCCGGTGCCGCCCTTGTCCTCTTTGTAGGCGTGGCCGGCGGCTAATAGTTTTTCGGCGGCTTCGCAATGCCGGCCATGCTGGGTGGACTGGTAGAGCGGGGCTTCGTCGAAGTTCAGTCCGAGCCATTCCATGGCGCCGAGGATGGTTTGGACCGCCTCGGGGGTGGAGCGTTCGCGATCCGTGTCCTCGATACGCAACAAAAATTGTCCACCATTGTGACGGGCGAACAGCCAGTTGAAGATGGCGGCGCGAATATTACCAATATGAACCTGCCCCGTGGGGCTGGGCGCAAAACGGACGCGGACACTCATGAATACCTGCTCTTTCTGTCAAAAAACGGTGAAATCTATCACACCCTGCGGCTGGGCGCAATGATCGGATGAGCGATGAAATTCTCGGGACGATGCAACGAAGTGAAATCGCACCCCCAGTTCATATCCCGGACTACGACGCTGAACCGCTTGATGGCGGCGGCAACCGTTTTTTTGTGCCGCTTCTGGGTTTGTGTGGTGAATATTCATTGATAATGGCACCGGGATCAACCGC
>CAZOZF010000241.1:0-4462 GCA_964584205.1 uncultured Verrucomicrobiota bacterium
TTTTTAACCCTCCGCCACCTTCATCCCCGTCCGCCCCGGGTTCGAACCTGTTTCATCGGATTCTCGGCCGGGGTGGTGATGGGGGTTCTGGCCGCAATGGTCATAACGGTGGTGTAATAGCCCTACGCCTTGACGATATTTTTCGCTGGCTTCAGATAGATTCCCCGGGTGTCCACAAGCAGTTTCGCATGCTTCTTCAGCCCCTTGTAGTCGAAGGCCGTATGGTTTGTGGCCAGCAGGATGCAATCGAACGAAGCGATGTTGCGCGGGGTCAGCGCCACGCTTTTCAAAACAAAATGATGTTCCCGCATTTTTGGGAATGTTGGGAAGTAGGGGTCCGAGTAGGCAAATTTGGCGCCCCGCTTGCGCAGCTTCTCCAGCAGAATCATAGACGGTGACTCGCGCGGGTCGTCCACATCCTTCTTGTAGGAAATGCCCAGGACCAGGATTTTGCTGCCCTTCACGGATTTGCCGCGCTCATTCAGGGCATCCGCCACTTTATTGATAACCCATTCCGGCATACCGCTGTTCACCTCGCCGGCCAGTTCGATGAAGCGGGTGTGGACGCCATATTCCCGGGCTTTCCAGGTGAGGTAGAAGGGGTCGATGGGAATGCAATGGCCGCCCAGCCCGGGGCCGGGCTGATAGGGCACAAACCCGAACGGCTTGGTCGAGGCGGCGGCAATAACCTCATGGATGTCGATGCCCATGCTGTCGGCCACGATTTTCATTTCATTCACCAGCCCGATGTTCACGGAGCGGTGGATATTTTCGAGCAGCTTGGTCATTTCCGCCACGCGGGTGGATCCGACGGGAACGACCCGGTCAATCACCTGGCTGTAAAGGCTTTCGCCGACCGCTTGGCAGGCCGGGGTGTCGCCGCCGCAGACCTTCGGAATGGTGCGGGTGTTGAAAGATTTATTCCCGGGATCCTCGCGTTCAGGGGAGAAGACCAGGAAATAGTCTTTTCCCACCGTGAAACCGCGGCTCTGGATCCGGGGCAGCAGTTCCTCGTCCGTTGTCCCCGGATAGGTTGTGCTTTCAAGCGACATGATCTGACCCGCCCGGATATTCGGGATCAGGGACTCCACGGTGCCAATCACGTAACTCAAGTCGGGCTCGCGATGTTCATCCAGGGGAGTGGGGACACAGATGATGAGCGCATCAGTCTTGCGGGCTTCGGCGAAATCCGTGGTGGCCCGGAAGCCCGCTTTCACGCACCGGCGTATGGCCGGGGCGGGAATGTGCTCGATGTAACTTTTCCCGGCGTTGAGCTTGTTGACTTTGACGGCGTCGATGTCAATACCCAGAACGCGGAACCCTTCCTCGATAAAGCGGATGACGAGTGGCAGCCCCACATAACCCAGTCCGACTATTCCGATTATTGCTGACTTGCGGTTCAATTTTCCAATGAGTTTTTCCTGATAATTCATGAACGGCTCCTTATAAAACAGTGACTTTCAACCCCGTTTGATCCACATCAAAATCAAAAAAACGAGCGAGCGTGTTGGGGGGATGGGCGGTCAAATAACGCCTGATTTTCTGTGCGGCCCCAGCATTTCTGGCGATCAACAGGATAAATCCGCCCCCTCCCGCCCCCGGCAACAAGCGCCCCTCGGTCCACTGCGAAACGCTTTTCAGCAACGACTCAATTTGTGGATTTGTGGCGCCGGGGTCAATTTGTTTTTTAAGGGACCAGTATCGTTCAATCCCGCGTGCAAACCCGTCGACATCCTGGGCGTCCAGATTGGCCTTCATGTCCAGCGCGGTGTCCTTGAGTTCATTCACGGTTTTCAGGATCAGGGGATCCCGCGCCAGATACCGGCGGACAACATTATGGAGGATGTTTCGGGCCATGCGCTTCTGGCCGGTGAAGTAGAGAAGGGTTCGTTCCCGAAGCGCGCTTCCGGGGCGGAGATCAAACACGGACCAACTCAGGGAGGTGGCTTGATCAACCCCGGGTTTGGTCCGGATCAACTTGACGCCGGGAATGATACCACCGATCTGATCCTGCCAGCCGCCGCCGGTGCACATGCGCTGTTCCAGAATGCTGGCCAGTGTGATCAGGCGATCTGCGGAGAACGGCTCGCCGAGAACACGACCCAGGCAGGCGAGTACGGCCGCCCCGAGGATGGAACTGGTTCCCATTCCGGATCCTTTGGGAAGGGCGGAGAAAATCGTCAGGTCGAGGCCGCCTCCCAGAACATTGAGCCATTTCTTGAGCGGAACTTTCGGGTTGCTGGGGCCGATTCCGGCCAGCACCAGCGCTGCCTTCGGCAAGGCCGCCCAGTGCTGGGGATTGTCGTGGTCGAGCAGTTCGGGCGTGGTGGTCAGGGTGATGCGTTGACTCAGATCAATACTCGAAAGGCGGATGACTCCCTCCTGGTTGAGTTTAGCCATGACCTGAATCGGATATTGGCCGTTCAGGGTGATGGCCGCATTCACCACGCAGCCGCCGAGTTCGATGCTGATGGGAGGCGTATCAGACCAGCCTCCGGCAAAATCCATTCGCACGGGGGTGGTCACCCAGACAACCTGGTCGTGAAGAATGGCCGCCGGTTTGGGATGACGGGGAATTTCAGTGGACTGTGCGACGGATTCCGCAACCGCGTCAAAGGCCGCTTGTCGCAGGGCGGCGGGTGTGGCGTGGCCAAGTGTTTTGCGACAGAAAGCGGGCGGCAATCCGTTTTTTTCAGTAATGGCTTCAGCCAGGCGAAGGACACGCGCCCGGAACAGGGGGCTGGGTCTTTGCGTCATCGCCGAAGCCAGCTGAATGAGGGCCTCTCGCGCGGCCGCAGGCGATTTGATTTCCGTGATCACGGTCTCTGCGGAAAGCAGATCGTAGGTCAAGAGCCGCTCGGTAAGACTCGTGATTTTTTCGGCCATGATCACTCAGTCCTATTTTGAATGGTAGTCCCGATACCACGCCAGAAATCGGGGAATCCCCTGCGCGATGGAGGTGGTGGGCGTGAATCCCAGTTTTGTCTGGGCCAGCGAAATGTCCGCGTAGGTGGCCTCGACATCGCCCGGCTGCATGGGAAAGAATTCCGGTTTCGGTTCCACGCCCAGGTTGGTGGCCAGAATTCCGATCATGTCCATCAGGTTTTCGGCGTGGTGGTTGCCGAGATTGATCACTTCATAGGGATTCAGGCCGGGGCTGAAAAGGGAGGCCTTTACGCCGGCGACAATATCGTCAACAAACGTGAAGTCCCGACGCATTTTCCCGTGATTGAAGACCGGGATCGGTTTCCCTTCAAGCATGGTTTTTGTGAAAATCCACATGGCCATATCCGGGCGCCCCCAGGGACCATAAACGGTGAAAAAACGGAGGCCCACGGTTTGCAGGCCGTAAAGGTGCGTATAGGTGTGGGCCATGAGTTCGTTGGCCTTCTTCGTGGCGGCATAGAGACTCACGGGATGGTCAACGGGATCGTTTTCGCTGAAGGGGAGTTTGGTATTGCCCCCATAGACGCTGGAACTGGAGGCATACACGAGGCGCGGGGTTTTGGCGTGCCGGCAGGCTTCCAGGACATTGAGAAACCCCTCCAGGTTTGACTTCTGGTAGACAAACGGATTGGTCAGGGAGTAGCGCACTCCGGCCTGGGCGGCGAGGTTGCAGACCACGTCAAACCGGTGTTCTTTGAAAAGGCGGGTCAGCAACGCTGTGTCGCACAAATCCCCCTCAACTCCGGTGTAACGGGGATGGCGGTTGAGTGTGGCATGCCGGTCTCGCTTAAGTTGAACGGAATAGTAATCATTGAAGTTATCCAGACCCACAACCTCATGGCCTTCTTCGAGAAGGTTCTGGGCCAGGTGCATTCCAATAAACCCGGCGGTACCTGTGACGAAGACTTTCATGGCTTATCAGACTAGTTTAATTCCCTGAAACAGGCAACAATCCGTTCGGCGGTATGGCCATCCCACAGGGGTGGGCTATGTTTGGCGCGGGGCAGGGTTGCGGCCAATCGGAATTCCTGCCGAATTAATCCGATGTCGTTTCCCACCAGAATGCTGGCTCCGCCGTGTTCGCGCAAGGTGACGGGGCGCTCGGTGTTTTTCCGGAGGGTCAGGCAGGGCGTTCCCAGAACACAACATTCCTCCTGGAGTCCACCGCTGTCCGTTAACATGACCTTGGCGCCAAGGGTCAGCCTGAGCATCTCATGGTAGCCAAGGGGTTGGGTGAGGATCACGCCGGGACAGTTCCGGAGTGTTTCCCAGAACCCGAATCCTTCAAGTTGCTTGCGGGTGCGGGGATGAACCGGCCAGATCAAAGGCAGGACGGGTGCCACGTCGGTGGTCAGGAAGGCGACGAGTTCGCCCAGGATATCCTTGTCATCGACATTTGAAGGACGGTGCAGGGTGATGACGGAATAACGGTTGTCTCGCAGGGGAGGATTGGGGTGCAGGGCGCCGGGAATGGCTTGGGTGGCGCAGAAAAGGTCGGGATGGAGTGCGGCGGCCG
>CAZOZF010000242.1:0-4462 GCA_964584205.1 uncultured Verrucomicrobiota bacterium
GGAGCCGGCCGTCCCGGCCGGGAGCGCCAGGATACCGGCGGAGGACCGCCGGCCTCGTGCGCCGGATAGGGCCATTCAAGTGTTTTTATCCTTGAGGAATTCCAGCCTATAATGCATATTGTTATGCGTCATAGGATAAATTTATGAGTAGTGCATTCATTGGGCGAAAAGCAGAGTTAAAGTTATTGAAGGCATTTCTGCAAAAGGAAACGCCATCCATTGGGGTTATATATGGACGCAGGCGTATTGGGAAAAGTCTGCTGATCCGCGAGGCGCTTGAAGGGCGGCGGGTATTGGTGTTCGAAGGACTCGAGAACCAGTCCAAGAGCGAACAGATCAAGGCTTTTATTTTTGAACTCGCCCGGCAGACGCGATGTTCCTTCGATGTGAAATCCATTAAGACGTGGCGGGAAGCGCTGGTCGCATTGGAGCCCATCTTGCGCAAGGAGCCTGCCTGTATCGTCTTGGATGAATTTCAGTGGATGGCGAATTACAGGCATAATCTGGTGTCAGACCTGAAAATGGTCTGGGAACAATATCTTGCGAACATTCCCGGTGTGAAGCTCATTTTATGCGGTTCCATCGCCTCGTTTATGGTGTCCAAAGTCGTGCGGTCCAGTGCCTTGTATGGCAGGACTGACCTTCAGTTGCGTCTGGATGCGTTCAGCCTGGGAGAGGCTCGTGAGTTGCTTGGCGACAAGGGCCTCGATGAGGTCATTGATGCCTACCTTTATTTTGGGGGAGTTCCGAAATATCTGGATTTGGTTCGTGGGTATCCCTCGATTCGTTCCGCCGTGGAGCAACTCGCGTTTGAGGACAACGGGTATTTCGTCGAAGAATATGACCGGGTGTTCACGAGTCATTTTGGGCGGAATCCCGATTACCGGAAGATTGTGGAGGCCCTGTCTTCGCATCCCCAGGGACTGTTCCGGAAAGACCTTGCGGACCTGGCGGGGATTGACTTGGGGGGGACGCTCTCGACCCATCTGGAGGATTTGGAATCGGCGGGTTTTGTATCTTCCGTCATCCCCCTCGATAAGGGGGAAAAGTCACGACTCATCCGGTATTTGTTGCCGGATCCGTACATGAGGTTTTATTTCGGTTTTATACGGCCCAATCTCAAGCGGATTCACTCCCGGGCGCAAACCGGTCTTTTCGCCGGTATTTCTCAGACTGGCCGTTATCATGCGTGGCGGGGGCGAGCCTTTGAATACTTATGCATGGGACATGCGCGTCAATTGGCGGGACTGCTGGGGTTTTCAGGAATAGAGTTTTCCGCAGGCCCGTATTTCCGGTCGCCTTCGAGGGACAGTACGGGATTTCAAGTAGATCTCCTTTTTGCCCGTGCCGACAATGTCATGACCTTGTGCGAAATGAAGTGCTCCGTCGCTCCGCTTGGGATGGATGTGGTTGGGGAGGTGGATCGGAAAGTGCGGCAACTTCAACTGGAATTTCCTTCCAAGACCATTCAGCGCGTCCTGGTTGTTCATGGTGAGCCCTCCCCTGAGGTGCTCAGATCCGGCTATTTCTATAAGATTATTCACGCCGCTGATTTGGCCGCCCAATATTGAGGGCGTCAGTGTTAGACCTGAAAGATGGGGCGGCCCATGAAAGCACTGGAGCCGGCCGCCCCGGCCGGTAAGTCCCGTAACCCTGTATGATCAGGTATTCGGGTGTCTGAATTATCGGTACAGCGCGGTCTGGGGGCGGTCGGTGAGGATGTTGTAATGGCGCATGGCGAGCTTCCACCAGGGGGAAAGCTGGGCCTCGGGAAGTTGCCAGATGCGGTCATGGAGTTCGGCTACGGCCTGGGCGTTGAGAAGAAGCGCCATCTGTTCGCGCCGGTTAAGGTCGCCCGGTCCCTTGGTCAGAAGCCGGTCGGTCAGGTCGCGAAGATATCGATTAAGGGGGCGAGGGGTTCTTCGTTGCCGGATTAATGAACCGTGGGCGGCGTTGAGGTAGGGATCCAGAAGTACCTGCATGAGTCCGTAGTGAGGAGCAATCCATTCCTGTGGCGCCAGATGCCGGTGGGTGGCTTCCAGATTTTTTTCAAGATGGGTGACCACGGACGGAGGGTGGCTTTCAGCGGGAATAATAAAAATTTTCATGCGCCTGAGGCGCTTTCCAACGGCGGGCATGCTGAGAAGCGCCGAGATGGGGATGGATCCCATCAAGCCGAAGGTTACCGGGCTCAGCCACCAGAAAAAAGCGGGATTGATTCTCAGTGCGATCATGGCCCAGACCACGCCAACGGCGGTCTGCACGGCATGGGCCCGTATCACGCCACCCCAGTCGATATTGCTTCCGGCATCCCGCGACTGGGGATTCCAGGGGACGTCGCGCCCCAGCATGATTTCCGTGACAAAGCGTGAATTGAAGCACATTTGGATGGGTGCCAATAGGATGGAAAAGAGGTGTTCCAGCGCAAAGCCGAGCAATACCCGTGCCCTTCCTCCAAAGGCCATCCGCCGCCTGCGGTTGAAAATTGTCAAGAGCACGGCGAGAATTTTCGGCAAAGTCAGCATCACGATGGTGAATAGGAAGAGAATCAGGGCCAGGCGTCCGCCCCCGATGTCCAGGAAGGAGGACAGGCCGATGTCGGAATCAAACCGCGGCGGTGCTCCGGCAGCCCAGTAGAGTTGACATTGGATAGTGCCGAGGATCATGAAGATGAACCAGAGGGGAGAGGAAAGATAAGACAGAATGCCGAGCGCGAGGTGGAGCCGGTTGATGGGGCGAAATCCCTTTGCGGAGAGCAGCCAGCTGTGCTGGAGATTACCGCGGCACCAGCGGCGGTCGCGGCAGGCATGATCCACCAGGGTGGGTGGGAGATTTTCGTAGCTGCCGCCCAGTTCATAGGCCATCCACACTTCATAATTCGCGCGGCGCATCAGAGCCGCTTCGACATAGTCGTGGCTCATAAACCGGTTTTGTCCGCCACGGGGCGAGGCACGCAGGGTCGGCAGGGCGCAGTGGTCAATGAAGGGGGCTACCCGGATGATGGCGTTATGTCCCCAGAAGTTTCCGCTTCCCGCCTGCCAGTAATTCAGTCCCGCCTGAAAGACCGGGCCGTAGAGAACCCCGGAGAATTGCATGAGTCGGGCAAAGAAAGTATGTCCCTGTATGGGGGACGGCACGGTCTGAATAATACCGGCCGTGGGGTTTGCCTCCATCATCTGAACCATGCGTGCCAAGGTGTTTCCCTCCATGAGGCTGTCGGCATCAAGCACCACCATATAGCGGTATTTGCGGCCCCAGCGGCGCAGGAAGTCGCTGATGTTTCCGCTTTTCCGGTTCAGGGCGATGTTGCGCTTGCGATAGAAAATCCGACCGAATCCCTTGACCTGTTTGCATAGGTCGATCCAGGCAACTTCCTCCTCGATCCATTTATTGGGATTGTTGGAGTCGCTGAGGATGAAGATGTCGAATCGTTCGATGTAACCGGTGCGCACGAGATCCAGGTAAATAGTCCGGATTCCCTCATAGACCCGGCTGACGTCCTCATTGTAGATCGGAATCGCAATGGCGGTGGCTGGGAGTGTGGCCATTTCGGGAAGGGTGTCCGGGATTGTCCGCGAGATGCTACAGGGGTTTTTTTGACGCAACATGATGAAGAATCCGAAGACAGCCTGCGTGAATCCCAGTGTCACCATACCGAAGAGGGGGACGAAGAGGATCAACATGGCGATTTCAATGCCGTCGAGGCCGCCTCGCCAGAGAATATCCGCCATGACCCAGGTAGCCAGACCGGTCAAGGTCAGCACCACGGTAAAGAAGAAGGCCTGACGGGTTCCCGAGTGACGGAGGCGTCCGAGATTGACGACAGGTATGGGTTGGCTTGAGTTTGTCATTGGCGTGTGTACCAGAAAAGGAAAACAAGTCCGGCGCTGATCAAGAGCCAGAGAAACAGGGTTCGTAGGATGGGAAATCGGTCGAAAGTCTCCCGGGCCGAATCCGCCAGATCGGGAATCAAGCCCCGATCCAGAGGGCGGGGGACCATGCTGCTGACTTCAAGTTCAGGGCCGGTTTTGACGAGCCGGGCATGAAGTGTTTCGGAAAAGCCAGGAGGGGATAGCTGGGGGTTGAGAAAGGCATTGGGCCAACGCATAGGCGCATCGCAGAGGTAGAGTGCCAGATAGCCCTCGGGCAGGGTATAGGGACGGTCGTCAGAGCGCGGCGGGAGCAGGCCGCTCATCCATTGGGTGATCAGGCTTCTCGCCTCGTCAATGGCAAGCGTAGCCAGATGAACGGGGGGGCTCCCTTCCGGTGCAGCATTTCGCTTTTCGATGGCACGCTGCAGGATCATGGCGGCCAGCCGGGCACGATGGAGGCGACTGGCCACCCGGCAGGCGCGGAGATAGTTTTCGACCTTTTCAAAGGCCTCATCCCATTCCGCGGCCATGACCGGATCCCATGCCGGTAATGTTATGGCATCCAGAGATAAGTCCATGTTTCTGTCGCG
>CAZOZF010000243.1:0-4459 GCA_964584205.1 uncultured Verrucomicrobiota bacterium
CTGCAACATGGGCGCAAAATCGGTTCGGTCACCGTTCACAACCCATTCCAGTAAGCGGAAGGGCGAATGTACTCGGAACTGGGATTCTATGATAAACTAATAAAGATCACTATACTTGACTAGTTTATCGTTTTCGTGTAGTTTACTAATCATGAAAGATCTTCTGCAGAGGACGAAGACCTTCCTGGCAGACTTCCAAGACGTCCAGACGACGCCTGTATGGATGGCGATCAGCAACCTGTCGGTTTACCTGCGCGAACGATATGCGCTCTACAGGGCCAATCTGTTCGGGAAGGAATGGATCCTGGCCCTCGAATCCGCGGACTGGAACGCCGGAACACCGGGCGAGTACCGACAACAAGTCCGCATCCTTGGTGATTTGACAAAGACACCCGTCATACTCGTCTTGGCCACCGCAGTTTCGACTCTCAGGAACCGGCTTGTCCGATTCAATGTGCCGTTCATTGTACCCGGAACACAAGTCTTCCTGCCCATGTCGTTCATCAACCTAACGGAACGCCACTCTTTGGCGACGGTAACCCCCGGAAAGAAATTGACGCCGACCGCCCAAGTCCTGATCCTCTACCAGATCCTTCGCGGTGAGTTACACGCCCTGTCGTCCAAAGATGTTGCGGCAAGACTCGGTTATTCCGGAATGATGATCACAAAAGCGAGAGCGGAACTTGAGGCAAAAGGCATCTGTAAAGCGGAGCGTGCCGGCAAGGAGACTCGCATGTTTTTCGACGGTGACGCTCGGGCCGTGTGGGCTAAAGCTCTGCCATTCCTTGAGTCACCTGTCGCCAAACGGTGTTGGGCTCAATGGGATAAGCCAGTGACTCCCGCGAAGATGGCGGGCATGACGGCATTGAGCCAACGCACCCTCATCTCCGATGACAATGTCCCGACCTTCGCTCTCAAACCTCGGCATTTCAAAGAGATGCTGGAGCTAGGGATGATTCACGGGTGGCCGGATGAGAACGGGGCGCACGCATGTGTTGAATGCTGGAAGTATGATCCGGGCCTGCTTTCCGATGGACCGCTCGTGGATCCACTGTCCCTGTATCTCAGTCTCCGGCATGATCCTGACGAACGCGTTCAGGGCGAACTGGAATCAATGATGAGGGCCTTTGTATGGCGATAAGGGGACTGGAGATTTTTGAAAGACATTTCGCAGACCATGAGGGCTCCTTCCTGCTCATAGGTGGAGCTGCCTGCGCCGACTGGTTCGCCACCCAAGGCCTTTCTTTTCGGGCGACCGAGGATCTGGATATTGTACTGATCCTCGACGCCCTGTCTAGGCCGTTCGTCACGCGTTTGCATGAATTCATCAGATCCGGCGGTTATCGCCTCCGACACCGAAGCGACGGCGGACTCCCCATACTCTATCGCTTCTCCGAGCCTGATGATAAGGCTTACCCGATCATGCTGGAGATATTCGGTCGCAAGGAGAGCGCCCTCATGCTTGAAGAGGGACAGCAAATCGTCCCGGTTCGCATCGATGGGGCGGACAGCCTATCCGCAATACTTCTCGACGACGATTATTACGAATTCCTGTTAAGCCACCATCACAGTACTCGGGGCATTTGGATGGCTAACGCAGCCGCTCTAATCCCGCTTAAATCAAGAGCATGGCTGGATCTCTCCGCAAGACGCACAAAGGGCGAGGGCGTGGACATCCGAAATATCAAGAAACACCGCAATGACGTTTTCGCCTTGGCGGCAACACTTCCAACAGAGCCGACGGAGTCGCTGCCGGCCTCCATCGCATCCGATGTCAATGCGTTCCTTGCTAATTTTCCAGTTGAATCAAGCGAGTGGGAAGCGATTTTGAAAGCTCTGCGAGATACTCTGGGTGGACAATTTAAGCCTGAAACACTGTCAAACACCATCCGCACTTACTACACGCTCGTAAAATAATTCAGGGGCTGCCGTGCGCAACAAGAGCCATTTTGCCATAATCTGGACCGCTGAGATACCTTCTCGGCACACGGCTAGGTTTTCGACTTTAATTTCCGCCCCCGATGCGCCATCGCACGAAGAATGGCATCGAGAACATCGCCCAGGAACTTGCCGACATCGTCAGCAAGGAATCGCAGTACAATAAATCCGTTTTCTTGCAGAAGATGGTCTTTCCGGCGATCGCGGCGGTAGGCGTCCGCGTCGTTCAGATGCTGGGCGCCATCCAATTCAACCGCCAGGCCCAGTTCGGCGCAAAACAGGTCCACTTCCATGTTCCCCCGTCCATTGAAAGGAATGGGCAACTCGACATTCAGGCGAAACTTCCCGGCCGTCTCGGGCATAGTCTCCAGCCTTTGAAACAAAAAGGCTTCCGTTGCGCTGCGCGCGCGATCCGTCATGGAGCCGTCGCCTTGCAAAGCGTTAACGGCATGCACGAAAAGATTTCCCATCATCGAGTCTACGCCATCCCGAACCAACCGTTGAATGCTTCCCGCGTAGTCCCGTTTCCACTCGGGATCCACCGGGAGCGGAACGTCCGGCGGCCACCCCGGCACCGCACTGGCGGGAAGATGAACGGTGTAGCCGATGGCCTCGTAGCCCTTGCAACGTCGATCGAACATCCGCGCCAGCATGGGCGAGTCGAGATCGGCATAATCATAGATGCGAACCTCCCTCTTATTGTCATGCAGCCGATGCAGGCGGCCCGCATATTGGGTGATGGTGCCGCGCCAGGATACGGGAAGCGTCAGGAACAAGGTGTCCAGGCGGGCATCGTCAAAGCCTTCTCCGATGAAACCGCCCGTGGCCAGCAAAACGCGCGGCTCGTTTTCGGGAATAGCAGCCAGTTCCGCCAGAGCGGAGCGGAGTTTCTTTTTGCCCATGCCGCCTTGAAGGACAAATAAATGGCGGACGGCTGGGGCAATTTGGTCGGCCAGCCTTTGCAGATGTTCCGTGCGCTCGGTAAGAACAAGAGGCGTCCGCCCTTCCCGTAAAATATCCATCAAGTCAGAAACAATCAGCCGGTTCCGCCGTTCGTCTGCGATCAAAGCGTCATAAAGGTCGTGGAATTGGATCCGTTTATCGTCATTCGGTTCAGCCGACATCCGAAATGACGTGGGACGCACCCATACGCTATGGGTAAACGGGCGAGCGGCGGCTTGGTGTTTGGCGTCAACACGATGCCGTACCGGTCCGGCCTGCATGAAGATGATGGGATGATGCCCGTCCTTCCGCGTGACGGTTGCCGAAAGGCCCAGCACATACTTTGCCTTGGAACGGCGGGCGACCTGCTCGAAGCCTGACGCCGGCAAATGGTGGCACTCGTCCACGATGAGATGGCCGTACTCCCCTATCCTATCGTCCACAACGCCTTTGCGAACCAGGCTCTGTATCAGCCCTACATCCAGGATTCCTGTGAACTTCTTTTTTCCGCCGCCGATTCGACCGATGGATTTCGCGGGCACGCCCAGGAACGAAGCCAGACGCTCCACCCACTGCTCCATCAGTTGCTGCCGGTGCACGAGCACCAGCGCACTGGCCCCGCGTTTGGCGATCAGCCAGGCGGCGACCACTGTTTTCCCGAAAGCCGTGGTGGCCGCCAGGACACCGAAATCGTGAGCCATCAACGCTTCGACGGCGGCTTGCTGCTCGCGGCGCAGCACCCCCTGGAATGAAACGTTCAGCGGCGTTCCGGAATGACGTTCGTCGCGAATGGCGGTCTTAATGTTCAAACGGGAAAGCAGGTCCTTAATATCGTCCAGGCACCCGCGAGGCAAGGCCATGTGCAGGGGATGGTCTTCCGCACAAGCGATAATGCGTGGCTTGTCGAACGTTGGCAAATGCATCGCCTGCGCCTTATAGAAATCCGGATTCTGAAAGGCCGCCAGGCGGATAAGCCGGTTGCGTAATGCGGGTGGTATCGCCTCTTTCGCGATATAGATTTCGTTGCCGAGGACGATCTCAAGGTTTTCAGGCAAGGGTCCGGTAATCGGGATCTCCATTGGCCGGCGCGAGGGAGGCGCCGTCCAGGGTTCATCATCATCTTCCTCCGCAAGGGTTAACCGCACGCCAATCACACGACCTCGTTTTTCGGCCTTCGCAACAAGAGACTCGACCTCGCTTCGGGATATTTTCCCGATCGAGGAAAGAAATGACCATTGATCCGCAAAAGGGTCCATTTTTTCATCAAGAAAAACGCTGTTTCCTTTTTCACGGGCCCCCTTCTGCAGCGGCAGGGCGATCAGGTTGCCAAACCCTCCCTTCGGCAGCGTATCCTGGTTCGGGAAAAAGCGGTCATATGAGCCCAACCCGATCTCCGGCCGCCGCTCCATTGTTTCGGTCAGGATATGGGCGCCCAGTTTGCGGGCTAGAACAGCCGGTACAGTTTCCACAAAGAAGAGCCAAAGGTGGGCCCCGTTGCCGGAGCGGGATCTCTCGACGGCAGCAGAAAGCCCCAGTTGCATGCATGTCTCACGGACAGCACTCGCATCGGCGTGCCAAG
>CAZOZF010000244.1:0-4437 GCA_964584205.1 uncultured Verrucomicrobiota bacterium
TCGACTCCATGCGCCCCGGGGCGACGTTTATCAATACGGGTCGGGGTGCCCAGGTCAACGAGTCCGAACTTATTGCCGTACTGCGGCGGCGACCGGATTTGATGGCCCTGTTGGATGTGACCGATCCCGAGCCTGCCCCGGCGGGGAGCGCCTTCTACGAGTTGCCGAATGTCCAGCTCTCCAGTCATCTCGCCGGTGCGCACGGCGACGAGGTGGTTCGCATGGCCGACACCATGATCGAGGAATTCCGCCGCTGGCAGGAAGGCGAGCCCCTCCGTTACTCCGTGAGTCTAGACATGCTCGACCGCATGGCGTGAGAGTAGCGCCAGTTTTGAATAGGAGTCACGAATCGGATTCATCCCCATCTCCATAAAAATGTAAGGGGTCACTGACAAGGGGGGGGCTTCCGAATTCTGGAGGGCCACGCTTCGTCGTGGCCGCCTTTTCGTTGTCCCGGACGCGACAAAGCGCGTCCCTCCAAAGAATAGCTCCCCCCTCGTCAGTGACCCATTACATAAAAATCGCAAGTATTCTTGACGGATATTCATTGACGATATAAAGTATTATGAAATCTATTGTTGGAGAATCATGAAGAGCGGTGAATCCAGTAGAAAACTTCCTGGCGATGTGGCCCGGATGTACGACTTTTCGGTGTTGCGCCAATTGCGCAAACGGGAAGGGTTGACTATCGCGGATCTCTCCTTGCGTTCCGGAGTTTCGCCCGCCGTGATCTCCAAACTCGAACGTAATCAGACCTCGGCCGAATTGCCCACGCTCTTTTATCTCGGCCGTGCCTTCGGCATGAATGCCACGGATCTTTTGATGCTCGCCGAATCGCGTACCGCCCATCGTTCCACGGAAACACAACATCAATCGGGGGCATTCACGTTCCGCGAGATCCGCTACGGCAATGTTCGGGCCCTTCTGGGTATCGCCAGGGCCGGAGGCAAAGTGTCCAATCCGGAAATTCATCAGGATGACCTGGAGGTCTGCTGGGTGCTGCGGGGGAGGATCAAAGTGACCCTTCCGCATGAACAGCCGGTTTTACGGGCCGGAGACTGTGTCCAGTTTGACGCCATCCTGGAACATTCGTACGACGTGATAGAAGATTGCCAGATTCTCATCCTGCATCTGAAGAAAGGGAAGCGGTTTTAACATGATCACGATCAATAAGACCCTCACGGCAACCAAACTGAAACGGAAATTGGTCAGGTTCTGGGGACTGTCCGGCGAGAAGATCCTGCGTATTGAGCGGGATTATGATGAAAGCCAGGGTGCGCCTGTCTTTACCCGGCATGGCCGCTACACCTCGCGTGGCTGGACGGAATGGACGCAGGGCTTCCAATATGGCGCCTCGCTGATCCAGTTTGACGCCACCGGAGAGGCCGACTTCCTGGCGCTCGGCCGGAAAAAAACGGTGGAGCGGATGGCGCCGCACCTGACCCATTTTGGTGTCCACGACCACGGCTTCAACAATGTCAGCACCTACGGGCATTTGCTGCGTCTCGCCCGGGACGGACGTTTCGAGGCCGCCCCCTGGGAGCAGTCGTACTACGAACTGGCCATGAAAGTCTCAGGCGCCGTGCAGGCGCGACGGTGGACCGCGCTGAAGGATGGCGGCTTCATCTATTCATTCAATGGACCCCACTCCCTGTTTGCCGATACGATCCGTTCGCTGCGCGCCCTGGCGGTCAGTCATCAACTAGGTCATGCGCTCATGGGGGAGAATGATCACAAGACATCCCTGCTCGAACGCCTGATCCAGCATGCCCGCACGACCGCGAGGACGGTGGTGTTCTACGGGGAGGGGCGCGATGCCTATGATGTCCGCGGCCGTGTGGCCCATGAGGGGATTTTCAACCTGAATGACGGGTGTTTCCGTTGTCCCAACTCCCAGCAGGGGTTTTCCCCGTTCACCACCTGGACGCGCGGACTGGCCTGGATCCTCCTCGGGTTTACGGAGCAATTGGAATTTCTAGCCACCTTGTCCGATGTTGAGTTAAAACCCCACGGTGGCCGGGCGGAAATTGAGGCGCTGTTCCTGAAGGCGGCCCGTGCCACGGCGGATTTCTACATCGAAAACACACCCTCCGATGGAATTCCGTATTGGGACACCGGTGCGCCGGGACTGAGCCGTCTCGGCAATTACCTCAACAAACCTGCCGACCCCTTCAACGACCATGAGCCGGTGGACAGTTCCGCCGCAGCGATCGCGGCGCAGGGGCTGCTGCGGTTGGGACATTACCTCATGAGTGTCGAGTCGCGTGTTCCGGGACGCGTGTCAAAGCAGTCCTTGGCGGACGGCTCGCGCTACTGGCAGGTGGGTTTGACGGTGCTGAATACGCTTCTGGATGAGCCGTATCTCAGTACCGCCGCCAAGCATCAGGGCCTCATCCTACACTCGGTCTACCACCGGCCCAACGGGTGGGATGCCATCCCGCTCGGACAGAAGATTCCCTGCGGTGAGAGCTGCATGTGGGGTGATTACCATGCCCGCGAAGTGGCGCTTTATATGCAGAGGCTCATTGATAAAAAACCATACCTGACATTCTTTTGATCATATCCGGGAGATTCAATCATGATTATCGCAGACTTGGGCAAGATCGAAGGACGCCGCTATCCGGCGGGGCGGCGGACCCAGAATGTGGTGGGTGGCGTTTCACCCATCCAGGCCAGGAACTTTGCGGTGGGGTTTGTCACCCTGGATCCCAATGGCGGTCAGGTGCCCTGGCATAACCAGGAGCAGGAGGAAGTCTATTTCGTCCTCGAAGGAAAGGCCGAGATGTGCCTCGGATCGGAACGCCAGATTCTCACGTCCGGCATGGCCGGCTACATTCCCTGCGGTGTCTTTCACCAGATCTCCAATCTGGGCCCGACCCCGCTCAAGATGATCTATTGCTATGGGCCGTCCGGCGATGTAGCCCATTGGAAACAGGAACTGGCCGGAACCCTGCCCAAGGCGGGAGTCGAGGCACCCCCCTTGCCGGAGGGAGCCATCCGCCAGTGCACCGACAAACCCATAATTTCCTTAACCCCTTAACCCCTTAACCCCTTAAAGGAGTAAATATGAGCGAAGTCAAGGTACACTCTGTCGGTATTATCATGAACGGCGTCACGGGACGCATGGGAACCAACCAGCACCTGTTGCGTTCCATCAGCGCCATCATCAAGCAGGGTGGCGTGAAGATCAGCCATTCTGAAGTGATCATGCCGGACCCCATCCTTGTGGGACGCAATCCCCAGAAGCTTCAGGAACTGGTCAAGCGTTCTGGAGTGACCCGCTGGACCACCAACCTGGATGAGGCCATGGCGGACAAGCACAACATCATCTACTTTGATGCTCAGACGACCGACCGCCGCGTGGCGGCCGTGAAGCAGGCGATCAAGGCTGGCAAGCACATCTACTGCGAGAAGCCCACAGCGGTGTCAACGGCGGAGGCTTATGAATTGTACGACCTCGCTAAAAAGGCAGGGGTGAAAAATGGTGTGGTGCAGGACAAGCTGTGGCTGCCCGGCCTGATGAAGTTGAAAGAACTGATCCATCGGGGCTTTTTCGGGAAGATCCTCTCCGTGCGCGGGGAGTTCGGGTACTGGGTCTTCGAGGGCGACACGATCCCCTTGCAGCGCCCGTCCTGGAACTATCGCAAGGAAGATGGCGGCGGGATGATCGTGGATATGCTCTGTCACTGGCGGTATGTGCTCGATAACGTGTTCGGTGCCGTACAGGCGGTTTCATGCCGCGGGGCGACGCATGTCGAGACGCGTTATGACGAAGCCGGCAAGCCTTATCCTTGCACGGCGGACGATTCCGCCTACGCCACCTTTGAACTAGAGGGCGACATTCTTGCCCACTTCAATTCCTCATGGTGTACCCGGGTCCGACGCGACGATCTTCTCACCATCCAGGTCGATGGGACGCTGGGTTCGGCGGTGGCGGGCCTGCGTGACGTGGTGATCCAGCCTTATGGGGCAACCCCCCGCGCGGTCTGGAATCCGGATATTCCGCAACCCATCAACTTTTTCGACGGCTGGCAGAAATTGCCTGAGCAGCGGGAGTATGAAAATGCCTTCAAGGTGCAATGGGAAATGTTCCTGCGTCATGTCGTGAAAGACGAACCCTTCCGGTGGTCTCTTCTGGAAGGAGCCAAAGGCGTACAACTCGCAGAGAAGGGCATCGAGTCGTGGACGAAGCGGTCATGGGTAACCATTCCGGAACTCAAATCATGAATAAAGTGGCATTGGTGACGGGCGGAAGTCGGGGCATCGGGATGGGGATTGCACTGGCGCTGGCACAGGAGGGATTTGACTTGTGCGTGTGCGGAGTCCGCGCCGCTTCCGAGGTCACGGAGTCGTTGACGGCATTGCAGGCTACAGGAAGGGACGTCCTGTATGTCAAAGCGGATGTCAGCCTCAAGGCCGACAGGGAAAACCTAGTGG
>CAZOZF010000245.1:0-4396 GCA_964584205.1 uncultured Verrucomicrobiota bacterium
AAATAGACGTGCTCAAAAACACACTGCGAAAAAGTCTTGTTCTCCTTCTCGGCGAACCAACTGCTCCGGATGCCCGTGGAATCCACCACGACCAGTTCGCCAGGCTCCACATCACGAACAAAATCCGCCCCAATCTGGGTCAGGGCACAGGTCTCGCTGGAGAACACGTATCCATTCCCCAACCGGCCGATGGAGAGCGGCTTGAACCCGAGCGGATCCCGTGCCGCCATCACGCAGTCCTTGGTCATCAAGAGAAACGCAAACGCCCCTTTGAGTTCAGCCAGAGCACGGGCCACCCGGCGGGGACGGTTCCGATACATTGGATCTGCCAGGAGATGGATCAGCACTTCGCTGTCGGTGCTGGTCTGAAAAATCGCACCCGACTCCTGATAGGTCTGGCGCAAGGCGCGCGCATTCACCAGATTGCCATTATGCGCAATGGCCCAGATCCCATCGCTGCACTCCACCACCAACGGTTGAACGTTCTGAATGCGGGAGGCACCGGTAGTTGAATATCGGACATGCCCGATGCCCAGATGCCCCGCCATACCCCGGAGAACATCGGTCGAAAAGACGTCGTTAACCTCCCCGATCCCCTTGGATGACTTTACCTGGGTTCCATCGGCGACGACAATGCCCGCCCCCTCCTGCCCCCGGTGTTGCAATGAAAAAAGCCCGGCATGTATCAATAACGCAGCGTCGGGAATACCGAAAACGCCGAAGATTCCGCACGATTCACGAGGATAATCAAAGTCTGTGTCATAATTCACGGTTACACCTCCACACCGGGGTAACTGAATTAGCGTGAGGGAGGTCAAAAAGCAAGATCAAAGGAAAAAAAACGGGACACCTGTTAAGGCGTCCCGTTCCTCAGGTCATGACGACGTGCGATTAAACCATACCTTGGTCAATCATCGCATCGGCAACTTTGACGAAGCCGGCAATGTTGGCACCCAGGACATAGTTCCCCGCATCCCCGTATTCCTCTGACGCCGCATAGGCGTTGGCATGAATGGACTTCATGATGCCATTCAGCTTCTGGTCCACTTCCTCGCGGGACCAGGCCAACCGCATCGAGTTCTGGGACATTTCCAGACCCGAGGTCGCCACGCCGCCGGCATTGGCCGCCTTGCCCGGGCCAAACATGACCTTGGCCTTCAGGAACACTTCCACGCCGTCCGGGTCGGTCGGCATGTTGGCGCCTTCCGCCACCAGCTTGCAGCCATTCTTGACGAGCGCCTTGGCATCGTCGCCCGAGATTTCATTCTGTGTGGCCGACGGAAAGGCGCAATCACACTTAATGCTCCAAGGGCGCTCCCCATCCTTGTACTGGCAGCCAAACTTGTCAGCGTAGTCCTTGATGCGACCGCGCTTGACGTTTTTCAGCTCCATGACATAGGCCAGTTTCTCGGCGGTAATGCCGGTGGGATCATAAATGCTGCCGTTCGAGTCCGAGACCGACACGCACTTGCCGCCCAACTGGTTGACCTTCTCAATGGTGTACTGCGCCACATTGCCGGATCCCGACACAGTGCAGACTTTGCCCTTCATCGAGTCGCCGCGTTTGGCCAGCATTTCCTGGGCGAAATAGACAGCCCCGTACCCAGTCGCCTCGGGACGAATCAGCGAACCGCCCCACTTGAGCCCCTTTCCAGTCAGCACGCCCGTAAACTCGTTCGTGATGCGCTTGTACTGGCCGAACATGAATCCGATTTCGCGACCACCCACGCCAATGTCGCCGGCCGGAACATCCGTGTTCGCCCCGACATGGCGATATAACTCGGTGATGAACGACTGGCAGAAACGCATGACTTCGGAATCAGTTTTTCCCTTGGGATCAAAATCCGTGCCCCCCTTGCCGCCGCCCATGGGAAGCGTGGTCAGGGAATTCTTGAAGACCTGCTCGAAGCCCAGGAACTTGATGATACCCAGATTGACCGAGGGATGAAACCGAAGGCCGCCTTTGTAGGGACCGATCGCGCTGTTGAACTGTACCCGGAAACCACGATTGACCTGGCAACGACCCTTGTCATCCTGCCACGGCACACGGAACATGATCACCCGTTCCGGCTCCACAATGCGCTCCAGAATCGCATGATCCTGATACTTCTTGTGACGCTCCACCACCGGCGCGATCGACTCCATGACCTCGGTCACGGCCTGGATAAATTCAACCTGCTCCGCATTCTTACGCTTCGTCTGGTCCAATACTGTTTCCACATACTTGTTCATTCAAGATCTCCTTGTTTGGTTAATACGGCATCGACTTGCCGCAATATATTTGCTTGCGATGACTCATGCAAAGAGAATAGCCTCAACGACTATGACTTTCTAACGGCACAATTGCCGTATGATTAGCAAGACCCGAATAGACAGGAATGGCACCATGACAAAAAAAGAAAAGACCCGCTTGGCAATCCTCAGGATTTTGAACGAAAACTCAACCGCGATCGGAGCGGCAAAAATCAGGGCGGCCCTCTTGTCCTCGGGCCTGGATGTTCAGCCCAGGACCATCCGGTTCCATCTGCTTGACCTTGACCGGACGGGCCTGACGACCCAGGTGAGCCGCCGGACCGGGCGGTTGATCACGGACAAGGGGCGCCAGGAATTATCGCATGCCAACATTGTGGACAAGGTGGGCGTTGTGGCGTCCCGGGTGGACAACCTCGCCTACCGGATGTCGTATCGCCCCTCCTTGAAAACAGGGTCAGTGGTGATCAATATCTCCCTGATTCAACCGGAACACCTGTCCCGCGCCCTGAATGAAATGAAACTGGTTTTCCGCCACAACTTCGCCATCAGCTCCCGGATCATGATTGCCCGGCCCGGGGAAGTCATTGCCGGAACCATCGCTCCTCCGAATTATATTTCCATTGGCACCGTGTGCAGCGTAACCGTCAGCGGGGCGCTTCTGCATGAAGGCATCCCCGTCAAAGCCCGGTTCAGCGGATTGCTTGAAGTGCGCAACAAAATCCCTATCCGGTTCGTGGAGCTCATTGAATACGGGGGCACCACGCTGGATCCCCTGGAAATATTTATCCAAGCCAACATGACCCGAGTCCGGGATGTAATTCTCACCGGCAACGGCATCCTCTGCGCCGGGTTCCGGGAAATCCCCACCGCCGCTCTGGAGGACGTGAAGGGGATTGTCCGGAAAATGCGAAATATGGGACTCGGCGGGATCGTTGAATTGGGACAGCCCAATCAGGCGGTTCTCGGAGTTCCGGTTTCAGAAGGGCACGCCGGGCTCATCGTCTACGGGGGCCTGAACCCGATCGCTCTTCTGCGGGAATCCGGCCTTCCCGTCATCATCAAATCCATGGCAGGTCTTGAGGACTATTCAGCGCTCAAGACTATTGAGGACTATCAGCGAAAAGTGAAGGGCGAAAAGTGAGATGTAAGAGGGCGGGAATTACAGGGTGAATCTGGCCTCCGCTGGCCGACGTCCGGGGTTCCGGAGGATTCCTTCCAATCTGCCGGACGCGTCAAGGTGGCGGAGGTTTGTTATCACCCATTCGTGGAAAACCTCCGGGGGGAGGATCTTCGGCTTGATCCGTAGTGCTTTGCCCTTAGGCAATGAGAGGTTATCGATCACAGGTGCCTCTCGATCTGATCGAGAACGCCGACGGGACCGTATTGCTCGCATACGGCGACCAGATCTTTCCGGCCGACGCTCTCTGGGTTCCCCTGCAGCAGTTCTACAATATCGGACAGATCTTTCAGTTCACGTTTGGGGTTGTTCTTCATGGCGTGCAGTTTCAAAGCAATGAGGTGCAGGATGCAAGGCACCTGCATTTCGGCTTCGCCGACGCGGTAGACGAAGCTTTTGGCTTTGAGCTTGTCGAAGGTGCTGCGATCGACAAGCAGAACGTCCACATCGAGCAGGTATACGGACGGGTGGGCATAACGCGCGAACATATCGGTTCGCTCGGTTTCGTGGTAACCGGCGCCGATGAGGACTTCATGCAGTACATGGGCGTCAGGGGTTGCCATCAAGCAGTCTACGTCCACCGTCTGCCTCTGATAGCCGAACGCAGCCAAGGCATGGCCGCCAATCAGCAAGGCCGACACACCGCCCGCCTGGAGACCCTCCGATATCAACTGCATGACAGTCTTCACATGTGCCGCTTTCTATTAATGCCTCGGAGGAGTGTTATCCAATCGCCGATGGGATGGATAAGAAATCGCTTTCCTGGTGTTACGGGCACATGCCCGTTGAGACCGCCCGAAAACATCGTTTTCATGGCTGGGAGTATGTGAAAATCCGACGCGAAGGTCAAGTTGCGGTAATAAACCCGTTTTCCGAAATTTGAAGAAAAAAAGGTGTCAGCCTTATAGACTGTAACTGCTTAATCGATAATCCTGCTAACGGGCGGCCACCCGTATTCGATCCTAG
>CAZOZF010000246.1:0-4364 GCA_964584205.1 uncultured Verrucomicrobiota bacterium
CAGGTCTTCTTCTAATCCTGATCGTAATCAGATTATCGCGATGTCTTGTGCCATTACCGCGGCATTTCCCGCGTTGACATCCCGCCGAACCTGCGTCATGATGGGAACAGAGTTCCTGATCTCGTGTCCAGGTATGCCACCGAAAAAATGAATGCAACCTTAAACAATTATTTCATGTCCAGTACAGGCCGGTACTTTGTGGCCAAGACGCCGGAAGTCTTCACGAACGATGCCGATGGGAATTTACTTTCGGACGGACGCTTCACCTATGATTGGAATGCTGAGAATCGTCTGACTCAGGTGACTACTCCGGGGAACCTGCCTTCGCTATTGCCACGGGTGAAGGTGAAGTCGAGCTATGACCATCAGGGAAGGCGGATCGTCCAAACCATTCAGGATTATAATGGAACGGATTGGCCATTGAGGGAGACCCGCCGGTTCATCTACGACGGATGGAATCTCATTGGGGAGACCCGGACGGTGACGAACGGCACGGCAAGCACGAACTGGTACGTCTGGGGCTTGGACCTGAGCGGATCCATCCAAGGCGCCGGCGGGGTGGGCGGATTGATGTTCGCCCAGTTCCCGGGTAATTCGAAAAACTATTACGCCTTCGACGGCAACGGCAACGTGTCGGAGCTGGTGGGGGTGAATGGGCAGGTGAGGGCGCATTATGAGTATGACCCCTTCGGCAATTCCACGACAGAATCCGGAACCTTAGCCTTGACGAATCCCTTCCGATTCTCGACGAAGTATTGGGATGCCGATACCAAGCTGAGTTATTATGGGTATCGCTACTACAGTCCGGGGATGGGGAGGTGGGCGAGCAGAGATCCGATTGGAGAATTGGGCGAGATGAACGTCTACAGTATGATAGAAAATTCAACTGTGAATGATGTTGATGTTATCGGCGAAAAGAAATTCAAGCCTCGTCCTGATCCGGGGACAAACAAGCGACAGATACCAGTGCCAGCACCAAAACCAAGGATGCCAATACCTGAGCTTCCTGTTGGTACCGCAGATACAAAAGCGTCAGCGTATTGCGGTGCATTAGATCTAGGACTAAAACTCTTGCTTCTTAGTACCCGTGAGGAAGTAGTGGTCAAGGGTTATCAACGTTGCGTGAGTTTGGGGGGGGCACCCGCTTCTCCTAGTTGCAAGTGTTGCGTTATCGATTTAAGGCATTGGGGGTGCGAATCGTATACGCAATGGGAACTAGTTACATCTTATGTTGCGGATAGCCCATGCGCAAAAATAGAGGAAAGTGTAAGAAATTCAAAAGTATGGCGCCCCCAAGGAGGGCCTCGGACAGGATATGAATATGAATTTAGAAATTGGTAGAATGTGGAATGCCCGCATTACAGTTTGTGCGCATTGCATTGGATATGGCATTCTGTTAGCGGTCGTAGTTTTCCAAACTGTTGCTTTAATTGAAACATCAAATAATAGACGTGAACTTGAAAGGTTGAGGGCTGAACTTAAAATTTGGGGAGCTTGTCAGCGTATTTATTCCGGAATGTCTGCAAAAGAAGCACTATATATTCTTGGTGATCCTGGAAGTGCAATTAAGGTGCCACCGGGACAAATTCATTTGCTATATCATATAAGCCCCGAGTGGCTCCCAGACGATGGATATCATATTTCGGGTTGTCGAGTTATTCGTAAGCGTCCGCCGGAGCACCCCCTAGTCAGCGATAGAACGGCACGATAGACTGGCGTGGGAGAAAGATCGGCGTTGATCAACCGACCGGAGGACGACGTCCGGGCATCGTGTAAATGAATTGCCCGATCCGGGTTAAATCGTCGGCCGATATTTTCTGGTAATCATCCCAGGTTTCGATCGGATACTGGGCAGCGATGCGATTGACTTGAAGGAAAGCCTTATCGAGGCGTTTGCGCCAGCGGGTGGGCAAGTGGGTGATGTTCAATTTCTTAAAGCACAGCAAAGCCTCAACCGTTCTTTTCCACTGAGGCTTGGTTGTGTCGTCCAGAATAATGCAGGCGGCGAGCCAGCGGTTCAGCATCACTTCGTAAGCGGCGTAAGCTTCCTTGGAGTCCTCGTCCTTCATGCCGCGAGCTGCCGGCGGGCGGCCGCCCATCGGGCTGGCGTCCATTCGTGCGTCTGCTGATTGGTCATGGACGGCAAACGGGTCAGCACGTCGAGCAGGTAATCCCGGGGATTGATCCCGCGCCGCTTGCAGTTCTCCAGGATCGTGTAGATGATGGCGCTGCGCTCGCCGGCGTCGGGGTGGCCGAAAAACATCCAATTCTTTTTGCCGATGGCCGTGGGGCGTATCGCGTTCTCCACGAGGTTGTTGTCGATCTCCACGCGGCCATCACAACAGTATTTGAGCAACTGCGGCCATTGAGAAAGCGTGTAGGCTATCGCGGAGCCCATGGCGCTGGTGGGCCGATGCTGGCTGAGCTTGAGCCGGAGCATCTTCTCGATCCTTAGCAGCACCGGCAGGCTCTGAGCCGCTCGAACGGCCTGGCGCAGGTTCGGCCCCTTGCCCTTTAATCGCCGCTCGATCTCGTAGAGCAGTCCGATCTGGTGGAGCATCCAGTTGGCCTGGACCGGGCATTCATCCTTGGCGTCAAAAAACTTCCGCCGCGCATGCGCCCAACAGGCGTGCAGTTCAATGGCGTCGTGGGTCTTGACGAAACTGGCGTAAGCGGCATAGCCGTCACATTGGAGCCGGCCCTTGAACTGATCTAACATGCCTTCCAGGCAAGCCGCAGCCCGACTGGTATGCCACTCGAACAAAACATCTCCACCGGGATGATGGTATACCCATAAATAACCCTGGCCGCTGCCGCCTCCTTCCCGCTGGCAATACCGGATCGGCGTCTCGTCCGCTTGCAAGTATCCGCTTTTGCGGAGTTCTTCCCGGATGTGCCGGTAAATCGGCTTGAGCCATTCGGCCACCGCGCCGACCCAGTCGCACATCGTCTTGCGCGACAGGTCCAGCCCGTGTTGCATCCGCAGCATCTGCTCCTGGCGGTGCAGCGGGAGGTGCTCGATATACTTCTTCAGCAGGATGTCCGTCACCAGTCCCACGCTGGCAAAGCTTCCAGGGATCAGCCGAGGCATCAGATCCGCGATGATGGGCGCGCATTCCCGATCAAGCTTGCTCTTGAACTTGCGGCGGATGATCAGGCGGCGGAAATACTTGGGCAGAATCACGTCGAGCTCTTCGGTCACTTCCTGGCCGATGCAGACGTAGGAGTCGGGATCCTGGCGGACCTCGTCGGGATCGATGATCACCTCTTCCGTGGGCAGGTCGGCGGGCAGCCGCATGATGCGGGCGAGCCGGGCTTTGCGGCTAACGGGAGCCGCTGGCGAAGCCGGCTGCTTGATAATGACCGGCTGGGAGGGAAGATCGCGCAGCAGTTCCAGTTGGGCTGGGTCGAAGCGCTCGCTCTTGCGACCGAAAACCTGGCCGCTCAGGTGGTTCACCTGCCGCCGCAGATAAGTGTTCTCCTCAAGCAGCGCTTCAATCCGGGCGGCCTGTTCGACCACCTTTTGTTGAAGCTGTTGGAGTTCCTTCTGCATGCCATGTACCCTATCAAAAAAAGGGACAGGCTTGAAGAAAAAAGTGTCGTTTTAGATCAACTTTTTTATCGCTGATACCAAGGGCGCATGGATCCACGACGAAGATCGATCCCATCAAGCAACATCGACAGCGCCTCCGCGGACAACTGGATCTTCCCGTTCTCCACCTCGATGCCCTTGGGCCAGTTGAACGTGCCTTGCTCCAGGCGCTTGGTCAGGACCCACAACCCCGTGCCGTCCCAGTAGAGGATCTTCACGCGGTTGTGGCGCTGGTTCGTGTAGACGTAAAGCGAGCCCGAGGATGGGTCGTCCTTAAGCACGTTGACCGTCACCGCCCACAAGCCCGTAAAACTCTTTCGCAGGTCCGCGGCGTCCATGGCGAGGTAGACCTTCAGGGAATTAGGGAAGCTTAACATCCGCTTACTCCCCGGATCAGGGCCACCAGGTCTTCGCGCTTGCCTTGGTGGCGGATGCCGATGCGCGTCCCGTTGGGCAGCAACACCTCGACCGCCGCCTGGGTGAGCGTCGGTAGTTCGACCTCGGCAAAGGCGGGCTGCCGCTTGACTGGCAGAGGCCTGGTGCCCCAGCTATGGAAAGTGGGGAGGGCAATCCCTTCGCGGGCGCAAAACGCCGTCTTCGTCAGCCCACTCCGAGCCTGCTCTTGGATCAGCTTTTCCCGGTCCGCCGCGCTATATCGCTTGTGGACTCGCCGCCGTTCCGCCGGTTGTTCGTTGTTCATGCCGCAGTTCTATCAGAGTGGCACCGGGCGGTTCAACTTCCCTACTTTGTGGGCACTTCAAACTCCCTAGTT
>CAZOZF010000247.1:0-2066 GCA_964584205.1 uncultured Verrucomicrobiota bacterium
TCTTCCCTGATGTCAACTGGATAACCAGCCTTCTCCCCACCTACTGGAACTCCATCGGCGCGCCCTTCCATGTCAGTGTCAGGCCGGGGTTCGCACGCCGCTTTTTCCTCAAGGGATACTACATGTCTGATTCCCGGCATTTTTGTCGTCATTCCATTCAACAGGAATCCACATTCTGGACCCGCACTCTCTGGGAATCCACAGGCAGCCATCTGGACACCACCTACAAACTGGCCGGCGACTTCGAACTCTGGTCCCGCTTCTTCATGAACGCCCCTCTGGTCGGCGTGAAATCCCAGTTGGGGGGATTCAGACTCCACGGAAACCAGCGTTCTGTTTTGCAACAACGGACCTATAATGACGAGGCTGAACAGGTTTTTATCCGGGCAGGCGGGCGTCATTCCCACGGGCTCGGCACCTGGCTTCGGAATTCCAGCCTGCCGGCACGATGGCCCTTGAACATTCTCCCCTCTCTGGGATTCATCCAACCCGCCATCAATATCCGATGGAATCACTCAACCCAGAATTGGGCCAAGTATTGCGACTTCATCACATGAAGAGCGATTCAGAAAAACCCATGCTTTCCATCATTACCGTCTGCAGAAATGAAGTTTCCCGGATCCAGACGACGATTAACTCGATCCTCCACCAGTCCAACATGGATTTTGAGTGGATTGTGGTGGATGGAGCCTCCTCCGACGGCACTCTTGACCGTATTCACGCCCAGCAACCGCCCCGCACAATACTCATTACTGGACCTGACAAGGGCATCTACGATGCCATGAACAAAGGCGTGCGACTCGCGCACGGAACCTATTTGCTGTTCCTCAACGCGGGAGACTGGTTGGCAGATGACCGGGTTCTGGAGGACTTCACCCGGCAATCCCCTCGCGAAGATCTGGTTATTGCCGATATCCTGATCCGCTATCCAGACGGTCGCGAACAATACCGACCCAGCGCCGCATGCGGGGCCGACCGGGATTACCTGTACTGGCGCTCCCTTCCCCACCAGGCAACCTTCATCCGCCGGTCACTCTTCGCCTCGTACGGAGACTTTGACACGAGCTTTCGAATCGCTGCCGACTGGGAATTTTTTGCGCGCACCATTCTGCGCCATAACGCGTCTGTCCTGAAATGGCCACGCTGTGCCACGGTATTCCCGAATGATGGATTCAGCGCTGATCCCGCCAATGTTCACATCCGGAACCAGGACCGATGCCGGATACGCCGCCGCCATTTCCCGCTTCACTACCGCGTGCGGCGGAACTGTAACGAGAACTGGGGCCGGCTCATCACCTGGCTTCGAAATCACATGAACCCCTTATCCCCGTGAAGTCCATTTCCGTCTCCATCCTCATTCCGTGTTACAACTACGGACGGTTTCTCGCGGAAGCCATCGAGAGCGCTCTGAACCAGACGCATCCCACCCTCGACATCATTGTTGTGGATGATGGATCGACGGATGACACCCCGGCCGTCGCCGCACGCTATTCAGGGCGCATCCGGTATCACCGCACCAAAAACCAGGGGTTGTCGGCCACTCTGAACGAAGCCTTAAAACTCGCCACCGGCACCTATTATGTCTGGCTGGACGCCGACAACCGGTTGTTCCCCGAATTCGTCGCCAAAACCCTCGCGGTCATGCAATCCCAAAATGACCCCCAACTCGCGTTTGTTTATACTCAACAACACTATTTCGAAGATCGGGAAGGCCTGACTCAAAGACCCACCTTCAACCCCGTCACCCTGAAAGAACGAAATTATATTGATGCCTGTTCACTGGTCAAAACCGACCTTGGGCGTCGTTTCCCGTATGACACACGACCCGGAGTATCAAAGGTTCCTGACTATGATTTCTACCTGACCGTTACGGAAAATGGATTCCACGGCCTTCTCCTGGATCAGCCCCTGGTCGACTACCGCGTACATGCCACCAGCATGGGCAGGCTTATCGGATGCCGCTATGAGCAGGTCGATATTTGTAAGGCCATCCTTTGCAAGCACGCCGCTTTTTACACGCTGACGGAACGTCGCAATGCCATTCGCGCCGCGCAAAACAGACTCGC
>CAZOZF010000247.1:2166-4359 GCA_964584205.1 uncultured Verrucomicrobiota bacterium
GTCTCCTTCCGCGTCATTGCCGGAAAAGATCACGCCTCAGGCTTCACATCCGTCCCCAGCAATGTTGAAGTTCACATCGATCTCCCTTTCCCTGAAATACGGAATCATCTGGCCGCCGCCCGCCTCGTCGCCCTGCCCGTTCATGAAAACACTTATTCTGCAGGCACGACAACTCTACTTCAGGCCATGGCCATGGCCCGCCCAATCGTAGTCAGCCAAACCGGTGCCATCCGGGAAGGATATGAATTACAGGATGGACAAAATTGCCGCCTGATCCCACCAGGCGATCACGCGGGGTTTGAAGTCGCACTGATGAATTTACTCGGGGCACCTGATGTCGCCCTTCAGATGGGGCTCTCCGCCCGCCAAACCGCAGAACATCATCTGACGTGGGATCAGTATGAACAAAAGCTTTTCGCGGTTCTCAAAGCAGCATCGAGCCTCCCCATAATTCTGTAGATTTTGTTCATTCTGTCATAGAATTCGTGCGTTCTGGCATGAATTTAGAGGCGTCTGCCCTGGGAAAAATCTAACTATGAAAATCCGGCTATTCGAACCCGAACGCAGAAATGAAGGATTCTTTCATCTGATTTACGATTCTCTCGTGCACTGCAAGAATGCCCACCTCGTGTCAGACCCACGCCCCCTTCCTCGAATCCTTACACCCCGGGAACACACCAGCGCCTGGGCAGACTTCGATGGCCATCCCGTGTTTTTCGACATGAACGATCATGTGTTCTTCTACGACATTGCAGCCCTCGACCACTGCGAGGTCTATTTCAAGGCCAACCTGAATTGGGAGGTCACCCATAAAGTCCTGCACGATGCCGGTCGGCAAGATCTGAAATCCAAAATTCTCCCTTTTTTCTTTTTCTCGCCGAATCCGGCACGGGATCGACGGTTCCGGCGAATGAACTGGTTTAGAAACCTTAAACAGCCACGCACTGATGTTTGCCATATCGTTGGGGTCTATACGAACGACATCATGAAGGGTGTGACATCACCGTTCTCCAAGTCGTCACCGGGAACCATTGATCCGGCTGCGTATCACTTTTGGATCCGTCATGATATTCAAAAGGCATTGAAGGACGCAGACATCCCGGGCTATTACCGTCTCACCAGCCGTGGAAATAAGAGAATCGAGGATGGCCGTATTGTCTTCTCCAACCTCAACTCATGGAGGTATTCCAGCCGGATCATGGATAGCCGCCTGACCATGGTCAACACGTTACCCCATGCCGTTCTGCCGTGGAAAGCGGCGGAGAGTCTGGCCATGGGACGTCCACTCGTATTCGAACGCGCTCCGCTGGTTGAAATGCCGGAGCCATTTGGTTTGAAAAAAGACATCCACTACCTGGAATTGCTCCCGTCGGTGGGCGGGTTCGACGCAACCGCGCCCCTTGATCGTCCGGAGAGTTATCGGGTTCTCAACCCGATCGACCCGGCGGATTTCGTAACGAGAGCGCACTGGCTAAGACAGGTTCTGGCCGATCATGACCGCATCGCAACGATGACCGAACAGGCGTTGCACTATGCCGACCACATTTTGATCGAACCGGTCGTCGCCGATTTCATCTGCGATCAAGTGCAGTCCAGGATTCATTGACTATCAGACATGAGCTGGCTTTCCAATATTTTCACCTTGCCAGGGAAACCCGTGTCCTTGGATTTTCGAAGTATTTCGATCTTCCACGAATATGCCCCACCCCCCAGTGGCGGAGGGCACCAATTCATGCGGGCGCTGGAGGCGGAACTGAAGGCCCGGGGATTCAGGATAGAAAACAACACGTTGTCCCGATCCACACCGGCATGCCTTTTCAACTCCTACAACTTCAACTTCAAACAACTGCGGAAGCAGAGGCATCGTCAGTGCCGAATGGTACACCGGGTGGACGGCCCCGTCAGCGTCTATCGGGGCATGGATGATGGCACCGACAAACGTATAGCCAAAATCAACACCGAGTTGGCTGACGCCTCCATCTTTCAATCCCAGTTCAGTCTTAACAAACACCAGGAACTGGGATTTGAGTTCGTCCAGCCTTGCGTCATCATGAATGCCGCCGACCCCCGGATTTTCAATCAACATGGCAGGCTCCCCTTCGATCCCAACCGGAAAATCAGACTCATTTCGACAAGCTGGTCGGACAACCTCAATAAAGGCGCGGAAATCTACCAGTGGCTGGATCGCAATCT
>CAZOZF010000248.1:0-4356 GCA_964584205.1 uncultured Verrucomicrobiota bacterium
GAAAAAGAAGCTTTTTTGCTTGCGCCGCAAGGGGTTATTCGAGACTATCCCCCGTTCTTAGTCGGGGGGGGGCGGTTTTTTCGGGGGTGTCCCTGAGCTGTCTCGCCCTTGTAACTGAGTCAATAACAACAAGATAAGTATTGTATGGCTAAAAAGCACAAGAAGAGCACTGCGCCGGCGGTTGTCGAAGACGCCGAAAGAGCCCAGATGTCTCAGATGTACGAAGAAACCCTCAAAACGTTCGCTGAAGGCTCGATCATTCCCGGTAAAGTTCTGGAAATCCGGGGTGACGGCGTCCTCGTGGACATCGGTTATAAATCCGAGGGTATGATCCACGCGAGTGAATTTCCTGATATTTCCGTTGTCAAACCCGGCGATATCTTCAATGTCCTGCTCGAGGGGATTGAGGATGACGAAGGCCTGGTGATGCTCAGCAAGAGTCGCGCCGAGCAGCAGGAGCGTTGGAATGTGGTCCTTGAAACTTACAAGGAAGGCTCCATCGTCAACGGCAATGTGCATAGCCGCGTCAAGGGTGGCTTTATTGTGGATGTGGGCGGCATTGAATCGTTCCTTCCCGGATCCCAGGTGGATGTTTCCCCCGTGCACGACCCCGATGCGCTGGTGGGCAAGACGCTTGAGTTCAAGATTATCAAGATCAATGACGACCGCCGCAATATCGTGTTGTCGCGCCGCGAACTGATGGAAGACCGTCGCCGCGACCGCAAGCGCGAGTTGCTGACCGAGATCAAGGTGGGTCAGGTTCGCAAGGGCATGATCAAGAACATCACCGATTTCGGGGTGTTCGTGGATCTCGACGGAATGGACGGCCTGTTGCATATCACCGATATGAGCTGGGGCCGCATCAACCACCCGACCGAGATGGTCAAGGTGGGCGAGGAGCTCGAGGTCGTCATCCTGGATGTCAACATGGAGAAGGAACGCGTTTCGCTTGGGCTCAAGCAGCGTAGTGCCAATCCGTGGGACAACATTGAGGCCAAGTATCCCGTGGGCAGCCGTCTGCGTGGCAAGGTGGTCAATCTGGTTCCCTACGGCGCGTTCGTTGAAATCGAACAGGGCGTCGAGGGTTTGGTGCATGTATCCGAGATTTCCTGGACCAAGCGCATTGCCCGCGCCTCCGATGTTCTGGCCACCGGCCAGGAAGTGGATGTTGTGGTGCTCAATGTCAACAAGGAAGAGCAAAAGATCGCACTGGGTATCCGCCAGACCGAGGAAAATCCCTGGGACGGCGTCCGCATGCGTTATCCGCTCGGAGCCCGTGTGTCCGGCAAGGTTCGCAATCTGACTTCGTACGGAGCCTTTGTGGAGTTGGAAGAGGGCATTGATGGCATGGTTCATGTCTCTGACATGTCATGGACCCGCAAGGTCAACCATCCTTCCGAAATAATGAAAAAGGGTGACGAGGTTTCCGCCCTGGTCTTGGAAGTGGATCCCGACAACCAGCGCATCAGCCTCGGCATGAAGCAGGCCCAGGAGGATCCGTGGTCGACGATCGCGGCCCGACTGAAGATTGGCCAGATGGTCAAGGGCAAGGTCACCAAGCTGGCGTCATTCGGTGCCTTCGTGGAGATCGAGGAAGGCATTGACGGCCTGGTTCACATCTCGCAGATCAGTGATGATCGCGTGGAGAAGGTGAAGGACGTGCTGAAGGTCGGCCAGGAGGTTCAGGCCCGCATTGTCCGTATTGACCAGATGGATCGCAAGATCGGTCTGAGCATCAAGGCGGCGAGCGTGTCGGATGAGGAATTTGTCGTGAAAGACGAGATGCTCGAAGGGCTGCGCCCGGGCGAGGATCTCGTGGATCTGGCCGGTGCCTTTGATGCCGCTTTCGGCGCCAAGGATGAGGAATGGCATCCGGGCGACAAGTCCGGCGGCAGAGACAAGTAATCCCTGTCAGGCAATAACGGGACGAGGCGCGCCGGATCACCAACGGAGCGCCTCGTTTTTTTCCGCCGCAGAGCGGCGGGGGGAATAGGGAGTGAGTCATGGCGACTATCATTGAAACTCTTAAAGAGCGGGGATTGTTCGATAATGCGACCAGCCCGGAGCTTCTGAAACAGGTTGAATCGCCGACCCCGGTTTATGCCGGTTTCGACCCGACTTCCAGCAGTCTTCAAGTGGGCAACTTCGTCACCATCATGGGGTTGGCCCACTTTCAGCGGGCGGGCCATCCGGTCATTGCCCTCGCGGGCGGTGCAACCGGCATGATCGGCGATCCGTCAGGAAAGTCCTGTGAACGGAATTTGCAGTCGCATGAGGAGGTCGAGCGCAATCTGGTGGGCGTGAAGGAAAATCTGTCGCGCTTCCTTGATTTTGATTCTAAGACCGCACCGGCGAAGATCGTGAACAACCATGATTGGATGGGGCGGTTCAGCTATATTGAATTTCTTCGTGATGTCGGCAAGCATTTTCGCATGGGCACCATGCTGGGCAAGGAAAGCGTGCGGGCCCGCATGGAAAGTGAAGCCGGCATGAGCTATTGCGAATTCAGCTACCAGCTGATTCAGGCTTATGATTTTCTTCATCTTTGGGATCAGGAGGGCTGCAAACTCCAGATTGGAGGATCCGATCAGTGGGGGAATATCACGGCGGGAGTGGATTTGATTCGCAGGCTCCGGGGCGGCGAAGCCTTTGGTTTGACGTTTCCCATCATTTGCGACAGTAGCGGCCAGAAGTTCGGAAAGACCGCCGGAAATGCGGTCTACCTGGACCATAACCGCACTTCCTATTATGACTTCTACCAGTTTTTCATCCGGACGGAAGACGCAGATGTGATCCGGTTCCTTAAGATATTCACTTTCCTTCCGATGATGGAGATTGAGGACATCGCGAGGGAGATGGCGGGTGCGCCCGAAAAACGCCTGGCCCAGAAAACCCTGGCGGAGGATATGACCCGCACGATTCACGGTGCCCGGGGGTTGGCAATTGCCCAGCGCGCCAGTGAGGTTCTGTTCGGGGGCTCCATGGAGGGGATGAAGGCGGATGACCTGATCACGGTGTTCGCGAATGTGCCCTCTCGCGAGTTGCCTCTTGATTCAGTCCGGGGCGTCGGATTTCTGGATGTGGCCGTGACGGCCGGGTTGAGCAAAAGTAAGGGCGAGGCCCGCAGGCTGGTGACGGAAGGTGGATTCTACATCAATAATATCCGGATCACGGAGACAGCGGGAAAGATCTCGGGAGATATGCTGATCGATGGACGCGTCCTGGTCATGCGTGCCGGGAAAAAGAATTATTGCCTCGTCAAAGTCATCTGATTCTTTAAGGATTCCCTGATTTTTTGGATTTTTGAACCCAGAAGTCCGTGCCCGGCCCCTCCACCTTCATCAGGAGCGCGTGAACATTGGCGACCGGGATGCTTGCCTCCAACCGGGTCGCCAAGCCGCGTGGATCCTTTGAAATCCAAGCCCACATTTTGCCTTTTCTCACAAAAAGACCGTTAAAAGCGGCTTCCGGTTCCGTTTTAACGCAGGGCACTGAATCGTACGCACTCAGGTTAACCTTTTCATTTTTCAAGACGTTCAGCCACAAATCATAGATTTTTTCGTCTGCCATGACCCGGAAATGCTCCCGTTTTCCAGGGGAGAAGGACTGGCCTCGCATGGCAAACATGAAGGTCGGAATGTCGCGGGTATCGGGTTCAATCTTGAAAAGACGTTTTTTGCCGGTGAGTTTCGATTCCCAACGGGCAACCAGGTTTGTCCTGTCAAAAACCGTAACCTCATGGTACCGGTGCGTGCCCTCGCTCATGTTCTTGCTGAATTGAACGGGGAGGAAAGGGCCTGGATCGACCAGGCTTTCGATGACGTCGTTCACGGGATAGATTTTTTCAATCACTTTATTTGAAAAGGTTCGCATCCGGATGGCCAGCAGCTTGCGCCCTTCGCTTTCGACCCATTCCGTCCAGATAATGGCCGTTCCTACGGGAATGAATCCCCAATAGATTTGGTAGGTCAATTTTTCGCCCACCGGCCAGGAGCATCCCGGGAGGCAATTCGTATTACCGTCCCCCCGGGCCGTCATGATGAACAGGAGAAGCGTTGCCAGAACTGACAAGAAATATCTCATGGGGTAAGAAAAACACTAAAGGGTGTTGAATGTCAATAACAGTGCCCGGCGCAGTGCAATTTTGGGAGAGAATTTCAGTGCTTTACACGGTATTCCCAATGAGGTATACGGTGTGCTCCTTTTTTATGGGGCGGTAGCTCAGTTGGTAGAGCACCACGTTCGCAACGTGGGGGTCGAGAGTTCGAGCCTCTTCCGCTCCACCATCCTTCGCTCGGCGCTACGCTTGAGCTACGGATGGTCTCCGACCGATTAACCAAGTCGAACGCAGGAGGG
>CAZOZF010000249.1:0-4304 GCA_964584205.1 uncultured Verrucomicrobiota bacterium
CGATGGGCACGGATCTCTTTCATGATCCCTTCCTTGTCCATGATCTTCTTCAGGCGTCTCATCGCCTTGTCAACCGTTTCGCCGCGTCTGATTTTAACTTGTGCCACGTGTAAATGTCACCTTCCCTTCGTGATCCGGAGCCGCGCTAGCGGGTCCTAGGACCAAACAGGAGCAAAGGTATAAGGGAGAAACGCTTGCAGTTCAAGAAAAAGATCCATTACCATCCCATAGAAATCCTAATCGTAATCCTATGATAGGTTTTACAAGATCTGTTTATCCAACAATCTTGCCTGAATATACAATAACGAACAACTCCTGCCCGATAGCTTTTCCCCGTATTCAGTAACTGGAACTTCTCTCTGAAGATAAGGGTGATTCTATGAATTCAAAAGAGCGCGTGTTGAAGGCGATGCGGTGTGAGAAACCCGATCGGATTCCCTGGGTGCCGTTTGTGGGATGTCATGCGGGTGCCCTGCTGGGGGTGTCGGCCATGGACTATCTGAAGTCGGAAGACCTGATGGTCAAGGGCATTCAGGCCGCCATCGACCGCTACAAGCCGGATGGTATTCCTGTCAGTTTCGATCTCCAGATCGAGGCTGAGGCACTGGGTTGTGATCTGGTGTGGGCCAATGAAAATCCGCCCTCCGTGTCCGGGCATATCCTGGCCCAGGGTGCGACGCTTGAAGAGCTCAAGGTGTTGGATGCGAACGCCGGTCGCATTCCCATCGTGATGAATGCGACCCGCCGGCTCCGCAAGGCCAATCCCGACATCGCGTTGTATGGGTTGATCACCGGTCCTTTCACCCTGGCTCTGCACCTGCTCGGTACGGATATCTTCATGAAGATGTTCGATGATCCCGACTACGTCAAGCGGCTGATGGTCTATTGTCAGGACTGCGCGATGGTGATCTCGCGTGCCTTCATGGAGGCCGGGTGCGATGCGATTGCGGTGGTGGATCCGATGACCAGCCAGATCGGGCCGGACCAGTTCGGCGAGTTCGTGACGCCCTATGTGACGACGGTGTTTGAGGATATCCGAGCCCGTGGCAAGCTGGGCTCCTTCTTCGTCTGCGGTCATGCCCAGCAGAACATCGTGGCCATGTGCGACTGTAAGCCGGACAATATCTCCATTGATGAAAACATCCCCTTGGACTATGTACGGGATACCTGCCTGCAGCGGAAGATCAGTTTCGGCGGTAATCTCCAGCTGACGGCGGTGCTTTTGCTCGGGTCGGCCGAGGATTCCCAGCGCAACGCTCTCGCCTGCATGGAAGTGTCCGGCGATACGGGCTTTCTGCTCGCCCCCGGGTGCGACCTCCCTTACGGAGTGCCGCCCGCGAACATCGAGGCGGTCACGCGCCTCGTGCTGGATCCCTACGAGCGCGAGGTGCTGAAAGCCAAGGCGTCGTCCAAGGCCTCCGCCGATTTGTTGGACATGAGCGACTACGGTGGCGCCAGCGACAAGATCATTGTGGATATCATTACCCTGGATTCCGAGGCCTGCGCCCCATGCCAGTACATGGTGGAAGCGGTCCGGAAGATCACGCCGGAGTTCGAGGGGATCGTCGAATGGCGGGAGCACAAGATCAAGTACCGGGAATCCCTGGTCTTCATGACCTCCCTCATGGTGCGCAATGTCCCGACCATCTGCATCGACGGGCAGATCGTGTTCGTCTCCCGGATCCCGGCCCGTGACGAGCTGATTGCCGCCATCCAGAAACGGATCAACGAGAAGCTTCGGCTGAAGATCGCCCGGCGCAACGCCTCAGTCTACATTCTAGGGAAGGGCGACGAGGCGAGCCAGAAGATCCGAGCCAACACGGAGAAGGCGATGAGGGAGTTGGGGGCCGACGTGGAGATCATCGACATCACGGACGAGAAGGAGATTGCGTCCCACGGCCTCAGCCCCGTGATGCTCCCGGCCGTCGTGGTTGCCCGCTACCAAGTGAAGAGCACCAAGACGATTCCCGAGTCCGCCATCATTAAGGAATGGATCAAGGAGACGTAAGACGTGAGACGTGAGACGTAAGACGTGAGGCGTCAGAAATCGGAGATTTGTTTGAATACTGAACACCGGAAACTGAACACTCCCATTCCTGTCCTCGTTCTGACGGGGTATCTGGGGGCGGGGAAGACCACGCTCCTGAACCATCTGCTGTCGCTGCCGGGAATCCGGGCGAAGAAGATCGCGCTGATCATCAATGAGTTCGGCCCTCTGGGGATTGATGGAAAGCTGGTGGCCCCTGGCGATTACGCGAAGTTCGAGCTGAACAAAGGCAGCCTGTTCTGCATCTGCATCAAGACCGATTTCATCCGGACGCTGGAGACGATTGCCAACGAGGTGAAGCCGGATTTGGTGATTGTCGAGGCGACCGGTGTGGCCGATCCCTGCGACTTGAGCCAGCTTGTTGACTCGCCGCATCTGCGGGAAGTCTTCCAGATCGGGGCGAATGTGTGCCTTGCAGATGCCGTCGGTTTCACCCAGGTTGCCGCATTCCTGCGCACCGCAAAACGTCAGGTGATGTGGGCGGATGGATTGGTCATCAACAAGAGCGACCTGGTGCCCGCGACGGACCTCTCAGCACTCGCGGGGATCCTAAAGGAGCTCAATCCGGAGGCCCCTCAAATCACCGTCAGTTTCGGAAAGATTCCTGAAACCTTCCTGCAGGGTCTGACTCATCGGGTTCGGCTGGCACCAATACCCGAGGCGCCAGCCGCGGAACTGGCCTCCGCCTCACTGCAAACGGAGAAACCGGTGGATGAGAAGCGGTTTTTTGAGACGATTGCTTCACTCAAGGGGTCACTACTCCGCCTGAAGGGGACAGTCTGTTTCCCCAACCGCACGCGGTTCGTCGAGGTCGTGAACGGCCGTGTGACCGAGAAGGATCCCCCGGCAGGACTTCCCCGCACCGCCTTCACCGTCATCGGGTGGAAGATCCCGAAGGACGACCTGGTTTCCGCCTTCAGCCAATGTTGGTAACGAACGCGACGAGTTGATCCGGCGCAGAACCTCCTCACCCGGAAACAGGTGTGTGTCGGGTTCTCCCAGGACATCGGTCATGGCTAATCGCCTTTCTTCGCAAGCGTCGCCAGAACCTTGTCCAGTTTCTCGCTCAATGCACTCACCGCGAGGTTGTTCCTGTAATTCATGAGGATAATCTTCACTGAAACGAGAAATATTCCCGCCTCGAGGAACAGGTCATGAGTCATTCCCTTTGTAAACAACGCGGCAACAAACAGCACGAAAGTAATGACCGCCACAAGCATCGAGCCGCCATCCATGAATTTTTTCATACTCCTCCAGCAGTATCCGCCTTACGGGATATTAAAGTTCACGTCCACATGCGCCCCGCTAATTACGGACCTATTCCAGAGCGCGAAGAGGGGCTGGGGGCTGCAAAGGGGGTATGATAACAACGCTGTATAGCGTCACGCAATGCAAGAATACCCTTGCGCAGCAATTTTCATTATGGCCGAAGACCGCCTTTACGCCATTCTTGAATGATAATGGGGGGTGTGATACAAGCTTGTACTAATTTCATGTCGGAGGCAGAAAGGGCAGATATCATCATGGAACCACGGGAGACGATTGAGTTAAGTGTGTTGTACCGGATTTCCCAGGCGGTGGCGCATCGGAGGGATATTTCCGCCCTGATCCAGGAGGTCTTTGATGTCCTTGAAAAAGACATGAATATGTCCTTCGGGACGCTTACCCTGCGACGGCCCGACACGGATGTGTTTGTGATTGAGGCGGCGCGCGGCATGACCCCCGAGGAACATAAACGGGGACAATACAAACTGGGCGAGGGAATCACGGGGAGTGTGGCCAAGACCGGCAAGCCGGAGGTTGTTCCAGATATCAGCAAGGACCCCCGCTTTCTCAATCGGACAAAGACCAGGAAGGGCAATCCCGTCGCGTTTATTTGTGCGCCCATCGTCCATCACCGCCAGGTGATCGGAACCATCAGCATTGACCGGCCTGCGGGTGAAAAGGAAAAGCTTGATAAAGATCTGGAGTTTCTCCGGCTTGTGGCGAATCTGCTGGCCGAGGCGGTTGCCAGCATCCGTGAACAAATTGTCGAACAGGAGGGACTGAAGGCGGAAAACGAGCGGTTGCGCCGGCAGTTGGGTGATAAGTATCAGCCCCATAATCTGGTCGGCAATTCCAAGGAAATGCGGAGCGTTTACGATCAGGTTGCCCAGGTGGCCGATAGCGCGGCCACGGTTCTGATCCGTGGCGAAACCGGGACCGGGAAGGAATTGGTGGCAAGGGCCATTCATTTCGGAAGTTCCCGGAAAAATAA
>CAZOZF010000250.1:0-4300 GCA_964584205.1 uncultured Verrucomicrobiota bacterium
CCTCACCCCCTGAACACCTCAAACGTACGGGACTGACCGTCACCCCGGCGGATTTGCACCGTGATGATCCCGTCATTGTCGCAGGTATAAGTTTCGACGGCTTCTGTGGACAGATCATCCCGGATACAGATTCGATCCGGATGCAAGGCGTCATTGACCGCCAGGCCGGAATCGTAGGGGAACAGGATCTCAGACCAGGGGCGCAGGCCGGCGACCGGCTTGCCGTCGGGATCGACAGAGGTGCATTCCAGGTAGCGCAGACGCCCGATGTTGTGACGCGGCTGATAGCGGATATCCGTGCTGAGGGGAGCCTCGCCCCGTGCCGGCAGTCGGAGTCCCGCCTGAAATACCGGGGCAAACACCTCGCGGGTCCCGTGATCGGCCAGTCGGATCACTCCGAAATGCCGGGCGAAAACTTCATGAACGCGAACTGTTTCTGAACTGTGGATGGCCGCTCCCATGGCCGTGGCGCTGAAGGGTTTGTCGGTCGTGAACAGTTTGATCTTGGGGAACCGGCGCGTGATCAGTTTGCTGACCACGGGGAGGCGCGATGAGCCGCCCACCAGGTAAATCGTCTCCAGGTCGTCATTCCCGGCACCGGTAATCACCTCGGCCAGTTTTTCGACGGCAGGCTCGATTTGTTCAGACAGGCACTTCTCGAAGGTGGCGGCGGTCACCTTGACGGCGCTGCCGGGAAGCCCGATTTCCTCGGGATCCAGGGTCAGGCTGCGGGATTGGCCTGTGCTTAACCGTTCCTTTTCCCGGCACGACTGGATCAGCAGGAGCGTCCTGTGGAAGTGGGAAAGTCCCTCAAAATCAAGCTTCAGCTTTTCGCAGAAGAGACGGGCGAGGGTCTCGTCAAAATCGTCGCCCCCGAGCGTTTCGATTCCGGAGGAGCCCAGTACAGTGTAATCGGCCGCGTTGATGCGCACCACCGAGGCATCGAAAGTGCCGCCGCCCAGATCAAAGACCCCGACGGTCATCTTAAGCTGCCGCGCTTTGGCGCGGTTTCCGTGAACGATCCGGTCGGCCAACTCGATGGCGGCCGCGGACGGCTCATTGAGCGTGCCGATGACCGAAAAACCCGAATCGCGGAAGGCGCACCGGGTGAAATGGCGCTGGGCGCCATTGGCATTGGCGGGCCAGGTGAGGACTGCTTCCAGCGGTTCGCCCGGGGCGACAATGCCCGAGGTTCGGACCGAGGCGCAAACCGCCTGGGTGAACTGTCGGAACGTGTCACCCATATCGAGCCCGCCGGGAATGGCATCGCCGGCAAAGCGCAACCCATCCACATAATCCCGGAAACGCCGCTTCATGGATCGGATCGGGACATACCGCTGGGCGGCGCCCGGCTCGGCCAGGGAACGCTCCGCCTCGGCGCCAAAGCGCAGGGTGGCGGTGGCGGTGTCATAGACGAACATCGAGGGGAACACCTCCCGGGCCACGCGGCCGATCGAGGTGTCGGTGACATGTGGAACCAGGGGGTAACGTCCCCGGTCTGCGCAGACCACCACCGTGTTGGTGGTTCCGTAATCAATGCCGAGGCGCGCCATGGTCAGGATCTCCGGTTGACGGACACCAGTGCCTTGGCCACCACGATGCCGCGTCCGGTATGGAAGCCGGGCCGGATGGTTTCCGTCACGACGCCGTCGGGAAGATGGCTATCGGAAATCTCGCGGGTCACGGTGTGAATCAGGGGATCCACATGCTCCAGGCGTTCGGCCTCAAACTTCATGGCGCCGAGATCAGAGAGGAGGGTGTCCATCTGTTCCGTGACGCGGCGGGCTTCGCCTCCGCAGGAAGCGGCCGTGTTGCGGATGCCGACCAGTTCACTGATGACATCATTCATCCGTGCATCCATCAGGTCATTGAGAACCCGGCGCAGGGCATCCACTTCCTCCAGGGTGCCCGTGGTGACGGGCGCCATGCTCTTTACCAGATGGGTCCGCAGGGCGGCCACTTCCTGGCGAATCGATTCCAGGGCGGAAGAAGTGGGCTTTTCCGTTATCGCCATCTTGGGGGCGGGGGCCGTTTTCGCGGGGTGTGAGATTTTTTTCACGGGTGCTTTTGCCGCTTTGATGGTGCCGGATTTGACGGCGGCTTTTTTGGCGGATGGGATTGTTTTTTTCATTTTCGCTTTCATCATCATGTTCCTATCGTTGAGAATCAGTTCAGTCAAGATAACGGATTCAGAATAGGCCAGATGGCGATAAAATCAAATTTATATTTCTTTTGCGGGGGTTATCGGTAAGCTTCCGCGCTTCTATGATTGATTTCCGTAATGTTTCTGTGGGATTCGGGGCGCAGCAGGTGCTGAATGATGTGTCATTCCGCATCAATCGCGGCGAGCGAGTGGGAATTGTCGGGCCCAATGGCGCCGGAAAGAGTACGATTTTTTCGCTTCTGACTGACGAGTCTACCCAGGATCGGGGCGAGGTCTCGCTTCCTCGTGATATCCGGGTCAGCCATCTCCGACAACAACTCAAGCCGTCGTCACCGGATATCAATCTTCTGGAATACTCCGAAAATGCCTTGCCGTCCTTGATGGAAAACCAGCGCGAAATCGAAGCGCTGGAGGAACGGCTCGGCGGGGCGGACGAGGTGGAGCGCGACCGGATTGTCCGGCGACTTGGCGTCCTGCAGTCCGAATTCGAACATCAGGGCGGGTATGCCCTGAGCGGCCGCGCCAAGGCGGCACTGGGTGGACTGGGCTTCAAGGCCAGTGATTTCCATGCGCCTTTTGCCTCATTCAGCGGCGGCTGGCAGATGCGCGCCGAACTGGCGCGCGCCCTGGTGGCAGACCCGGATCTGCTGCTCCTCGATGAGCCCACCAACTTCCTGGATATTCCCGCCGTGGAATGGCTCCAGCGCTATCTCCGGGATTACAAGGGCACCATGATCCTGATTTCCCATGACCGCTACCTGCTGAATTCGCTGACCACGGTGACCATGGAAGTGGCGGGGGGCATGGTGACGCGGTATGCGGGCAACTTCAGCAAGTATGAGGAAGATTGCCGGATGCGGCATGCGCAGCTGGAGGCGGCTCGCGGCAACCAGGATCGGCGCCGTGAACAGATTGAACGGTTTGTCGAGCGGTTCCGGGCGAAGAACACGAAATCCTCCCAGGTCCAGAGCCGGATGAAGATGCTGGAGAAGATGGATGAGATCGAGATCCCCCGCGTCGTCATGCGCGCCCCCCGGATCAAGGTTCCGAGGCCTCCGCTCTGCGGCGTGGAAATGATGCGGCTGGATCAGGCCGGGGTGACCTATGACGGCGAGAACTGGGTTTTACGCGGACTGGAGTTGCGGATTGAGCGCGGCGAAAAGATCGGGCTGGTGGGGTTGAACGGCATGGGAAAAACAACCCTGCTCAAAACCATTTCCGGACGACTGCCCCTGAACGAGGGGCGACGGGTGATGGGGCACAATGTGGTGATCGGCTACCAGGCTCAGGATTTCGCGGAAATGATGGATCCGCTCCGGACTGTTCTGGAAACCGTGAAATCGGCGTCGGCCAACCTGTCTGAACGTGAGGTGCGCGGCGTGCTGGGTGGATTCTTTTTCTCAGGGGATGCGGTGGATAAGAAGATTGCGGTGTTGAGCGGCGGCGAAAAGATGCGGGTCGCGTTTGCGCGGCTACTGATGAATCCTCCGAATTTCCTGCTTCTGGATGAACCGACCACGCATCTGGATATTCCCTCCCGGGAGGCCTTGGAGAATGCGCTGCACGATTATGAAGGAACGATCTGCTTCGTGAGCCATGATATTGAGTTTACGCGGAATGTGGCCACGAGCATCCTGGCGATGACCCCGCCGACTGTCCGGCGTTTTCCGGGCGGGTATGATTACTATCACGAGAAGATGGAGGCGGAGGGGAAGGGGCAGGGGGCCGGGGACAGGGTTCAGGGTTCAGGGGAAGATTCAGAAGATACGGGTGGGGATCGGAAGGCGTTGAGGCGGGAGCGGGCGGAGAAGCGGCAGGAATTAAGCCGGATCCGGCGCCCGCTTGAAACCCGCATCAAGTCGGCGGAGAAGAAGATCACGGAGTTGGAACTGGAGCAGGACCGGTTATCGGGCGAACTCATGAAGCCTGCTCCCGGCACCGACTATGCCGTGCTCAATCGCCGGCTTCACGAAATCCAGGCCACCCTCGCCGATACGGTGGAAAAGTGGGAAAAAGCCTCCCGCGAACTCGAAACCCTCCCGGCCGAATAGAGCCGGGTTTTATCCCTTTCAGACAAGGAAGAGGGGAAGAGTAGAACATTCCTGTTCTATTTCACAATTCTAAACAGTCTCCAAT
>CAZOZF010000251.1:0-4283 GCA_964584205.1 uncultured Verrucomicrobiota bacterium
GTTCTGTTCGCTTCATAAAACCGTTCCTTTCGCTATTCCTTACATTCTGCATTCGGGTGCGACTAAGTTCTATTCCACCGGCTTCCAGATCACCGTGCCTGTGGCCGCATTAAAATATCCGATTTTTTTGCCGATGCGCAGGCGCAAGGTCGCCTCGCCGGCTCGTTCCAGCGAGACCCCGTCGGCCACGCCCCCAAATCCGGGCTGCGACAACGCCATGATACGCCGCTGGCCGGTCGTATCCACCAGCACCATGCCAGCGCCCGGCGGGGCATTCCACGCATAGTTGTTGCAGAACAGCGCCCAACCATCCACGTACCCGGTGCTCGAATTATAGCCATGAATTCCGGCTGCCCCTTCATCCTGGAAAAGAATTTCTCCGTCGGTTTTGATGTAGGCGAGATGCCCGCTCCACAGCGCCACCCCGGCGGCGTTCGTGGGACACTTGTTCAAACTGACGAGGGCCCGGCCGTTTGAGAAATCGAACGCAATCGGAAACTGCGGCGCGATCACCGTTTTGCCGGTTTTATCCACATACCCCCACAGTCGCCCTTTGTCCTGAAGCACGGCGGCAAGCCCCTCTGAGAACGGGCGCACCTCAAGATAGACCGGCGGCACAACCTCCTTGCCCGCGCGATCAATATAGCCATAGCGGGCGTTCACACTGACTTTTGCCGTGTCGCCTTCGTACGGATAAATCACGTCGTACCGGGACGCCATCAGCTCCTTGCCGGTCTTGTCGATCAGAATGACCTTGCCGTCCTTTTCCACCACCGCCACCCCCTGCCCAAAGGCGGCCTGAAATTTGAACTGCGGGGGAATGAGCACCCGCCCTTCTTTATCCACATATCCCCACTGCTTGTTCAATCGCACCGGTGCCAGTCCATCACTGAAATCGCCGACATCTTCATACTGCGCCTCGATGACCTGGCGGCCCTTGGGATCGATAAACCCCCATTTACCGCCGGTAAAACTCCCCATGATCCATCGCCCCCCCACGTTGACGGCCGCCCGCTCTTCCTCAAATTGACGGGCGAAGGCGAATTTCGGTTTGATGACATACCGGCCAACCTTGTCGATGAAGCCGCATTTGATTTCCGTTATCGGCCCACCTTCCTTGTCCCCTTTTGCCACCACCCGTGCCAGCCCTCCGGCAAAACGGGTGGCCCTGATAAACTTTGCGGGAATCACCAGGGTTCCGGCGCCATCGATGTAACCCCACTTGCCGTCCCGCTTCACCCGCGCCAGCCCGTCGCTGAACGCCGAGACCTCCTCATACAACAGAGGCACCTTGAGTGCGCCGACGCCATCCACGAACCCCCACTTGCCCGCCAGTTGAACACCACACATCCCCTCAGCGAACTCGAATTGAACCGCTTCATACTTCGGCGCCACAACCTCCTTGCCGGCAGAATCGATGAACCCGTACAATCCCGCTTTCTGAATGTACAACAGCGGCCCATTCGTCCCCGGTTCCGCCAACAACAACCCCGGCGCCCAGAAACCGACGAGCAGGGAGAACACCCTGCTCAAAACCCACTTATCAAATGCCATATTATTCTTAGATTTAGAAGATTTCATAGTTTCCCGCATTTATGATAGCACAGGGTATGCCAACACTGCTGGTGGGATCCACAAACAGGGTTATCTGACTCCCGACTCCTGACTCCTGACTTCCCGGAGCGATGTAACGAAGTGAATTCGCACCCCCGGCAGGCCGTCCTCACCGCGAATGAGCACATCAGTATACACATTTTTCGCCATACTGCACACATGTGTATGCAGGCACCATTCCTCACCCGGCTCAAGTTCGATGGGCGTGGACGTCCCGTATACGCAATCCGCACAGAGCTATTTTATGTGATGGTTCTCATTGGATCACGCTTTACTGATATTCCATAAACAGTGCCGCGCCGTTTATCAACAGCGCCGCATGGCCTTCCGGAGTGAGACGCGCCTCCCCCGTGCCAAGCAAAAGCTGCCAGGTGCCGGGAATCGTGTTGAGATTCAAAGTGGAATCGCCCTTCATCCGAAACAGAAACAGAAGCCGGCCTGTCTTGCCGCTGAACAGCACGGCGTCCCAATCTCTCCCGGATCGCGGCTGGGGAAGCGGAAAATGGACGTCCCCGGAAAGCAGCGGGCGGATCTGTTTGTAGATCTCAACGCCGCGCCGCATCTCCCGGGTCGCCGCCTCACTCCACTGCGCAATATCGCCGTTGAAACTGAGCGTGCCAACCATGCGGCTGAGTAGGTTTCGCAGGGTCGCCTCGGCGTCACCACTGCCGCGGTGAACCCGGATGGCGCTGTTCAGGAAATGCGCCGGCCAAAACCGCGAGGCGCCGGTCTGCATGAAGCGGCACACATCGGGATGCGCCGTGTGGTCGCTCAGCCAGGCGCCATGGGTTCGCACGCTCATTCCCCACTCCAACTTGGTGCCGCCACCCTGACAGCACTCGATGTAAAGGTCGGGAAATTCTTCGCGCAACACATCCATGACGCGCCACAGGCCATGCACATAGGCGAAGGCCAGCTTGCCGGATGGATCCACTTTGTAAACGTAGCACTCGGGCTCTAGAAATTCGAAGCGCATCCACGTCAAATGCCAACGCCGGATCCAACCCCGGATGAGATCCAGAGCCGCCTCCTGGGCTTCCGGCAGTTCAAACCGGAGAAACCCGCCGCCAGACCCGTCCGGATGAAACAGACCCGGATAGCGCCGGATCATCTCGGTATCCGCCGCCGCGCGCTGAATTTGATGCCAGATGCCAAACCCCATGCCCACCGCCCTAACATGCTCACTCAACTCCTCAATGCCGTGCGGGAATTTGGTTGGCTCCGGCGTGAACCAGTTCCCGATGCCGTCCGTCCACTGTTCCCGACAGGCATACCAGGAGGCATCGAGGCAGAAGTACTCGCATCCCAACCCGGCCGCGCGGTCGGCCTGCCGTTTCAGATCCTGGACGTCAAACCCCTCGTGAATGCCGAACCAATGGTCGTAGGACACGGGCGGCACCGGGACCGCACCGCGCAACCGGGCTGACAAATGGTCCCGCGTATAGGCCCGCAGCGCGTTATCCGCCGCATCCCAGTCGGCGCCCTCGAAAAAGACCACATGCACCGTCGGCAGGCGCAGTTCCTCACCCGGCGCAAGTTCGATAGCGGCAAGCTCGACATTGCCATGCACAACGAAACGCGAACGCGGTTCACCCTTGAAGCAGCTACTCCACCAGCCCGCCTCCAGATACCAGCGCGAGGACCATTCGAAACCGACGGCGAACCCGGCCAACCCGCCGTTCCGTCGCACTGCAAACTGGAGAATGGGCACGTGCTCGCCAGCCGCCCCCAGCGTACTGCTCTGGATCCGTACCGGCTTGCAGTGGTCGTGCGTCAGAAACTGTTCCTCGCTGACGCGAAACGCCCGCGGCGGATAAACCCCGTCGTAGTGATACGAGCCCGACAGATGCCGCACCACAGGCCCGTCTTTCTCGGGATCCACTTCCATTGGAAGGTGAAGCGGCAGAATCTGAAGCTCTTTGATGGGAACGCTCCCGCCGTTGCGCAGGGTGGTCGCCCAAGCCAGCGCCTTGGATCCGTCCGCCGTCGCCTTGACTTCAATCGTGACGCTCAGGTCGCCGGCGGTTCCCTGCCAGACATCCGCCGAGGCTTTCCGCCAATCGAGCGCCAGAGGCTTGTCATCCAACTGGATACTGATCGGCATCTCCTTCACAAGAGGCAACTCTGGAGCGATGCTCCAGAACGCCTCGTCAAACCGCTCCCTTGTCCCTGTCTCGCTCTTCATTTGACCACCTTTATTTCTCCGATCCGGTAACGCCGCTGGCCATCGCCATCCGGCAACGGCAAAGCAATACGGGGAGTACCGATGCGCGAACCCGCACTGATAAAGAGGTCATAGGCGCCTGGTTTCAACGTGCCGGAACGCTCGGCGAAGGCCTGCAAATCTTCCGGCTTCAGGTCGTTCTCAGGCATCGGATCCCGTGACGCGCGGCACAGAGGCGGCGCCTGAATGAAGGAGGATTCCTGCCGGTAACGATTCGGGGAAGACTGCCCAAGACAGTCAGGCAGAACCCGCCGCAGGTTCATCGTTTCATCCACCCGCACGGCGGCAATACCGCCGACGGCGTCCTTGAACGTCAACGTCGGCCAGGCATCCTCGTAAAGCGGCGCGACGCCAGCGTTTGCCCATTGGGCCGTGAACGACCAGACCTCACCGGGCCGGATGACCTCCGGCCAACTCGCCTCCTTGAGTTGCAGCCGATAGCCGA
>CAZOZF010000252.1:0-4232 GCA_964584205.1 uncultured Verrucomicrobiota bacterium
GACGACACGCGGATTTTCAGTCCGCTGCTCTACCAACTGAGCTACCACGCCATTTTTGAGAGGAAGAAACGGTTGACCATTTCAGAAATTGAAGGCGGAATCATAGACATTTTAAAAGGTATGTCAATTGCCATCCGTTTCCTTTTCGGCTGAATCCATCACCGGAACGGGGCCGGAAGAGACGATGACCTGGGAGGCGCGCAGAATATAGGTGCCGAGCCGATACCCTTTTCGAGTTTCCTCGATCACCATCGATTCGGGATGTTCTTCGGATGGAATCTGGGTGACGCATTCATGGATGTGGGGATCAAAGATTTGACCCTTGGTTTCAATAGGGGTGACTCCTGACTTTTCCAGAATACTCTGGAATTGCTTGAGGATCCCCTCAAATCCTTCCACCACGGCATGCTTGATGTGGCTTTTCCGGGCGGATTGAATGCCCAGATCGAAGTGGTCAATGGCCGGAAGCAGTTCCTTTAGGATTCTCTCCGAGGCGCGACGAGCCATGTCTTCCCGGTCTCGAAGCGTGCGTTTCCGGAAATTATCGAAGTCGGCCTGTAACCGAAGCAGCCTGTCCTTCAACACGGCAAGATCAGCGTCTTTGGGATCGATGGCAATGGGCTCGCCCTGAGTAGGCGTTGTTTCCGAATCTGTCTTCAGAGGCTCGGTTTCAGTTTCACTATGTGATTGAGTGGTCATGATTGCACTTTTTCTGAGTGTAACTGAAGGATACCCTTATGGGCAAGCTTAGAGGTGGGTGGGTGGCGGAATTAACTTGGAAAATGATCCGGCAAGGTCAACAATCCCCCCATGAAGACCATGAAGAAGCCAAAATTCACAAGACTCTTCAACTACACACTCGTTCCTTATGAACAGGTTTATCGCTTTAAGATTACCCTCCAGGATACCCCGCCCGTGTGGCGACTGATTGAAGTGCCCGCCTGTTATGACTTTTGGAACCTTCATTGTGCCATTCAGGACGCGATGGGGTGGAAGAATTGTCACCTTCACGAATTTCGCATCATGAACCTCAAGACCGGCGATCGAGTCAGGATGATTCTGGATGAAAAAGAGGCCGCTCATGATACCCTCTATGGATGGGACGAGGATATTGCCGACTTTTTTACAGACACCAACAGAATTGCAGAATATGAGTATGATTTCGGGGATTGCTGGAGGCATTGGATCGAATTGGAAGGCATTTATCCACGGTTTGCGGGAGCCGCATATCCGCGTTGCCTGGCGGGAGAGCGGGCCTGTCCGCCTGAAGATTGCGGCGGTGCGATAGGATATGAAATGCTCTTGGCAGCCTTGAAAGACCGCAAGCATCCTGAGCATAAGGCCATGAAACAGTGGGTCGGTAAGGATTTTGACCCGGAATGGTTTCATCCCGGCGAGGTTCATTTTTCAAATCCGCAAGCGCGATGGGATAAGGTGTTTATGGAGAAAGAGGGGACTTCGCTATGAAGATAAAATCAAAACGCATTCATCTGATAGAGCGGAATGACGAAATCATCAAGGTCGAGGAGCAGATTTGGGAGAGCGGCCACTGGGCTCTTCCCGAAGCCAAGGCGAAAGCCCTGCTGGGCGGTTCCATCCTTTTTCACAAGAAGCGGGCTGAGCCTTCCTATTTTGGCGGGCGCATTTTGAATTACCGGATACAGGATAAGGGCAAATTCAAGGGGCTGGTTATCTTTACCTTTGAGTATCAGGCGGATCATCGGATGGTTTTGGCGGATAAGGGCTGGAGCAAGGATATTAAGATTGTCATGAAGGAGTGAAGACGCCCGTATCCGGAAAACCCTGATCCTAATATCAGGGTTTCCCCTATATCTCTTTCGGAATTACTCCCTAGACTCACCCTCAGAAACACGCGGAAGGATTCTGCGTGAAAGAGAGGAACTGGGTGAAAAACAGAAAAGCCATTATTATTGATGATGACCCGTTGGCATTATCCTACTTGAAGCGGGTTTTGCAGCGGCGGGGTTATGAGGTTGAGGCCTATTCTGACGCGGTTCTTGCCCCCCTGCATCAGGACGCGAACTGTCCCTGTACCCTGCATCCCAACTGTCCTGCCTTGATCATCTCGGATGTCGATATGCCTTCTGTGAGCGGACTGGAATTGTTGGAAACAATCATGAAAAAAGGGTGTCGCTGCCGGAACCTGGCCTTGATTTCAGGGAAGGGGCTGGATCATGCGGATTTGATCCGGATGGCGAAATACGGGACACGATACTTCGCCAAACCCCTGGATCTTGCTGAATTCAATACCTGGATTGATCGGATTGACAAGGATACGGACTGTCGTCCCGTGATTCCGGCCTGATTCCGCATCACTCCGGAGCGGGATTCCCGAAACTGAGCTGGGCGTCGTCAAGAGGGGTGTTCGGAAGGTCGCGGCGACGCATGACTTTTACCTGCACGGCATCCGGGTAGGAATAGAAATCCACAAGAGCGTCAAGCGTTGTAAGCATCCAGGGCTGGGCAAAACTCCCGCCATTGCGGGTGAAGACAATTCCGCCCGCGATGTAGTTGCAACTGTGAATCGCCTCGGCCTCGTTTTTCATCAGCAGAATGACGTCGCCAAGTTTGAAATCCGTCCGGACCTCCACGTAGTCATTCGCCAGTGTTTTGGCCACTTCCGTGAGGTTGGTGAACCGGCCGTCGGCTCCTTCGTTGAGAAAATTCATGGCGGTGTAGTGGCAACTGGCGAACTCGGGATCGCCCTCATGCCAATACCGGTAGATTCGATCCCGCGCAAAGCCCGGCAGGAGCATGGATACGGGAACATCGCGGCAGGTATCGGTGCCCTGTAATGTTTTCATCAAGGTCCGGACTTCAGTCTCGCGATGCGGAACTCCCCAGTAACGCGCCAGGGCATCCACATCATCCTCGGGAAGCACCCTGACGCGGGCCACCAGGGTGGATTGTCTCGACAGAACGGAAAAGAGGTTGGAGTAGACGCAGGCCGAGGGATAACGTTCCAGCACGAGGTTCAGATCTGAAAACATCTGGGACTTGCCCTCGTGATAGATCAGCGATTGGACAAGCTCCATCACCCGGGGGTCCAGAGTTCCTTTTTTGAGCCAGTCTTCCGAGGCATCTCCGCTGAAGCGGAAGGGCCAGGTGCACATATCATTGGGAGCGTATTTCCCAAGCATGCCATACAGTTTCCGGCGGACAGGATCGCTCAACGCAAGGATCAACTCTCCCGGGGGATTCAGGAGCCGTCCGATTCCGTCCGGTGCCGGACTCATCGTGGACAGGAGATCCCTGATTTGCTCCGATGTCAATCCGCAGGAGTGAAGGGAGTCCATCAAGTTGGATGATGACCCGCCCGCAACATACCACTGGGTTTTTTTCACGCTAAAGGATTGAAATTGAATCCGATCCGGAGGGATTTCAATGGACGAGGGCTCATACCACAGCCGACCCCAGGCTCCGATTCCGCAGACACGAAGATCCTGATTGCGGGGGGGCCATTGAGAAGAAGAAGCCCAAAACCCATCAAATCCGAGGGAGACAAGCACAAGGCTACAAACCGCCAGCCCGGCAAGCCAGCCAACATGTTTTTTCTTTATACGGTTAATAGTCATTGATTGAAGAGGGGCACTCCTCCGTAAGGCCGAGCGACAGTCTCAGAAGATCGTCATTATTAGGGTGTCGCGATTATTTCTCAATCAGAATTGCCCTGATTCTGAATCAGGGTTTTTCTGATATGTCTTAGGGGTCATCCGCGTCTCCGCATCCATAACCACAAGAGTGCGCATCAACAGAGGTGCTTGACTTTAACCCGTGGATTCCCTCATAAGAAGGCTTGAAAGATCGAGGCGCCTGCAGGAATGGGCGAAGGACAGTGACTATGGTAGATCCCAGTTCAAGAGGCATCCAGCTGATGGAATTAACGATTCTTGCCTCCATGCTGGCTGGTGCGGTTGCCGGATCAGTTACCGGCTGGCTCGCCAGGCGGAATATCCTGTTGTCCATTTGCACCTTCATGATTGGCATCATGGGCGGAATGCTGATGGGAACCGGAATGGGCCGATTGTTTTACGGAGCCGCAAATGGATATGATTTGCCACCCATCAAGGCGGGCTGCAGTGCCCTGTGTTCCACAAGCCTGGCCGGGCTGGCGGGATCCATTCCCACGGCGTTTGTGATTGCCGTACTGGTCGGGTTTTTAACCCTCCGCCACCTTCATCCCCGTCCGCCCCGGGTTCGAACCTGTTTCA
>CAZOZF010000253.1:0-4214 GCA_964584205.1 uncultured Verrucomicrobiota bacterium
ACAGGAAGATAGTTAAAATAGAACATTACTATCCCATAGAAATCCTAATCCTAATCGTAATCTTAATCGTAATCCTCTGCCCCGGAAAGGATTACGATTACGAAGGGAAGGGGAGATTGGGGACAGGAATCCTGAGTGACATTTGAGACTGGAAACAGCGTGATCAACCCAGGATCACTACGCACGCGAGAAGAAGAGCCTTTGTCTGGCCGACAATTCGGCGAGTTGGGGTCGCCGGGGATTGGAGGCTGTGCGGGATGAACTCCTGGAGAAGGTGTTGGCTTACAACTGCTGCCGTCGCATTCTGATGAAGAAGCGGCGATCATAATTCCTTTGAGATAGTTCAAAAATCAACGGTGTGGGTCAGTCGGCCGTGAGCAGTGCCCCCAGAATAGTCTTGCGAGCGTGTAGCGTATAAGCTACATTTTTGCCAATGAAAGAGCGGGAACTCCGAGAATATCTGACAGAGGCGGGACATAACCCCTTCCGAGAATGGCTTCACTCCTTGCGGGATGTGCAGGGACGTGCGCGGATTCGCGTCAGGCTTAATCGGGTGCGCCTCGGCAACCTCGGAGATTGCAAGGCAGTGGGCGAGGGTGTCATGGAGTTTCGTTTGGATTTCGGGCCGGGATACCGGGTGTATTTTGGGCAGGCAGGTGACACATTGGTTATTCTGCTGTGCGGGGGTGACAAGCGAACCCAGTCGCGGGACATCGCGACCGCGAAACTGTATTGGCAATCGTATAAAAGGAGGACACCATGAGCAAAACAACCACCAGTTATCGCGAGGGGCTGATGAAGGACCTTGCCGACCCTGAAGAGGCGGCGGCCTATCTGAATGCGGCACTCGAAGAAGGGTCTCAAGAGGGTTTTCTGATGGCCCTTCGTGACATCGCAGACGCGAAGGGCATGGCTCGGCTTTCCAAGAAGTCGCACCTGAATCGCGTGAGCCTGTATCGCATGCTTTCCGGAAAGGGGAATCCCCAACTTTCCAGTCTCGCAACTATTCTGAAAAATATTGGCCTCCGCCTTGCCGTCGAGGTAAGAGAGCCTAAAGTGGCTTGATAATTAGTAATAATTGAAATATAGTCTGAATTAAGTCATTATGCTGACATGAAGCCAGTCAGCAACTACCGAGATTTAGTGAAGAAGTATAGGCCGTAATCCCGCGACCGGCGCAACAATCAAGATTCCGGGGGTATCCGCTCTTTAGGCTCTATGCAAACCGCCTCTTGACACTCAATGGGGCGGGAACTATGTTTCAACGATTCATTTCTATAAGGAGAACCAGTCGTGATTCGAGCAAAAATCATTGGGGCGGGCGGATATGGCGGCGTGGGCATTGTGGAACTTCTGCTTCATCATCCGGGTGCGAAAATCGCCGCCCTGGTGGATGTAACGGATGTCGGGTCGCCGATCAGCAAGTTGTATCCGCACCTGACGGGGTTTTGTGACATTCCGATTGTGGATCCCAAGGATCCGGTGGCCCTGCAGCCGGTTGATGTGGTCTTTGCCGCCACCCCGGATGGCGTCGGCATGAAGTTGGCTCCGGAAATCCTGGCCTCTGGCGCCAAGCTGGTGGATTATAGCGGCGATTTCCGGTTCAACTCCCCGGATAGCTATGCGGAATATGCCAGTCGGATCGGGTTGGCCACCACCCACGCCTCCCCGGATATTCTTCCCCAGGCCGTTTACGGCCTCGCGGAGTTGCATCGTGGAAAAATCAACGCGAAGCGGATTGTGATCGGGAATCCCGGGTGTTTTGCCGTGAGTTGTATTCTCGGGCTCTCTCCGGCGGTGAAGCACAATCTCGTGGATCCTTTCAGTGTGATCTGTGACTGCAAGACCGGGGTCTCGGGCGCGGGCAAGAAGCCGAATGCCGTCTTCCATTATCCGGCGCGGTATGACCATATGAACGTGTACAAGCTCGCGGGACACCAGCATGTCTGTGAAATCGAGCGCGAACTCAGCCTGCAGGCCGGAACCGAGATCCGCGTGACCTTTACCGCGCAGGTGGTTCCCGTCTGCCGCGGCATCATGTCGAGCCTATATGGACAGTTGAAGGCGGAGACAAAGGTGGAGGATGTGATCGCCCTCTATCGCGAGTTCTATAAGAACAGTCCCTTTGTGCGGATCTTTGACCGGTCCGCCGCCATCGGATCCATGCATGTTCGCGGAACCAATTTCTGTAATCTCATCGTGGATGTCGATGCGCGCACCCGCAAGTTGCGGGTGATTTCGCACATCGATAACCTGATGAAGGGGCAGGCGGGGTCGGCCCTGCAGAATATGAATCTGTTGTTCGATCTGCCGGAAACAACCGGTCTGATGCGGGCGGGAATGTATCCTTAACCATATAAGAGAAAGAAAAATACAATGGACGAAGCCAAGACGATTATTGCGGATGATGTGGAAATTACCGGTTCGATCAAATGCGCAGGCGGCGTGAAAATGTCGGGCAAACTGAATGGTGACCTGACCTGCGCCGGGGATGTGCTGGTAGAGAAGGGGGCGGCTATCAAGGGGAATGTCGCCGCCGCCTCGATCGTGGTGCTGGGAATGGTGAAGGGCAACATCCTGGCCAAGGAGCGTATCGAGCTCAAGGGAACGGCCCGCGTGGCCGGTGATATCAAGGGTCGCCGCCTGGTGGTGGAGGAAGGGGTTACGTTGATCGGGAAATCCGAGATCAGTCCCTCCGAATCCGCTTCCGGCGAAGCATTGGATATTGAAATGCCGGCCGCGAGTTCGGATGATGCCGTGAAGACGGACGAGGAGGCGGTTCGGACGGGTCCCGGCTTGCGTCCCGGACTGGATTCCCGGTCCCGCGCGGGTCAGTTGTTTGCCCGGAAATAAAGGGAGATCACAATGGCGGCAAAGCATGGATTGGGACGCGGATTGGGAGCCTTGATTCGGGATACTCCCGTGGAGGTCGTCCCGGCTTCCGCAGCAGAGGCAGGCGGCTCCCTGATGCTGGATGCCGCCCGGATCCGTCCGAATCCATTTCAGCCGCGCCGGGTTTTTGTGAAGGAGGCGCTCGATGAACTCGTGGCCTCCATCAAGGAGCACGGAGTGCTGGAGCCGCTTCTGGTCAGGAAGGCGGAAGAGGGATACGAGCTCATCGCCGGTGAACGGCGCTGGCGTGCCGCCCGCGAAGCCGGACTGAAGCTGGTGCCCGTGATCGTTCGCGAGGCAACCGATCTCCAAGCTTTGGAAATCGGACTGATCGAAAATCTCCAGCGCGCCGATTTGAATGTGATTGAGGAGGCCGAAGGGTATCAGGCTTTGGCGACTGAGTTCAATCTGACCCAGGACGAGATCGCGAAAAAAGTCAGCAAAGGCCGCGCCTCGGTTGCCAATGCCCTGCGGTTGCTCGCCCTGCCCAAGGAAGTGAAGAAGTTCATGGTCGAGGGGCTGCTTTCCGCCGGTCACGCCAAGGTGCTTCTGGCGCTTCCGATCGAAATCGAACAGTGCCGGATGGCGGAGCGCGTGATCAAGGACGGCCTGTCGGTTCGGGATCTTGAGCGAATCATCGAGCATGCTCGAAAAATTCCCAAGAAGCGGACGCCGGGGAAAGAGGATATTCCCGCCAGCCACCTGGTTTTTCTCACGGACAAATTGCACCAGTATTTCGGGACGAGTGTCCAGATCCAGCCCTGTCGGACGACCGCCAATGGGCGCAAGGTCAAGGGCAGCGTTCAGATTGATTTTTACACGAACGACGACCTGGATCGCGTTCTGGATCTTCTGGGTCTTACGGATCGTGGATGAAAAGGGTGTTTCTTTCCGGTCTCCTGTTGTGCGCCTCATGCGGGCCGCAGCAGGCGCCACCCGTGCCGCCACAGCCTCCTTATGACCCGTCAGCCCTGACGGGGGAATCCGCTTATCGTGAAGTGGAGCAATTTGTTGCCCTGGGTTCGAAAGTGCCCGGCACCGAAGGCGCGCGCAGGGCGGCCACGGCGCTCATCAACCGCCTGATGTCCCTGGGGTTGAAGGCCGAACGGGATGAATTCTGCGATGTCACTCCAGGGGGAACTGGAACGTTTATCAACGTCACGGTGACGCTGCCGGGAACAAAGCCCGGGTTGATTATCCTGGCCGCCCACTGGGACACGAAATCCGGCATAGAAGGGAATGGCGCTTATTTAAGCCCAGTGATCGAGGTGCCTGCTGCTGGTGTACCGGCTTCAGCCGGTCTTTCTGGGTCGCAGCCGCCT
>CAZOZF010000254.1:0-4178 GCA_964584205.1 uncultured Verrucomicrobiota bacterium
AACGCCCGACTTCATCGGGTCAACAGAGGGCCGATGTGAATGGAGACCAATGAAATAACACCCGGGAAACCCGGAAGGACCACTTTTACTATTGTCGTTGACCAAGAACTCAAAGTTGGGCATCCTGCCTTATGAACAGTCCGAGAGAAGTCTAGATTTCTTTTTCTCATATTTTTCTCACGGGACTACCGTTAGCGATAGTCGGCGATGGTTGGTGTACCGCCTTCAGGCGGCTCAGAGGAGGCCGGCTAAAGCCGGTACACCAGCGTTGGGAAACTAGAACGCTTGCCTAAAGAAAGTACCTTTCGATTGTAGAGTGTAGATTTATGCGTGCTCTTATCACCGCGTTGCGGACCCTGACCCGTTTGTCTGTGCCAGGCTCCGATACAGCCCATCTCGCGTCCGCCCTGCCCTTCTTCCCTGCCGTTGGCGCCCTGATTGGCGTTGTCGTCGCTGGCGTCCTTTACGGCATCACCCTCAACGGATGGCCTACTGGCGCGGGAATCGCCGCCATGATCACCGTGATCTGGATCACACGGGGACTGCATATTGACGGTCTGGCTGATGTTTCGGATGCCTTCGGCGGCGGAAGAACCCGGGAACGAAGGCTCGAAATCATGAAAGATCCGCATACCGGCGCCTTCGGAGTCATGGCCATTGTCGCCGATCTCCTCCTGAAAGCGGCGGCACTCGCCCAACTTGCCGCCCTTCACCAATGGGCACTGGTGGTTGTCCCCTTCATTGTATCCCGGACCGGACAGGTTCTGCTGGCCGTTTCACTCCCCTATGCACGAGTTGAAGGCGGTAAGGCGGGCGGCTTCGTAGAGGGAGCCAGACCGCTCCACTTTTTCCTCGCCCTGCTTGCCGCGATAGCCTGCTGCCTTGCCGTGTCGGGGTTACCTGGACTTATTCTGCTGCTTTTGGGACTGGTCATGGTTGTCCTGCTCAGGCTCTGGATGAAATATCATTTTGGCGGCGTCACCGGAGACCTGCTGGGTACCGCAAACGAAGTCGTTGAAACCGGCCTGCTCGCCTTTCTGGCCATAATCAGCCCTGTAGCCTGATTTTTGCATAACCCCTCCCTCGACATACCTGCCTCCTTCCGATATAGTTCAACCCTTTTTACAGGGGAAAGGATAAGACCATGCAGGCATTGAAGAAGACAACGTTTCCCGGCCCCAAGGGGCCGGTTGTACTGGTAATCATGGATGGCGTCGGAATCGGCGCATACGAGGAAGGCGATGCCGTTCGCACGGCTCTGACGCCCAATCTGGACTGGCTCAAAACCCATGCGCTGTACAGTTCGTTAAAAGCCCACGGAACGGCTGTTGGCCTGCCCAGCGACGAGGACATGGGCAACAGCGAAGTCGGGCACAACGCCATCGGTTGCGGCCGGGTGTTCGCGCAGGGCGCCAGCCTCGTCAGTAACGCCATCGCCACCGGCGCCATGTTCCGCGGCGAAGTCTGGAAGTCCCAAATCGCCAATGTCCTCAAGAACAACTCCACCCTCCATTTCATGGGACTGTTTTCGGACGGTAATGTTCACAGCCACATTGACCACCTCAAGGCCATGCTCACCCAGGCCAAAGCCGAGGGTGTCAAGCGGGCCCGGATCCATATCCTGCTGGATGGCCGGGACGTTGGCGAGACCTCCGCGCTGGAATACGTCGACCCCTTTGAACAATTCCTGACCGGTCTCAACGCTGGCGGCTCCGTGGATTTCCGGATTGCATCCGGCGGCGGACGCATGAACATCACCATGGATCGCTACAATGCGAACTGGGACATGGTCAAGCGCGGCTGGGACACCCATGTTCGCGGGATCGGCTCCCCGTTTGCCTCCGCCCATGAGGCGATTGAATCGCTCCGCAAGACTAAGCCGGGCGTAATCGATCAGGACTTGCCCGCTTTTGTGATTACCGAAAAAGGGCAGCCGATCGGCAAAATCACCGATCACGACAGCGTGATCTTTTTCAACTTCCGAGGGGATCGCTCCATTGAGATGACCCGCGCGTTCGAGGACGACACCGTCACCGAGTTCGATCGCTCTCCCCGGCCCAAGGTGCTTTATGCCGGAATGATGCAATACGACGGTGACCTGAAGCTCCCAAAACGCTATCTCGTTGAACCTCCGGCCATTGCCGAAACCATGGGCGAATACCTCGTCAAGAGCGGCGTGACGCAGCTTGCCATCAGCGAAACCCAGAAGTACGGGCATGTGACTTACTTTTTTAACGGAAACCGGTCGGGAAAATTTGACGACAAACTGGAAGATTATGTCGAAATCACATCCGACATCCTGCCCTTTGAACAGCGCCCCTGGATGAAGGCCGCAGAAATTACCGATGCCGTCCTCAAAGCGATTGAAGCGAACCGGCACAAGTTCATCCGCCTCAACTTCCCCAATGGCGACATGGTGGGCCATACGGGCGTCTATCAGGCCACCCAGATTGCCGTTGAAACGGTTGATCTGTGCCTCGGTCGCCTGATTCCCGCCGTTCAGGCCGCTGGTGGCATCCTGATCATATCCGCCGACCATGGAAACGCCGATGACATGTATGAGCATGAGAAGAAGACCGGCAAGGCCAAGGTTGAGAACGGCAAAATCAAGGTGAAGACCGCCCATTCCCTTAACCCGGTTCCCGTCTATATCTATGATCCGTCAGGCACCGCCAAACTGGAACTGACCGCTCAGAAGGGACTCGGCATCAGCAGCCTTGCCGCCACCTGCATCAAGCTACTCGGGTTTGCCCCCCCGTCCAATTACGACCCGAGTGTTGTGGATGTCGGTTGAATGGAGCAGGAATTCCATTGCCACAGGTGCGGACACTGCTGTCGCCATGAGGGGGAAGTCCGGCTTACCGACGGGGAGGCCGAGGCCATTGCCGAGACGCTTGGATTGGACACCCCCGTTTTTACAGATCAGTTCACCCGGCTCCGGGAGGATCGTCTGGGATTGTCACTCACTGAGCATCCCGATGGTTCCTGCATATTTCTGGAAGGGGCCCCGCCCTCCTGCAAGATCCAAAAAGCCAAACCCCGGCAGTGTCGCGAGTTCCCTCAGGCCTGGCGTTATGAGGATTGGAAGACGATATGTCCCGCCGCTGCATCACTGGAACTTTGATCTTGCTTCGCCCCTCTCAAGCCCGTATTAAATGCACTCACTTTTACGACCAGAAGGATGATCATCATGAATAGTTTTGAAAATAAAGACCTGACCTCGACACAACACGAAATTGGCGGGCTCGCATCGTCAACCGACAGCAACAAGGAGATCAAAAGCTGGATCATCACCATCGGCGTTGCCGCCGTAGTCGTCCTGGCCGTCTTCTTGTACCGCACTAATAAGGCGGGCAATGAGGAAAAGGCATCCCGCATGCTGGGCGAAGCGCGAAACGCGCAGGCCCTTCAGGCCATCATGAACCAGTACCCCTCCTCCTCAGCCGCCCGGATGGCCCTGCTTCAAATGGCCAAGGCCCAGTTTGACAACGGGGACTACATATCATCCCAGGCCAGCTATAAGGATTTTCTGTCTAAATTCCCCTCGCACCCGATGTCGGGCATCGCGGAATTGGGCCTGATTCATTGTACAGAGGCCTCTGGACAGACTGAGAAGGCCTTAGATGAGTACACCCGCTTTGCATCCACCAAGGCGACACATTTCCTGGCCCCCACGGCCATCTTTGGGAAAGCCAGATGTCTTCAGGCGTTGAAGCGGTATGACAAGGCTCGGGCGACCTATGATGATTTCCTGGCCGCCAACCCGAACAGTGACTGGAAGAACGACATCGAAGAGGCGCTCAAGCAGCTCGAACGTGAAGCCAGAACGCCGTCGGTCAAGTTGTAAGCACCCTCCCCTCAGCCCTTTTTCTCATCCGTCTTTTTCTCATCGGAGTCCCCGGGTTTCGCGCCTTCTTCGCGACCCTTCTTGAATTCATTAAGGCTACGCCCTAATGCACGGGCAAGATCCGGCAATTTCCGTGCCCCGAACAACACCAGAATCACCAGCAGGATAATCAACAGTTCAGTCATTCCAAAGTTACGCATAGTCGTGCCCTTTCGCTTAGCATTAAACTATACACCCACCGATTCCAAATAGCAACAGGGGTACGATTTCACTCAACAATTCGCATTATGGCCGAAGACCGCCTGAAGGCGGTACACCAACGGGCTGAAAT
>CAZOZF010000255.1:0-4118 GCA_964584205.1 uncultured Verrucomicrobiota bacterium
TGGAATCCGGCATCCTCTCAATTTGACCCGCTCTCCGCACCCAGACCCTGTGTTGACCGGGCTTATGGCGCGGGCCTCGCCCTGTGGTCACGTCATCGCTCCCTGGCCTGGACTCCGGGCAAGTTGGATGCGGCTCTGCCGGACTTGGTCAAAGACACACGCACAGCAGGTCTGCTCATCCCTGAAGCTGCCTTCATCGTGCTTGAAACCCAATCACAGGAAGTGATGCTGGCGCGCAAAGAACGCCAATCCCTGGGCGCCAACCACGCCCTCGAATTCGACGAGGCCAAAACAGAAAAAGCCCCCGCGCCCTCCGTTTTGTGGCTCATCCTCCCCGCCCTGTGGCTCCTGTGGAGGATGAAAGGGAGGGGAACGCCTCTCGTAAACCGGGGCTGACTTTGCTTCGCGCGTCAGTGCTACACCAACCCCTGAGGGCCGTAATAAACCTGCTGGACGCCAGTCCCTGTTTATATTATAACTATTTCTATTATTATATGTTTACTAAATCAGAAGTCGTCTCATGAAGAACCCCATGGATCGTCAATTGGAGAAACGGCTTTCCGAACGGGCGGTGGAGATTGGCCGTGAAGGCGAGGTGGCGGCGTTTAGGGAACTGCTTGATTTGCTCGGTTCATCCTCGGCCAACGCCAGGCGGCTGGCCGCGTCGGCCTTAGGCAAACTGGCCTGGATGGGTGTTGAACAATCGAGGGCTGTAGCGGCACTTGCGCCCATGGCACGCCACGATCCTCATCCACAAACCCGGCAATATGTCATTAAAGCGCTCAAGGCTTACGGGACGGCTGCAGCGGGCTGCCTGAACGACCTGCGCGATATGGCGCAGAACCATTCCGAGAAAGATTACATTCAGCGTGATGCCGCGAGTGCTGTGAAATTTATTGAGGAGGCCATAAAAATCGCCGCCTCGCAAGCAGAGTCGTATTGCCAGCGTTGCAGCGCCCGGGTATCGGCAGATGAGTTTGCCCGCTCAAACCAGGCCTTTCAGCGAGTGTTTTGCGACCGATGTTTCGACGAGGTCTTCCTGGAACGACGAAACTTCGAGATGCAGGTCGAAATCAACAAAACCATCGAGGCCCGTGATGGCACGGTAGTACAGTCCGAGGGAGAACGAAGAATTGCGGAATGGCTGAGCGCGCAGGGAATGGCCTATCGCTACGATGCCAAGTTCCGCCTTATCGCCGAGTTTCAAATCCGCCCCGATTTCTATCTTCCGGAACTGGATGTCTATATCGAATATTGGGGCATGGACACCCCTCAATACAAAATGAGCATGTACAAAAAGCAGATGCTCTACCAGCAGGAGGGTAAGCGCTTGATCTCGGTGTACCCCAAGGATCTTCCCGCTCTGGATGGCTTGCTTCGGTCAAAACTCAATCTCTTCGGGTTCCTCCCCCAGCGTTGACGCGCGTAGCAAAGCCAGAAAGCCGCGCTTGTTTTCCGGGCGCTGCTCTGGCACCTTCTTGCCGACATGAAACCAACGACTCCCTATTATCTGATCGACGAGAAGAAGCTGTTGCGAAACCTGAAGATCATTAAGCAGGTTCGCGACCTCTCGGGCGCCAAGTCCGTCCTCGCCTTGAAATGCTTTTCGACCTGGTCCGTGTTCCCCCTGATGCGCAAGTACATGGATGGCACAACGAGCAGTTCCCTTCCCGAAGCCCGGCTGGGATACGAAAAATTCGGGAAAGAAGTGCACGCCTACAGTGTTGGCTTTAATCGGCAGGAGATCCGCGAGGTCAGCACCTTTGCCGATATGGTGATTTTCAACTCCCTCTCACAGCTGAAGCAGTATTCCCCCGAAACGCGCGGTCTGAAGTTGGGCCTGCGGGTAAATCCCGGGGTCAGCCACTCCCATTTTGACCTTGCCGATCCCGCCAGGCGTTTTTCGCGACTGGGCGTGACGGATCTGACCGCCCTCATGAAAGTGGCCTCGCAACTCAGCGGAGTGATGTTTCATTTCAACTGCGAAAATGACGAATTCAAGAGTTTTGCCTCGGCACTCGACCAAATCGGAAAGAACTACGGACCGCTCCTGAAAAATATGGAGTGGGTCAGTCTGGGGGGCGGACTGTCCTTCACAAAAGCCGGATATCCTCTGCGCCAATTCTGCAGGAAACTGAAACAGTTCAGCACAGAGTTCGGAGTCCAGATCTATCTGGAGCCTGGCGAAGCCGCGATCACCGGATGCGCCGAACTCGTGACCACCGTCCTGGATGTTGTCCACAATGAATCGGATGTCGCGGTCCTCGACGTCTCCATGGAAGCGCATATGCTTGATCACCTGATCTACCGGACCAGCCCGAAGGTCAACTCCCCCGCGCCGGGCCGACACCCCATCATGCTGGCCGGGCGTTCCTGTCTCGCCGGTGATGTATTCGGACACTACTCACTCAAAACGCACCTGAAACCCGGCTCGGTAGTCCGCCTGGCGGATGCCGCCGGATACACCATGGTCAAGAAGAACTGGTTCAATGGACTCCCCATGCCGTCCATTTGCGTGCGACGGCTGAACGGAAAGCTGGAAACGGTGCGCCGTTTCAGCTACAAGGATTACCTCGAAAGTCTTTCTTAGGAAGGGAATATTTATGAAAAAGAACATTCTGATTATCGGGGCCGGCGGAGTGGCCCATGTGACAGCCCATAAAGCGGCGATGAATAATGACGTGCTGGGCGACATTTGCATCGCCTCGCGCACCCGATCCAAGTGCGATGAGATCATTGAGAGCGTCCGCCGGATGAAGCACCTTAAGGATCCGTCCAAAAAACTATATTCACGACAAATCGACGCCCTCGACATCCCGGCAACCGTGAAACTCATCCGTTCGACAAAGTCCGAAATCGTGATCAATCTCGGCAACGCCTTCATCAATATGTCCGTCTTGGAAGCCTGTCTGGAAACCGGCGCCGTTTATCTGGACACCGCCATCCACGAGGATCCGGACAAGGTTTGCGAAACGCCCCCCTGGTACGCCAACTACGAGTGGAAACGGAAAGACCGCTGCGCGAAAAAGGGCCTGACCGCCATCCTCGGCGTCGGCTTCGACCCCGGAGTGGTCAATGCCTATTGCGCATTGGCCCAGAAGCGCTACTTCGACAAGATCGACACCATTGACATCATGGACGTCAATGCAGGCAGCCACGGCAAATACTTCGCCACCAATTTTGATCCGGAGATCAACTTCCGCGAGTTCATCAAGGTCTGGACCTGGATTAACCGGAAGTGGAAAGAATACCCGACCCATTCCGTTAAACGCATCTACGATTTCCCGGTGGCCGGACCCTGCCCCATCTATCTCAATGGACACGATGAACTGCACTCGCTGTCGAAGAACATTGACGCCAACAGCATCCGGTTCTGGATGGGCTTCGGCAATCACTACATCAATGTGTTTACCGTCCTGCGAACCCTGGGCTTTTTGTCCCACCTGCCGGTAACCCTCACCACCGGCCAGGAGGTTGTCCCTCTGAAGGTCGTGAAGGCGCTCCTGCCCGATCCCAAGACTTTGGCGCCCGGCTATACCGGCAAGACCTGCATTGGTAATTTTGTCAAAGGCTGGAAGAACGGAAAGAAGCGCGAGGTCTTCATCTATCAGGTGTCCGACCACCACAAGTGCTACAAGGAGATCGAGTCCCAGGGAATCAGCTACACCGCAGGCGTCCCTCCTGTGGCCGCCGCCATGCTGGTGGCCAAGGGCATCTGGGATCCCAAGACCATGGTGAATGTCGAGGAACTTGACCCCGAACCCTTCATCGCCATTCTCGACAAAATCGGCCTGCCCACGGACGTCAAGGAGATCAAGCCGGGAAGCAAGGATTCCTTTGACGGCACGGTTCTGGATCTGAAAGTGGAGCTTGCCGCGTCCACCGCAACCGTCACCGTCTCCGCCGCGAACCCTCTGATTGCACTCAATCCAAAGGCCCAGCCCAACGCGGTGAAGAAGTAGTTAATCGGTCCTTTCGGATTTGCTACGCTCTATCAGGAGTATTTCATCGAGACGCTGATGCCATGAACACAAAACCACAGTTGGATGCGGATGAACTGCTGCGGGAGAGCGAGAATCAACTCAGGGAAATCCTCCACACAGCCATGGACGGATTCT
>CAZOZF010000256.1:0-4093 GCA_964584205.1 uncultured Verrucomicrobiota bacterium
GAGGGCTGGAGCACGACGCCACTGGTGACACGCCTTATTGTGACTGAGTAGCGTTCATCTCCATTAGAGACAATGAAAATAGCCCTGGTCAATATGCCTTATGGAATGACGTGTATGCCGTCACTCGGCCTGGCCCAGCTTGAGGCGGTCCTAAGGGCGGAGATCGGGGATCGTGTGCGGGTGGCGACGCATTACCTGAACCTGGATTTTGCCCGGCAGGTTGAGGATCAGGAAATATATCATCATCCGTATTCATCGCATGGCGTCATGACAGACGCCGGGGAATGGGTGTTCAGGGCCGTGGCCTTCCCGGAGGCCGAGGACAACACCCGGGACTATCTCAACCGCTATTATTTTGACGATAGCCCTGATAGTGCCCGGGCGAGGGAATTCCTGTTGGGACAACGGCCCGGGTTGGAGTCCTGTCTTGAGGAGTTGATTGACCGCCATCAGCTGGCGGAGGTGGATGTTGTCGGATTCACCCTGCTGTTTTCCCAGACGGTGGCGTCTTTGGCGCTGGCCCGGTTGTTGAAGCGGCGAAATCCCGGCATCATCACGATTATGGGTGGCGCGGCCTGCGAAGGCGAGATGGGGCAGGTGCTCGTTGAACGTGTGCCCCAGGTGGACTACTGCTTTTCCGGTCCCGCCCTCGTCAGTTTTCCTGAATTTGTCAGGCGCAGGCTGGCCGGTGATGCGGCGGGCTGCGACCGGATCAACGGGGTTTTCTCAAAAACAAACCGTGCCCTATGGGGTGATGGCACGGGAGGAACCCTGGCGCCAGTGGGGGATGATTTGGATATCAATACCAATATCATGCCTGATTACAGGGGTTTTCTGGAGGCTCACGAGCGCCTGTTACCCAATCCGTCGCGGGAGCCGGTGCTGTTGTTCGAGACGTCGCGCGGGTGTGCCCGGGCGCAGAGCAAGGCGTGCCGGTTCTGCGGGCTCAACGGCCTGAATGCGCGGTACCGGCAGATGAAGCCGGAAAATGCGATCCGCCAAATCAGCGCCCTGTGGAGGGATTTCCCCGGAACGCGGTTTTTGATGGCGGTGGACAACCTGATGCCGTCCTCGTACCCCCGTGAGGTGTTTCCGAAATTATCGCCACCCCAAGGGAAGGCCATGCGCTACGAGGTGCGGCCCGACCTGTCAGAGGCCGATATTCAGGCGCTTTGCCGGGGCGGGGCGTCCTGGTTGCAGCCGGGGATTGAGTCATTGGCGACCTCAACACTCACGTTGATGCGTAAGGGCGTTACCGCCTTCAGCAACGTGCGGTTCTTGAAAGTGTGCGCGAAAGTTCCCGTCACCCTTGAGTGGAACCTGCTTATCGGGACGCCGGGCGAGGCCGAGTCGGTTTATGAGAAGTATCTCCGGGATATACCCCTGATGATGCATTTGCCGCCGCCGACAGGAGTGTTTCCCGTCATGTTTGTGAAATACAGTGATTACTACAACCATCCGGAGGAATATGGCTTATCGCTTCAGCCCCAGGAGGTCTATTCGTACCTCTTTCCCTTCAGCCGGGAGGATTGCCGGCGTGTGGCCTTCCGGTTCACGGACACCCATGCGAATCCTGATCGTTTAGACACGTGGCTGGATCGCTTGAATGGGCTGGTGCGGCGCTGGCGGGAACGGTGGGCGGGGCGGGATGGAAAGCCGGCGGCGCAGTTGTGCCTGACTCAAGACGCTGGTGAGCCCTGCGTTTATGACACCCGTTCCGGTGAACCCTTATGGCACTCCTTGACTCCTGGCGCTTCCAAGCTTCTTCACCTGCTCGAAACGCCTGTGGCGCTTACTGAACTTATGGCCACTCAGGACTTGGATTGGCTGGTGGCGCAGGGGTTGGTCTTTGAGGAAGACGGGCAAATCATGAGCCTTGTTGCTTCCTATTGAAGTGATCCGCCAGCGTTGAACAACGCTGTTTCAGGCATCTGAATCGATTCAGATGGCGAAAACAACGATTGAGCGAGTTTGGCCTGAGGCCGGAAAGCCCACGCGTATGATGTGTGTGTGGGAGACAAGCGTTTATCCTCGAAGACAGTAGATGGTAATTTATTTTCCGATTTCGTAAGCATATTTCTGTCTTTTCATAAGGGCGGGAGGTCGCTCTCAAAGTAAGTGTTTTTCTTTACAATCACGACGTAGTAAGTGTATTTCTTTGTTCGTAATCAATTTTCTGGTGGGGGATAAGGGACAGGATGTCAGTGCGGTCTGTTCCCCTGCCATGAGGGCCGTTACCGCCACTGCTTGACATTCATTATCTGCAATATTATTAGATGTGTGCATGAGTGTTCCGGTTTCAATGGGTGATGTCGCAGAGGCAGTTGGGGTGCATTGCTCCACCGTGTCGAGGGTGCTCGGCGGGAAGGGGGGCAGGGGCCGGATTGCCCCTGCCACCCAGGAGCGGATCCGGCTGGCTGCCCGCCAGCTGGGTTATGTCGCAAAGCCTCCGGTCTTGCTTCGCAGGTCAGTTGTTGAGTTGCCATGTGCTGAATTGCTGCAGGAAGTCCAGGCGGTGGAACCGGTCGTATTGCCCCCTGTAGCGCAGCCCGCTGTGATCGCCGAACCAGTCGTCCAACCGCCGCCTGCGAGCGAGGTAACGACGCCGGAGGCGGCCATACCGGATCTGATGCCGCTGCCAGCGGAGAAGGTGATAACCGAGGCAACGGTGGAAACGGCACCTGTATCGGCGCCTGAAGGGATTCCCGAACCGGCGGAGCCGGGAGACGGGGTGGGGGATGCGGAACTGGTGGCCATCCCGGTATCGGAATGGGAGCCCGTGGCGCCGGTCGAACCGCCACTTTCCGGGAGCGCTGAACGTTCGGAAACCGGCGAAGGGCAAGGGGCGTCACCGATTCCAGAAGTGGTCATGGAGCCGGCCCAGGAGGTTGTCAGGCAGACGGAACCGATGGCGGGAGCCCCAATGCCGGTCCCGACGCCTGCGCCACCGCCAGTCGAGGAGCCTGAACCGACAGCCGAATCCGCCTGCGGTGAGCCTGTCGAATCCGCCTGTGGTGAGCCTGTCGAATCCGTGAGTGAAGTCACGCCACCAGCTTTGGACCCCATGACGTCGCCTGAGCCGGTGCCGGAGATCGTGCCCACACCACCACCGGAGCCGGTGGTAGTTGAGCCCCCGCCAGCCCTTGAGGCCCAGTAGGGACAGGAAGACTGTCCTTCCTCGACGTTGTGCTCAAGCTGTTGAGCATTGGTGGTTTTTACAATCAGAACCAATCGCGCTGGATCTGCTGGCGTAATACATGAGGGACCGCGTAGATGGCGTGCGAATGCGGATCCTCATTCCGGAATTAGGCAGGTGGATAGATTTTATTCCACACGAATCGCTGGAACCACAATGGCATGGGTGTGCATTTCATTTCCAGGTCATGGCCGTCTGTGATCTCCGCCACCCATAGGTGTTCCCCGGGAAGTCGTGAATTGTCGAAAAGGTAAGCCCGGTTTGTGTGGCGAATCGCATCCAGAAGAAGTTCAAGCGAACGTGTGTAGCGACTGATGATTTTGTCTTCCGGCACATCATGACCCCCCATCCTTACGCGGGCCTTGACGCGGGCCACGTTAATGGTTGGATCGTCCGTGGCGATGTAATAGAGATAGGTCCGATAGCCTAACCCCTGGGCTTTTTTCAGAAGACTGACCTTGTCAGGGAATGACATCACCGTCTCAAAGGAAAAAGACGTCCGCTGCTCCAGTAGTTTTTGGCGGAGAAAGTCCGCTGCTACGGAGGCAAAATAGGCATTTCCCATCACTTCGTGAAAGCTCAGTTTGCCGTCCGTGAATCGCAGATACCCCGCCTCTTCGTCTAGTTCGGCCTTGATCAACAGGGGGGAGTTTATGAAAAAGGGGATGATTTCCTCGCGTGTTGTCTCCACTCCATAGTCCCGCACGTCCAGAAAACCAAACTGGGCAATATCCTTCTCGATCTCGTCGGGATTTAAGAAAACGCCGAGCAGTGCAGGTGGCACCACGTTTTTGATCGTACTCTTGCCGGACCCGTTGGGTCCAGCGAACATTCGCAAGCGGGGCAGGGTCATGGAATTTTCATTCGGGTTCCCACCGGCACGCTTAAGGGAATTTC
>CAZOZF010000257.1:0-4090 GCA_964584205.1 uncultured Verrucomicrobiota bacterium
GCTACCAGGGTCCCAAACTGCACCCGGATATCCCGGAGCGGGGCGTCAAGGTCAACGACTGGGGAATGCATTGCCGCTATGTCGAGCATGGAACCGGCGGCTACTGGGATTACTGTGATTTTCCGCTGAAGGAGGCCGATGAGGAGGCTGTGGCCAACTGGCCCATGCCGAATCCGGATGACTTCGACTATTCGCATATCGCCCGGCGTTGCCGGGAGATGGGGGAATACGCCGTTTATGTCGGGAACCCCGGGGTGGGGGATATCATCAACAGCAACGGCATGCTGCGCGGCATGGAACAGACGCTGGTCGACCTGATCACCGGGGATCCTGCGGGAATGCTGCTGGCCAGGCGCCGCACGGAGATCACCCTGGAGATCAGCCGTCGGATCCTGGAGGCCGCCCGGGGCGGTGTCGATTTCCTGTGGATGGGAGAAGACCTCGGCACGCAGATTGCGCCGATCATCAGCCTGGAGCTGTATCGCCGGGCGATCCGGCCCCTGCACCAGGCCTTCGTGGATCTGGCGAAGAGCTTTACCCTGCCGGTGATGATCCACACGTGTGGATGCAGCAGTTGGGCCTACGAGGATTTCGTCGGGATGGGGATCAACGTCGTTGACACCCTCCAACCCGAGGCTGCGAACATGTCGTCGGAGTATCTCAAGAAGACCTTCGGCGGCCGCCTGGCCTTCCACGGCTGCATCAGCACCGCCGGTCCGGTCGCCACCGGCACGGTGCAGGAGACGATCGACTGCTGCAAGGCAACGCTCGAGATCATGATGCCCGGCGGCGGCTACTGTTTCGCGCCCACGCACCAGCTCCAGGATAACTCTCCGACCGCGAATGTCGTGGCGATGTACGAGGCCGGACTCAAGTACGGGCGATACCGATGAGGAGTCACACATGATTGGCAAGGATAACTGGGAACAGACCCAACACGATTACGCCGCCTGGTGGCGCAAGGAATCCACCAAGCCGCTGCTGGCGACGCCCCTGTGCGGCCAGCCCGACACGCCCTCGCGCTGGACCGGCTGGAACTTCGCCCGCAAGGCCGACCGGATCGAGGACTGCATCGGCGATTTCATCCACGCCTACGGCAATTACCGTTACCCTCTGGCGGCATTCCCGCTGATGACGATCAACCTGGGGCCTGGCGTGATGGCGGCGTACCTGGGCGGCCAGGCTGAACTCAGGCCCGAAACGGTGTGGTTCCACAAAGCCCCCCCGCTGCGACGGGACCAGGACATCACGCTGGACCCGCAATGCTGGTGGTACCGTCAGACGCGCGAAATGTCCCGCCTGGGCGCAATACTCGGCCAGGGAAAATTCATCACCGGCATGACCGACCTGGGCGGCACGCTGGACATCCTGTCCTCGCTGCGAGGCGCCGAGCAACTGCTGGTCGACCTGCTCGACAACCCCGCCCGCGTGGCCGAGTGGTGCACGCAGGTCACGGACGCCTGGCTGACGGCCTTCTGGGATTTCCATGGCGTCATTGCCGACAAGCAGGAGGGCGCCGGCGGCTGGATGGGCCTGTGGGCGCCCAAGCCGTGGTTCCCGATTCAGTGCGACTTCGCCAACATGATCTCGCCCGCGATGTTCGAACGCTTCGTGGCACCCGACCTGCGCCGCGTGGCCAGGGAACTGTGCTATACGATCTACCACTGGGAAGTGCCCGGCCAATTCCCGCACTTGGATTGCCTGCTGGACATCCCCGAGATCGACGGTATCCAGTGGAACCCTGGCCCACAGCTCGAGCCGCCCGATTCGCCCCGGTGGTATCCGATCTACAAAAAGATCCAGGCCCGCGGCAAGCTGCTGGTGCTCCACGGCGTCGACCTCGACAAGCTCGACATCCTGTTCGACAACATCGACCGCCGCGGAGTCTATATCGGCCAAAGCGCACCGGACCAGGCCACGGTGGACCGGTTGAGCAAGTACCTGTAAGTTCTGTACCAGGAGCGGGTCAAGATGACAGCAGAGACATAGGAGCCGATTAGCCCATGAAACAAACACAAGTTGTAATCATCACAGGGGGATCCCGCGGAATAGGGTATGGGATTGCCTGCCGTTTCGCAAAGGACGCGGCCAAGCTGGCAATTGCCGACATTGATGGCAAAGCGGCTCTTGATGCTGCTGAAAGGCTTAAGACGGAAGGGGCGTCAGATGCCATGGGGGTCTGCTGCGATGTCTCAAAAACTGACAGCGTCGATGCCATGCTCAGTCAAGTGCTTGTCAAATTCGGACGCGTTGACGTGCTTGTCAACAATGCCGGAATTTGCCCCTTCATTCCGGCGATGGACATGTCCCCGGAAACCTTCCAGAAGACAGTGGATATTAATCTGACAGGGCCTTTCCTCTGTACGCGGGCTGTTGCGAAACAGATGATCAGCCAGGGAAGCGGCGGAAGAATAGTATTCATCACGTCCCTCAACGAAAACTTCACCGGCGAATCGCAATTGGACTATGCGTCCTCAAAAGGCGGTTTGCGGATGCAGATGAAGGCCTGGTGCCTTGCCCTCGGGAAGCATGGGATAACCTGCAACGCGGTGGCACCCGGAATAATTCTTACCGATATGGGGAGAACGCACTGGGAAAAACCGGACAATGCGGACTATATCAAACGACGAGTCCCCGTCGGACGTATCGGGTCACCGGAAGACATTGGCAAAACGGTAGCTTTTCTTGCTTCCGACGAAGCTCAGTACATATCGGGCACCTCCATCACTGTTGATGGCGGCTATTCTGCGGCATGTCCATAATGGCGGCTATTTCAAGTATGAACATTCTCAAGAAGGATATTGTCATCGTCGGAGGTGGAACGGCAGGCAGTGCGGCCGCTGTGGCGGCGGCGCGACGCGGCCACAGTGTCCTGTTGATTGAGGAACAGAACTGTCTGGGTGGTGTGTCCACCTCGGGCTGTCTCCCTGAATGGTTTGCATCGCTGGAGGGGTTGGGAAACATATTTGACAAAGTCAAAGCCGAACTGGGTCGCTTTGGCGCGAGGATAGGGGACAGGCATTTCAATCACGAGTACTTGAAGTTCGTTTGGCAATTCATGGCGGAATCGGCCGGTGTCGAACTGCTCTTTCATGCCAGCGTAATCAATGCCGATGTTGCCAGCAGGCGCATAGACAGGATACGGGTAGCGTCATGCAGCAGGCAGGTCGACGTTGAGGCTAAGTGGTTTGTGGATGCCTCAGGCGAAGGAGATCTAGCGGCGTTGGCCGGAGCCGAATTCATGAAGGGTGATCCCGATTCCGGACTGACCCTGCATATGACCCTCGTGGCATGGATGTATGACACGGGCAAAGCGGTGACACCCTACCTGCCGGAAGGACTTGAACCCATCCGGAGCATGGATGACCTGCCAGGGCTGGCGGCTGGATGGAGGCTAGATGACGGAAGGATCCTCATGAATGCGACGAAGGTCATCCGTCACGATCCCACCGATCCGTTAAGCCTGAGCGCGGCCGAGTGCGAGGCGAGAAGGCAACTGGCTCGTGTCGTCCACTACATCCAGTCAAATGAGTACCCGACTTATGCCTTAGCCGGATCCGGAGCCACGATTGGTATTCGTGAGGGAAGGCGTATCATGTGCGATTATGTGTTGAGCCATGATCAGCTGCTGACTGCTGACAAGGCGGTGGCTTTCGATGATGGAGTTGCCGTTGCCACGAGCCAGATTGATTTCCACAGTCTTACAAAACAAGGCCATTCAGGATGGCGGCAGAGAGTGCCAACCTACAACATCCCCTTTCGAGCGATGACCGTGAAAGGCCTTGTGAACCTGCTGGTCGCAGGCAAATGCATTTGCACGGACCAGGTGGTTCATAGCAGTTGCCGCATGACTCCGACTTGTTGTGCGATGGGACAGGCCGCAGGCACCGCCGTTGCGCTGGGGGCGGAGGCAGGCGCAAGTGATGTCCGAGACATTTCCATTGCAGAGCTACGCACAATACTTACCGATGATGGAATGGAACTTGATCCTGCCGGGCACAAGGCATTCGTACTTGTTGAGACAAAGCTCGATTCTTAAGACACTTATTATCCGCCAGTTCCGTTGTCCGGGGCTGGGGCCGGGCTCTTC
>CAZOZF010000258.1:0-4054 GCA_964584205.1 uncultured Verrucomicrobiota bacterium
CAATCCGGGCCAGCATGAGTCTGCCCGGCTTGCTGACTCCCGTCCGGGTGGAGGGGCGCATCTTGATTGATGGAGCCGGAGTGAATCCGGTTCCCCATGATGTGCTGACGGATTGTGATGAGGTGGTGGCGATTGACCTGATGGGGTACAGGGATCCGCTCAAACAGGGAAAACCAAACCTCTTCCGCTCGATCGCGGGGATTTTCGACATCATGCAGAATGCCATCATTGCGGAAAAGTTAAAGGCCCGCCCGCCGGAAATCTACATCAAGCCCGACATTTACAATGTGGACATCCTGGAATTCGACAAGGTGGCGCAGGTGCTCCGTCAAGCCGCGCCCGCCCGTGACCAGTTGCGGGTTGAATTGAAGGCGATGCTGAAAAGACTGGAGCGGGCGACCGGGTTAGAACCGGCGACTATCTGCTTGGAAGGCAGAGCCCATTTATAGAATTAACCAATAAATAAGGTTGTTTTGTAATTTTACGCCTAAATGTTTGATACTTGTTTAACAAATGGAAATGCGAAAAACAAGTAAGTGGTGGTATGGTCGCTATAGCTGCCCGGAACGAGAGAAGAAGGAACCGGGCGAATTACTGGAAGAGGCGCTAAAGGGGCAAGGCACAAACATCGCATGCTGCGCGTTTCGTGCCCACTTATTCTAATCTGAATCGGGCACTAACTTGACATTATGCGCGTTTCGTGCCCAGAATGTCCCGCCATGATCAGTACCGGAAAGACGAACAGGAGGAGCGATAATGTTTACTGGACGAAAAGAACAACTGAATGATCTCACGGCACTCTTGCGCAAGAAAACGCCGTCACTAGTCACATGCCGGGGACGCCGCCGCATCGGAAAAAGCACTCTAATCCGCGAGTTCGCCAAGAAAGCGGACCGCTTTCTTGTCATCGAGGGGCTACCGCCGCGGCCCGGCCTCACGAACCACGATCAACTGCAAGCATTCAGCCGACAGCTCGCGCGGCAGACCGACCTACCGGAGGTTGAGCTTACTAACTGGCCACAGGCATTCCAGTTGCTGTCCAGCGCCATCCGCAACGAGTGGACGGTTATCCTGCTCGATGAGATCTCTTGGCTAGGTGGTTCCGATCCGGACTTTCCCGGCCACCTCAAGATGGCCTGGGACAGCGTTTTTAAGCAGCACCCCAAGCTCATACTTGTGCTGTGCGGTTCGGTATCGGCCTGGATTACGAAGAACATCCTGAACAATACAGGATTCGTGGGGCGAGATTCATGGGACGTCCTGCTGGATGAGTTGCCGCCGTGCGACTGCAACAGGTTCTGGGGGAAAGCCGGCGACCGCACCAGTTCCTACGAAAAACTAGCCGTCTTATCCGTCACGGGCGGCGTTCCGAAATACCTTGAGGAGTTGGATCCGGCGCTTTCGGCGGACGAAAATATCCGGCGGCTCTGTTTTCAGAGGGAAGGATTCCTGTTCAGGGAGTTCGACCAGATATTCAATGACGTTTTCGGAAAGCGTGCGGAAGGTTATAAGGCCATCCTTGAATCCCTAGCGCACGGCAGCAGAACGGTCTCGGAAATCAGCACGGCACTTGGCAAGGATCGCAGCGGGCACCTGAGCGAACACCTGGAAGACCTGGTACAAGGCGGGTTTCTCGCGCGTGACCGCATGTTTGACCCGAAAACGATACGGCCTACCCGCACCGAGAAGTACCGCTTACGTGACAACTATGCACGGTTCTTCCTACGTTACGTCGCTCCCCGACGCGATGCCATCGAAAAGGGGTTACTGCGCGGGTTACCACTCGACCAACTGCCTGAGTGGGACACCGTTCTGGGACTTCAATTCGAGAACCTCGTAGTAAATAACGTGACAGCGCTGAGCAAACTAATGGGTTTGGAGCGAACTCCCCTACTCGCTGCCGCACCCTACCTTCAGCGGCCGACGGTCCGTAAGAAAGGCTGTCAGGTTGACCTTCTCATACGCACCAGACATTCCCTTTATGTCGTGGAAATCAAACTCCGCAAAGCCATCCCGCTCTCCGTAGTGGATGAAGTCCGGGAAAAAGTATTGCGCCTGCCATCAGACCGCCGCGTATCTATCCGCACGGCCCTGGTATACGAAGGGACACTCGACAAGGCGATAATGTCAGAAGGTTATTTCGACTTCCTTATCCCCTTTGACCAGTTACTAAAGAGCCCATAACAAGGCCGCCAACCTTTCGGCGGCGGCCTTGCCTTGAATCATAGTGATTCAATTAGCCCAGGATTGCGAAAACCCATAAAAAAGAGGTGGAAAAGGTTTGATACTTGTTTGACAAACTTGAAGAAATTCAAGAACAAGAGCGCGGAATTTCAAAACGAAGAAAACAGGACGGAATATGCGTTTCAGCCTTTATTTAATGGGGTTAAAAGCATATCAGAGACTTGCAAAATGGAGCGGGCGACCGGGTTCGAACCGGCGACCATCTGCTTGGAAGGCAGAGACTCTACCAACTGAGTTACACCCGCTTGATGAACTACACGCAGACACTATCAGACACAGAGGGCGGCGTCAATTCCGGGAAACTCGACTCCAGCCATTCTCATTATGGCCGCACAGGATCACCGGACGCCACGGAGGTCGTCCCTCCATGATTGAAAACAGCCGTTTTTCGATGTTTTGGAGGGTCGCGCTTCGTCGCGACCGCATGGGTTGTGGCCATAATGAGAATTGCTGACTCGACTCTCGACACCCGTCCCGCTCCTGCTATCATAGATGCCCTACAAATTGATCAAGGGGAGCACGCTATGAAGAAAAATGATTGTATTGTCAAGGATCTGAAACTGGCCGCGTTCGGACGCAAGGAGATCGAACTCGCCGAGAAGGAAATGCCGGGATTGATGGCCATGCGTGAGCAGTATGGCAAAGTGAAGCCGCTGAAGGGCGCGAACATCACCGGGTCGCTTCATATGACCATCCAAACGGCGGTCTTGATCGAGACGCTTCAGCAATTGGGCGCCAAGGTCCGCTGGGCAAGTTGCAATATCTTCTCTACCCAGGATCACGCCGCCGCCGCTATCGCCGCCACCGGAACTCCCGTCTTCGCCGTCAAGGGCGAGACCCTGGTGGAGTACTGGGATTACACGGATCGCATTCTGGACTGGGGTAACGGCAAGGGGCCCAACATGATCCTGGATGACGGTGGCGATGCCACCTTGTTTGTTCACCTTGGCTATCGCGCCGAGGAGGACCCCTCCCTCCTGAACCGCAAACCCGAGAGTGGCGAGGAAGCCATCCTGCTCGCCCAGCTGAAGAAATCCATCAAGCGCGATCCGAAGCGCTTCCACCGGATTATCAAAAGCATTCGCGGTGTGAGCGAGGAAACCACCACCGGTGTTCACCGCCTGGAGCAGATGCACGCCCGCGGTGAACTGATGATCCCCGCTTTCAATGTCAACGATTCCGTGACGAAGTCGAAGTTCGATAACCTGTACGGCTGCCGCCACTCGCTGGTGGACGGGATCATGCGTGCCACGGATGTCATGCTGGCCGGCAAGATCTGTGTGGTCGCCGGCTACGGCGATGTCGGCAAGGGCTGTTGCCAGTCTCTCAAGGGACAGGGCGCCCGGGTGATCGTTACCGAGATTGATCCCATCTGCGCCCTTCAGGCGGCGATGGAAGGCTATCAGGTGATGACCATGGATGAAGCCTGCTCCATTGGCGATGTGTTTGTGACCTCGACGGGTTGCTGCGATGTGATTACCAAGTCGCACATGCTCAAGATGAAGGACATGGCGATCGTCTGCAACATCGGCCATTTCGACAGCGAGATCCAGGTCGAGGCGGTGAAGTCGTACAAGTGGCTGGAGATCAAGCCGCAGGTCCACAAGATCACGTTCCCGAGCAAGCGGAGCATCATCATGCTGGCCGAGGGCCGGTTGGTGAACCTGGGTTGCGCCACCGGGCACCCGAGCTTCGTGATGTCGAACAGCTTCACCAATCAGGTGATGGCCCAAATCGAACTCTACGCGAACACCGCGAAGTATCCCGTGGGCGTGTATGTGTTGCCCAAGAAACTCGATGAGAAGGTGGC
>CAZOZF010000259.1:0-4032 GCA_964584205.1 uncultured Verrucomicrobiota bacterium
GAGCGTCTGGCTGTTAACCAGAATGTTACAGGTTCGAGCCCTGTCGCCGGAGCCATTCGACTCGGCGTGCTCGCGCAGGCCTCGCTCATGGCAAGCCATCGTGGATTCGCTTGCTTTCTATTACCCACATGGTGCACCGAAAAGAGGAATTTTTCACCACTGATTTAAGAAATGAAGGCAGTAGCGTCCCATAGGACGCAGGTTAGAAGGCCGAAGGCTGAAGACTGTAATGAAATTCGCATAATCTTGTTTAATTTCACGTTATGTCATTTACGATAATTCCTGGCTCATCGATTCGTGTTTTGCCTTCAGTCTTCAGTCTAAACCGCTTCAGCCTTGGCGTCCCTATGGGACGCCAGTGGGTGTGTTTCTGTATTTCAGCGGGGTGGTTTTGGCGATTTTACGGAAAATGCGGGTGAAATAGTTGCTGTCATTGAATCCACACTGGTAGGCCACTTCGGTGATGTTGAGGTGGGGTGAATCCCGGAGCAACGTCATGGCTTTCCGGATTCTGTTTTTGACCATATATTGGAGCGGCGTGTCGCCAGTAGCCCGCTTGAAAACCCGCATGAAATGGACCTTTGACATTCCCGCCTTTTTCGCGAGGTCGGTCAGGGTGGCTTTCTTTTCAACGATTTGTCCGATTTCCTTCAATAATCCACCCAGGCGAAGCAATTCCTTGGCCTCTGATGACTGGGTTTTCGTGTATTGGCGGGACAGATAGACAATCATCCTGACCAGGCCGGCATAGAGGGCCGCTTCGTGTCCGGGGTGTTTCTTGTGTTGTTCATCAATCATGGTGTCCAGCATCGTCTCAAGATGGCTGAGTTCAATGCTGTCCAGATGCAGGCGGCTTGAGAACTTGTGGCTCTTGCGGTAGTGCGGTTCCAGGATGAACAGGGCATGATAACCGGGGATACGCTCGAGATAGTGCTCCGGCAGTTGCAGCTTGCTGGTATCGTACATGACATTAATGATCACCATGTTTTCCCGGTTATGGAAAAAATGGCGCTGCCGGCCCTGAATGAGGAAAACATCACCTGCCCAAACCGGATAGTCGGCTCCCCCGATGCGATGCATTCCCTTGCCGTCAAGGATCACCACCAATTCCGCAAAATCATGAGAATGCTCCACCTCGGTGGCATCGTGCGGGTGGGCGGATTCATCAGGCTTGGTCGTGGCAACACGCACCACGTTGATCGGGATGGCATCCAGATTATAGTAAAATTGTCCCTTGAGCTTGACTGACATGATTCGGGCTCCTGCGTGAATGTGCGGGATTGGGCTTCCACAAACAAGATAATTTTGTGCTAAAAAAAGATTCTTTTGTGAAGGCAGGCCGATGTCCACCATGGTAATACTACACCCATAAAAAAGGAGCATTACGTATGGTCTTGATTGGCTACGACATTGGCAGTTCATCCGTAAAGGCGTGCCTGATTTCCGTCGAAACCGGCGCCTGCCTCGCGACCTCCTTTCATCCGAAGCAGGAAATGGGCATCCGCGCGGTAAGATCGGGCTGGGCAGAACAGGATCCTTCCGCCTGGTGGGATAATCTCAAGCTGGCCACCGCCGATATCCTTGCGGCCTCGGGTGTCAATCCCTCTGAGGTGAAGGCCATCGGCATTTCATACCAGATGCACGGCCTGGTTTGCGTGGGCCGGGATCTGGAACCGCTCCGGCCGGCCATCATCTGGTGCGACAGTCGTGCCGTGGAAACCGGACGCCAGGCGTTTGAGGTCATCGGGCCTGAAAAATGCCTCGGACATCTGCTCAATTCCCCCGGCAACTTCACGGCCTCAAAGCTGAAGTGGGTGAAGGACAATGAGCCCGCGGTGTATGGCAAGATTTTCAAGATCATGCTTCCCGGTGACTTCATCGCGATGAAGATGACGGGTGTTGCCAAAACCACGATGTCCGGACTTTCCGAGGGGATGTTGTGGGATTTCAAGGATGGCAAGCCGGCCGGATTCCTTCTGGATCACTACGGGATCGATGCCGGGCTGTTGCCTGAACTCACCGGGACCTTTTCTGATCAGGGACACCTGACCGCCGCCGCTGCGGAAGCACTGGGACTCAAGGCGGGTACGCCCATTGCCTATCGGGCCGGGGATCAGCCGAACAATGCGCTGTCGCTGAATGTCCTCAATCCCGGCGAAATTGCCGCCACGGCGGGAACGTCCGGGGTTGTGTACGGGGTGAGCTCCGAGGTCAAATACGATCCGCAATCGCGAGTGAATACCTTTGCGCACGTCAACCACAAGCCCGGGGAGCCCCGGCTTGGCGTTCTGCTCTGTCTCAATGGGGTCGGCATCCTGAATTCCTGGCTGAAACGGAACATCATGCCGGACGGGATCAGCTATCAGGCCATGAACGATCTTGGAGCCCAGGCTCCGATCGGGTCGGCCGGGCTGGCCATTCTTCCTTTCGGAAATGGCGCGGAGCGAATGCTTGGCAATGTTGACCCGGGCGCGGAGTTCAGTGGGATTAATTTCAACATCCATGACCGGCGGCATCTCCTGCGCGCGGCGCAAGAGGGCATTGTCTTTTCGTTTAAATACGGAATGGACATCATGCAGGGCATCGGCATCCGGCCTTCCGTGATTCGCGCCGGAAACGCCAACATGTTCCTGAGTCCGCTGTTCCGCAAGACCTTTGCCTCCGTGACGGGGGCGTCGGTGGAGCTTATGGAAACGGATGGCGCGATCGGTGCGGCGCGCGGCGCGGGTGTTGGGGTTGGCCTCTACAAGACCTTCAAGGAGGCCTTCGCCTCGCTGAAGTCGGTGGAAACGGTCGAGCCCGACACAAAAAACAGCGATCGTTATGTGCAGGCTTATGGAGAGTGGAAAAACAAGTTACTCAACAGTATCAAGTCAGGAAAGGAACACGCACGATGAAAAATAAAAACGGAGAGTATTTCAAGCGTATTGGAAAGATCAAGTTCGAGGGACATGATTCCAAGAGCCCGATGGCGTTCAAGTATTACAACGCCGAGCAGCTGGTCAGCGGCAAAAAAATGAAGGATCATTTCCGGTTCGCCATGGCGTACTGGCATACGATGTGCGGAACCGGGGGGGACCCGTTCGGACCCGGCACGAAGGTTTTTCCGTGGGCGGCCGGCAAGAATCCCTTTGAGCGCGCCACCAATAAAATGGACGCGGCGTTCGAGTTTATGGTCAAGATCGGCATCCCATTCTATTGTTTCCATGACTTCGACCTGATCGAGGAGGGGACTACGCTCGCCGAGTCTGAAAAACGGCTTGAGAAGATTGTGGCCTATGCCAAGCAAAAACAGAAGGAGACCGGAGTCAAGCTGTTGTGGGGGACGGCTAATGTCTTCTCGAACCCCCGGTACATGAACGGAGCCTCGACCAATCCTGATTTCAACGTACTCTGCTGGGCGGGCGCGCAGGTCAAGAACGCGATTGATGCGACCATTGCGCTTGGCGGTGAAAATTATGTGTTCTGGGGTGGCCGTGAAGGATACGGCTCACTGCTCAACACGAACATGAAGCGGGAATTGGAGCATATGGGCCGATTCTTGACGATGGCCCGGGATTACGGCCGCAAGCAGGGATTCAAGGGAACCTTCCTGATCGAACCCAAGCCGATGGAGCCCAGCAAGCACCAGTATGATGTGGACTCGGCCACGGTCATCGGGTTCCTCAAGCAGTACAAGCTGGAGAAGGATTTCAAGCTGAACATCGAGGTTAACCACGCGACACTGGCTCAGCATACCTTCCAGCATGAGCTGCAGGTTGCCGCTGACAACACCATGTTGGGTAGCATCGACGCCAACCGGGGCGATTATCAGAACGGGTGGGATACGGATCAGTTCCCGGTCAACGCCCAGGAGCTGACGGAGGCCATGCTGGTGATTTTGGAAGCCGGCGGGTTCACGAAGGGGGGCGTCAATTTCGACGCCAAGACGCGCCGGAATTCAACCGATCTGTCTGATATCTTTGTCGCGCATATCACCGGTATGGATGTGTTCGCCAAGGCGCTCCTGGCGGCTGACGCGATTCTCCAGAA
>CAZOZF010000260.1:0-2734 GCA_964584205.1 uncultured Verrucomicrobiota bacterium
GGATTATCATAGACCGCCTCGGGGCAGCCGTCGTCGAGATAGGCGGTGAGCGGCACCGGCGTTTTGCGGAGCATGCCGGTGAGTGTCCACTGGGCGATCCCCTGCGGAGGGAGGCGGGTGAACATCGCCGGCGCTTTTTTCCCCATACCGGCATCCTGTTTCAGGCTATCGGTATACTGGAACCCGCTGTAGGTGGCATACGCACAGAGTTTACGATCCAAATGGGACTTCATCCGATCGAGCGCCTGCTGGTACGACATCCCCTGGTTGAAAAACACATCGGGATCGTCTGCCGGCCACTGCTTGCGGAGCGCCTGCACCAGCGGATGATGGTCCACCATAAAATCGCCGTTTTCGATATTGACCCCGCCGATGTTGAATTCGCGGTACAGCCAGTCGATCGATTCCTTGAGCCATTCTTGAAAAGCGGGATGGGCAAAACAAGCCCCTGTGTTGCCGGCATAGCCCACGGGAACCCCCTTTGCATCCAGCATCTGGGCCTCGGGATGTTTGGCCAGAAAATTAGCCATCGAGTACGGGCTGGTGCCCTCGTAATACACCCCCCCGTACCAGGTGGTGCCCACGCCGGGAAGGATGGCCACGTTCTTTGATGCGGCGTAGTCGGCGACCTTGCGGGCATACTCCACGCCACCATGGGAATCCCGCAAAAAACCCCAGATCACAATGCCCTTGATACCGAGCCCCTGCGCGAAGTCGGTCAGGCGCCGATAGTCCTCGATAAAGGTTTCCGGGTGTTTGTAATAGCGACTGTAGCAGCCGCTCGTCTGAATGCCCGGATCGTCCAGGCACCAGTTGCAACTATGGTCCCAGGTCCAGAAATAGGAATTGGGCAGCGCGGACGGTCCGTCATAGTCCAGCTTCCACGAGTAGTAATTGCGGGGTCGGGCGTTTTGCGCACTCACTTGAATCGACATGGTGTCTCCTCTGGGAATCGGTCATCCATTTCCTTATGGTGACGTGTTGTACCCTTTTTCCCGATATCTGAAAAGCCCGTTATTGAATAGATTCCGGGGTTCCCTTAATTTGATTGAGATAGCCCTCTTTCTGAATGGCGCGAACCGTCTTAAAATCATGGGACGGGCGATACCATTGGACCACTTCCGGCAAACATGTCCCTTATCACTTTACAGCTTGCGTTATCGCTTTGCCGAGTTCATGCAAATCGAATGGTTTGACAAGATGTCCGGAAAACCCATATGAAGCGAAGTCTGAAAGAACACGATCTGATGAGTAGCCGCTGGCAACAATAACCTTGGCCGTGGGGTCAAGCGCAAGGAGTTTCTTGATCGCCTCCTCTCCGCCCATGCCGCCGGGGATCGTCAGGTCCATGATGGTCGCGTCAAACGGGGTTCCCTTTTGCTTGGCCGCCATATATGTGTCGATGGCTTCCCTGCCGTTGGTAGCGGTTTCAACCGCATGGCCCAACCGCTCAAGCATACGCCGTGCCGTTTTCAGAAGGGCTTCGTCATCATCCATGAAAAGAATACGCCGGGATGGGTGCTGCATGTTCTCCAAGGGCCGTGAAGTATCAGATCTCGGCCCTACAACGGCTGCCCTGTCAGCCGGCAGGAAAACGGTGAATACCGTTTCAACCGACGGCACGGATGTAACCCTGATATGTCCCTTGTGCTTGCTGACGATGCCATGGACAATGGCCAGGCCCAGCCCGCTGCCGGCTTGCTTGGTGGTAAAGTAAGGGTCAAATATCCTTTCGATAAGGTTCGCGGGAATCCCGACCCCTGTGTCTTTGAAGACCATTTGAACAAAATCTCCACGCAGTTCCGATGCGACGGCCTCATGGATATCCGGAATATTGCGCGCTTGAACATAAAGCGTGCCACCCGCCGGCATGGCTTCCTTCGCATTGATGGTCAGGTTCGAGATGACTTCCGCTATTTGACCTTTATCGGCATTGACCGGCCAGAGATCGGAAGGAATGTTGAATTGGACCGCCACGTTGCTGCCGGAGAGATGGAACCTTACGGTGTCGCAAATGCCTTGCCGCAGGTCGACCGCTTCCAGGACAGGATTGCCACCCCTGGCAAAGGTCAAAAGTCGGGTGGTGAGTCGACGGGCGTTGTCCATCGCCTGGTGCGCGGCTTTCAATGAGTGGCGGGCAGGGTGATCCTCTGGCAGTTCGGCCTGTGCGAGTTCGATGTTCCCGAAGACCCCCATGAGCAGATTATTGAAATCGTGGGCGATGCCGCCGGCGACCGTCCCGAGGCTTTCAATCATGCCGATTCGCCGTTGCGTCTCGTCCGCGCGCTTGAGTTCAGAGATGTCCATCACTATTCCGGTCCAGATGATGTCGCCATTGGGTAAGTTTCGGGGAACGGAAGCGAAATGCACCCATCGAATCTGATCGTGACTCAGGATTCGCCCCTCCCATTCAAAGGGCTCCACGGTTTGCAGGGCGATGACATTTCTCCGAATGAAGTCCTGCCTGTCCTCCGGATGGATACATTCCACGACAATCGATGCATTGGTCTCGCACTGTTGCCGGGTAGCGCCCAGGATCTTGCAGAATAGATCACTCACCATTTCGAGACGGTAGTTGCTTTCAACCTTGCCGATCCATTCCGCCTCTTTCCAGGCCTTTTGCGCATAAATATGGAGCCGATAGACTCCCGCCGGCTGCGAGGCGACCAGGTCCATATAGAGATTGCGTTCATTGGCAAGAGCCTCTTCGGCTCGTTTGCGCTCGGTGATGTCG
>CAZOZF010000260.1:2834-4010 GCA_964584205.1 uncultured Verrucomicrobiota bacterium
GTGATGTCGGTGTGAATGCCGATGAGGCTGATGATATTTCCATGTTCATCCTTGTTTGCGTAGGCCCTCAGCAGAACCGTCACAAGGCGGTGTTCCTTGGCGTGCATGGCGACTTCACCTGTCCATGATCCGCCGGTCATGATCGTGCGGAAGACCTCGGCATAGACCTCCTTGTCGCAGTAGACGCTGGACACAGGGTTAACCCCCAGGTCGCCAAACAGGCCAGTGAACGCTTTGTTTTGGAAATAGTGACGGCCATCCGGTGTAGCCATTTCAATGGCATCCGTGGCGTTTCCCAAGGCTTCTCTGAAAGTACTCAGTGCCAATAAACGATCTGCTGATGCTGCTGAATTGGATTGCGGGATATGCGCTCCTGCCTGTTTCGGTATACCATCCATGGTTGAACCATCCCCCCACACTCCACGGTTATTTACTCACACCACCGCTTTTGAATCACGGCCTCATCGACAACGTGTTCTCCGTCTTTGGAGATGAAAAGATCATACCGATAAAACGTCTTTTTACCCACCGAAAATTACCTATGGTTAGAACGAAGCGTTTCAAGTATTAGAGCACAAGAACGATTTCGTCGCCAAGAACAAAGAAAGCAACGCGTGTGCCCGGATAGGGGTGGAAAGTCAACTGTCTTGTTTATTATTGCAACACCATCGTTAACTAGAACGTCCCCGATGGTGTTGGGTTGTAAAAATCATTTCGGTTTCTTTGAAAAAATGGCGTTGATGCGTTTCATGTCAAACTTTACAGTCCGGTTGTAATGGTAGATTCCGTTCTGCTCTTGCTCCACATCCGTCAGCTGTGTGTAGCAGTACCCGTTTATATGATCTTTTCCAAGAATGACATCGACCAGTCCTTCCAAACGCGCATAGAATTCCTCCATTGACTTCGGCGCCTCGCCGTAGCCCCAGGATACTTCCGTATGATGTTTTTCCATCAAGGCCGCGTTCCATTTGATGCCGCCGAACTCATCAATGATATAGGGCTGTCCTTCATACGGCGGCTCATACTCCGGGTGATTGCGAAAAACGCCGCCTTCCCGATCCGGGTTAAGCCGCTCGGCAAGCCGAGACGGATCCTGCAAATACTCGTGGACGGTCCAGACATCCGTGAGGTGATGCACATACCCGCTGGCATCGTTGACCGGACGCGTCGGGTCAA
>CAZOZF010000261.1:0-3930 GCA_964584205.1 uncultured Verrucomicrobiota bacterium
CTGTTTGAGAAACTGGATCCCCGGGCCGAGGGAAGCGGTATGGGTTTGGCCCTCGTCAAACGAATCGTGGAGTTGTATGATGGCCGAATATGGGTGGAATCGAAGGGGACTGGGCAGGGCGCGTGTTTTTATTTCACGCTGCCCGCAGCGGTTGAAAGCACTAAAAAGGGAGCATGATGATGAAAGGTGAGCCGATTGTTATTCTGCTGGTGGAAGATGATGAGGCCCATGCGGAAATCGCCCGGCGGAATTTTGAGGCCAGTCATCTCGCCAATCGCTTGATCAATGTCGCCGACGGTCAGGCGGCCCTGGATTATCTGTACCGACGGAATGGATTCAGCAATCCCGAAACTTCGCCTCGCCCGGGCATTGTCCTGCTCGACCTTCGCCTGCCGAAGGTCGACGGGATGGAAGTGTTGAAACTCATCAAGGCTGATCCTGCGCTGGGTAGTATCCCGGTGGTGATCCTGACCACGTCCAAGGCGGAATCGGACATGGTCAAGGCCTACGATAATCACGCCAACAGTTACCTGGTCAAGCCGGTGGACTTCGCGCAGTTCATGGAACTCATGGAAGCCTTCGGGTATTACTGGCTTGCCTGGAATCAATATCCGCATTAATTGGACGCTCATGACCCAGCACGGCTTACACCTCCTGGTTGTGGATGATGAAGAGGCTCATATTGAGGCCATTCGTCGAGCTTTTGAGGCGGCCGGTGGCGGGATTGAGGTTCAGGCAGTTTCAACATTGCGTGAATACCGCAGGTCTATTGAGGTTGCCGCGCCAGATATCGTGCTGATGGATTTGAATCTGCCAGACGGCCGTGCCGTGGAGGTTCTGACGCATCCGCCGGAAGAAGGGGCGTTCCCTATCCTGGTCATGACCTCGTTTGGCAATCAGCAAATTGTGGTGGAAGTGATGAAGGCAGGCGCGCTGGATTATCTGGTCAAGTCGCCTGAGGCGTTTTCCATGCTGCCGCGGATCGTGGACAGTGCGCTCCGGGAGTGGAACCTGCTTTTGGATCGCAAGCAGCTTGAACAGCAATTACTTCAGGCCCAGAAAATGGAGGCCGTCGGGCGACTGGCCGGGGGCGTGGCCCACGATTTCAATAATATCCTGGCCATCATTGTGATGAATGCCGCCGAGTTGAGTGCGCGCAAGGATCTTACTGAGAGGCAGGCGGATGAGGTGAATGATATTGCCCTTGCGGCAGAGCGAGGGAGCAATCTCACGCGCCAGTTGCTGGCCTTCAGTCACACGCAGATCCTGCAGATGGGCGCCCTGGATCTTGGCGAGGTGCTGGCCGGTATCACCAAGATGCTCCGGCGGCTCATTGGCGAGGATATTGTGGTGAACTCGCGCCCGATACCAGGGCATGCCCTGGTGTGGGCGGATCGGAGCATGATTGAGCAGATTCTGTTGAATTTAGCGATCAATTCCCGTGATGCCATGCCCGAAGGCGGTCGCCTTGACCTGGAGTTGGACTGTCGCGCCGTTGACACGGCCACGGCCGCAGTCCACGCCGTCAAGGCTGGCGATTATATTTGCCTGACCGTGAGGGACACGGGGTGCGGAATTGCGCCGGAACACATGCCGCATCTCTTTGAGCCGTTCTACACCACCAAGGCCGTAGGCAAGGGAACCGGTCTGGGGCTTGCCACCGTGCATGGCATCGTGGAGCAGCACCATGGCTGGGTTGAGATTGAAAGTCAACCGGGGAAGGGAGCGGTCTGTCATGTTTACCTGCCGCAACTGACTGAGGAAAAAAAGATCAAAGCCGCCGAACAAGCTCCTGTGGAATTGCGTGGGGGAACCGAAACCATTCTTGTGGTGGAGGACGACTCCTCCCTGCGTACTCTGTCGGTTCGGCTTCTGGAGCAGTACGGGTACCGCGTGTTCGAAGCACCCAATGGGGTGGCGGCTACCGAGGTATGGCGCCTTCAGGGCGGCGCGATTGACCTGTTGTTGACGGATGTCATCATGCCCGGTGGGGTCTCAGGCGGAAAATTGGCCGAACAATTGCAGGGCGAAAAACCGGGGTTGAAGGTTGTCTTTATGAGCGGCTATCCCGGCGCCGTGGCCAGTCGTGGCGTGACCTTTACGCAAGATATGAGCTTTCTGCAAAAGCCTTTTGCTTCCACAAAGCTCATCCAAATTGTCCGGGATTGCCTGGACAAGGCGTAATCAGTACGCCTGCTTGTTGTCCAGCACATCCTGATTCGTGACCGGCGCCCGGAAGACCCGATAGACCCAGATTTTATAGGCGATGATGATCGGCAGGAAAATGATAGCCACGCCGGTCATGATCTTCAGGGTGTACGGGCTGGAGGACGAATTGAATGCGGTGAGGCTGTAGCGGGGATCCAGACTGGAGGGGATCAGGTTCGGGAACAACCCGACCACGCCTGTTGCCACCACCAGAAGGATGGTCAGTGACGATGCCGTGAAGGCAGGGAGGAGTTTCCCCTTGACCAGAAACACCTTGATTCCCAGGAGCGAAAGCACGGCAAGCAACGGAACCGCCAGAAGCCCGGGATGCGCCAGGAAATTGTCGAACAGGTGTGTGGCTGGATACGTATAGGCCAGGAACACCACGGCCACAACCAACAGGGGAATCCAGCCCGCCGAAGCTACCGACATGCTGCGAGTCTTGACGGCTCCGGTGGTTTTGACGGATAGATATAAGCCGCCATGTACCACAAACAGCAGCACGAACAGGAGTCCGGTCACCAGGCCATAGGGATTCAATACGGACACGAGTGAACCGTGGTAGCCGGCGGCATCCATGGGAAGTCCCTTGAATATATTCCCGAAGGTGACGCCGAACAGGAGCGCGGGTAGGAAACTGCTGACCAGCAAGGCACGGTCCCAGATATTTTTCCAGCGCGGATCATCCACCTTTCCCCGGAATTCGAAAGCCACACCCCGTACGATCAGCGAGAAAAGCAGGAGAAGCAGGGGTGTGTAGAGATAGCTGAACATCAGCGCGTAGGTGGTGGGGAAGGCCGCAAACGTGACGCCTCCTGCGGTGATCAGCCACACCTCATTGCCATCCCATACCGGACCCAGGGTGTTGATCACCACGCGCCGTTCGATATCGGACCGGGCCACGAAGTTCTGAAGCATGCTGCTACCCAGGACGAATCCGTCGAGCATGAAATACACCGCCCACAAGACGCTCCAGAGCACAAACCAGATGATTTGGAGTTCCATGTCACACCTTCCGTTTCATTGTGTTAATCAGACTGGACACGTCGCTGTCCGGCCCCTTGCGGGCAAATTTCGTCAGGAGATAGATATCGATGGCGCCCAGCAGGCCGTAGAGCAGGACGAACCCAATCAGCGAGCCGATGACCTGTCCGATGGTGATGGACTTTGAAATGCCGTCTGAGGTCTTCATGATGCCGTACACGATCCATGGCTGGCGTCCCATTTCCGCCACGATCCAACCCAGTTGGTTTGCCAGATAGGGCAGGGGGATGGTGAACACCAGTAGTTTAAGAAAGAGAGGATATCGTTCCAGGAGGTCGTAACGCGATAGAACCACAGCCAGAAAAGCCAGAAGCGAGAAAAGCATGCCGAGGCCGATCATGAGCCTGAAGCTGAGGAAAACCGGCATCACGGGCGGTCGCTCGTCCTTCGGGAAGTCTTTCAGTCCCTTGATTTCGCCATCCAGGGAGTGTGTGGCCAGAATACTCAGGAGACTGGGTAATTTGATGAGCTCAATATAATTCCGCTCGTTATCCGTATCCGGGAGTTGAAGGAGGCTGATCCCGACATTCTTCTGGGTGTCCCAAAGCGCTTCCATGGCGGCGAGTTTGGCCGGCTGTGTTTTCCCAACTTCCACGGCGGAGATATCTCCGGTAAAGCCGGATAGGATCACGGCAACCAGGCCGAAGAGGGCGGCCATCTTGAAGGAGGCCTTGAAGA
>CAZOZF010000262.1:0-3930 GCA_964584205.1 uncultured Verrucomicrobiota bacterium
GCGATGCCGCCTTCCTCCTCTCCCACGGCTACGACGTCACCGCCACCGACGCCTCTCCGGCCATGCTCACCCTCGCCGCCCAACACCATCCCGAGCTAGCCTCCCGCCTCCATCAACTCTCCTTCCCATCCTCAACAACCCATAACTGTGCCCCATTCGCCCCTCCCAACAACCAACAACCAATAACCAATAACCCCGCCGACGGCGGCGCCCCCTACAACGCCATCCTTTCCGTCGCGATGGTCATGCACCTGACCGACGCCGAACTCCGCGAGTGCGCCGCCCAGTGGCGTGACCTTGTTGAAGATGAGGGGGTACTCGTGATCTCGGCATCGACCGACCGGAAGGGCCTTGTCCAGTTGCGTGAGGACACCGGGCGCCTCTATTGCGAACGGACACCTGAGGAACTGCTCGCGATGTTCAAGCAGGCGGGTTTCACCTGCATCGCGACTCACCCGCTGTCCGATCTCCTCAATCGGGATATCCAGTGGACCGTCCTGATTCTGCGCGCGTCACTCGGGAGGCGAGGATGAGCCAATGGTCCATTCCCAGCGACCGAGAACAACTCCAGTTCCTTAAGAACATCCAGCGGTTGCTAGACGAGGGGAGTTTCGTCGCCAGTTACAAATTTGCCCTGCTGCATGCCTTGGCTGATCTGGCGGTTACTGAAGGCGATGATTCGGGCGCGCCTCTACCGCTCAGTACCAGGCAGATTTCTGAACAATTCATCAAGTTATATTGGCAGCAAGTGCGGCCATTCCGGAATGCCAACACGGTAAACGGAGTGCTGTTGAAGCAGAATGCCGGCAAGCAGGCAAGCGTGGTCACCCATTTGCATCGGGCACATTCCCGCGTGGCAGGTTCCTTATTCCGGATGCAGCAAGAGCCCGGGGCATGGCGGAAACTAGTGTCGGATGTGGACTCGACGGTGCGGATGATGCCCCTCTGGAAACTTCAGACGGTGGGGAATGAGCGGATCGAGTTCCTGTATGCCAACCAAGATCGTGGCGGGGTCATCGAGTTGAAACCGGGTGTCGCCTACTGCATGCGTACCTTCCATCCCATGCTTTGCGGCCTGTTTCGAGCGGCTTGGATAGACTTTCTACGCCATGCCAATGCCAGTGAACTTGGGGCGGGGGATGACCTGCAGGAGTTCCTGTTCGGGCATGAGCGTGGTTCGCTGGATGTCTACAAGCCGATCCTGTTTGAGGTCCAGTCCGGGGAGTGCTTCTACTGTAACAGGGAAATGAGAGAGGGGGGCGATATTGACCATTTCATTCCCTGGTCGCGTTGTCACAGCGATCTGGCCCATAATTTCGTCCTCGCGCACCGGGGTTGCAACAACGCCAAGTCAGACCATCTAGCCTTCGAGAAGCACCTTGAGGCATGGGTGGAGCGGAACACGAGTCGGCGGGACGAGTTGGAGCAGCGTTATTCCGTTTCAGCCGTAGTGCATGACGCCAACACCTCCGCCCGGATTGCGACCTGGGCCTATTCCTGTGCGGAGCAGTCCCATGGTCAGGTTTGGATCCGGGGCAAGGAGTTCAAACACCTGGACGACAGTTGGCGGGAATTCCTTTGGGTTGCTGCCGCAAGTTGAGCGCAGGGATGGGAAGCCCCGCATGTACGTGTGTGGTCCTCGGAGGTGTCTCAGAGTGTCATCTAGCCCGACTAACAACCCAACCCTTGCAGCCGATTCTCATTGCAGCCCTTTGAACCCCCAATTATCAATCAGCAATTCCACCGATAGACAACGATCGAAAAGCTGAGTAGATTCATCGTCGTAACTGGGACCGGACCTTAGTCGGATATCGTATATTGCCTTCGTTATTGGTGTTAGAGGTAAGTAGGTAATCAAAGCGAGATGCCTGGGCTTGACATGAAGTCTGTCCCTGTTCCGTCACCTCGGGAAAGCGGAGGAATAGCATATGCTTCATTGTGGATGGGAATCCAGTTTGGGCGTCTTTGTCTCAACTGACCGGGCGGTTGTCATGCAGCGCTTGAAGGATTTTGTGGATGATGCATCCGAAAGCCAGGTTCATGCTTGGGTAGATGAGATTAAGATATTGCAGGCTGCTGGTCAGGCAGCGGTCCTTTCTGAAACAGGAGCTTCCGCCTATCGATCAATCCTAGAATATCAACTTCCACTGGAATCGCGACGACCTGATGTTGTACTGCTCGAAAATGGCAATGTGGTGGTTGTTGAATTCAAAGGCAAGGCAGGTCCGGTTGACCAGGATATTGACCAGGTAAGTGCGTATGCTCGGGATCTGAGGAACTATCATCGTGAGTGCGCGCAGCGCAAAGTTCATGCCTTACTTGTGCCAAGTCGCTATTCGGGCGAGACGTATCAAGTTCATGACGGGACTTTTATAGTCAATCCGAAGAAATTGGATGAATTAGTAACATCGCTTTCACAGCCGGCATATCCTCCTCTGGATATTGCTGACTTTCTGTCGATTGATGCCTATTCGCCACTGCCTAGTCTGGTAAGGGCGGCGCGGGAGTTGTTTGAGTCCAGGACCTTGCGGTGTGTCTGGCGTGCCAATGCGAGTACCGATCCGGCCATTGATAGGATCACAAAGATAACGCATGAGGCCGCCAGAACTAAATCGCGTCATTTGATCCTATTAACGGGATCGCCGGGGTCTGGAAAGACATTGGTAGGACTCCGAGCTGTACACGCCGGTTTCCTCGATGACTTGGCGGTGGAGCGGAAAAAGGGCAAGCCGACCGCCCCGGCTGTCTTCCTGTCCGGAAATGGTCCTCTAGTGGAGGTGCTGCAGTATGAATTAAGACGGGCGGACGCAAAAGGTGAGGGGAGTGGTCGAACCTTTGTGCGGGGTGTGAAAGACTATGTTAGTGCCTATTCAAAAAGACCTGATGCCATTCCTCCAGAGCATTTCCTGGTTTTCGATGAGGCTCAGCGCGCCTGGGATTCACAACAGGTCGCAGAAAAGCATGAACACAAGGACGCAAAATCAGAGCCGGAGCATTTTGTTGAATTTGCTGATCGCATTCCTGAATGGTGTGTTGTTCTCGGCCTTATTGGTACAGGTCAGGAGATCAACAAGGGTGAGGAGGGTGGCGTCATCCAGTGGGTCAATGCTGTGGAGAACTCCCTGAAGTCGAAAGAATGGACGATTCATGCTTCCACTCAGCTTGGAGAGCTTTTCAAAGAGACAGATGTTGAGCATTACCTTCAACCTGAGCTCTGCCTCACCGAGGAGGTTCGGTTTCATTTAGTGAGGAGGATCCACGACTTTGTCGATGGTCTATTGCAGCCGACATTACCCGCAGATACGTCATCCATATTAACGGATCTTAGGAAAGCATATCCAATCTACATTACCCGAGACTTGGAGGCTGCTAAGAATTATGTCAGGGACCGGTACGCTGAGAATAAGGATGCTCGGTATGGAATGCTGGCCTCTGCTCGTGATAAATTCCTGCCGAACTTCGGTGTTGCTAATCAGTTCCAGGATTCAAAAAATATGAAAATCGGTCCCTGGTTTTCGGAGGGCGAGGAAAATCCACACTCCTGTCGTCACTTGTCGAAGCCAGCAACAGAGTTCCAGGCTCAGGGCCTAGAACTAGACTTCTCAATCATCTGTTGGGGTGGGGATCTGATTCGCGAAGGCTCCAAATGGAGCGATAAGTACGCGCGGGGTTACAAGCAGGGCAGTCATGTTCGCGACCCCTTGCAGTTGCGCGTTAACTCCTATCGAGTTCTCCTCACTCGCGGTCGTGACGGCATGATTATATACATTCCGAAACTGGGTATGTTAGATGAGACGTGGGCGTATTTTAGGAAGGTTGGGATGCCCGAGCTTGGTGGCAATGGTGGTTGAGCGAAGACGGTGCGCATATGCCGAGAGCGGCCCCCTGTTTCTTTGTAATTGTAATTTACAGTCTGACCCCGTCTGCCCC
>CAZOZF010000263.1:0-3923 GCA_964584205.1 uncultured Verrucomicrobiota bacterium
TGTCAGAGCCTTCGCCGAACTGGTTCGTGACATCAAGCAGGCGGGGCGGCATCGATGGGGGCATGAAGTGGTCATCCTGCTCCAGTTGTCTCATGCGGGCCGGTTCAGCAGCCCTGAGGGCGTGCCAGACCCCTTGATTGCCACTCGTGAGCCCGATGGGGATCAGCGGCAGGAGATTCCGGCCGACTATCCCCTTGTTTCGGACGCCTACCTTGATCGGCTTCAGGATGAGTATGGGGTCGCCGCCTGTCTGGCTGCGGAGGCCGGGTTTGATGGGGTGGATGTGAAGGCGTGTCATGGCGACCTGCCTGCGGAATTGTTGGGGGCATTCACCCGACCGGGTCGGTACGGCGGATCGTTTGAGAATAGAAGCCGGTTCCTCCGGGAAACTTTGATGAAGCTGCGGGACGCGACTCCCGGGCTCCTGCTGGCTTCCCGTATCTCAGTCCCGAATGGCCAGGAGCCGGTAGCGCTCGCGAAGGCCTTATCTGAGGGAGGGGTGCAGCTTCTTAATATTTCCGAGGCGGGTTTGGAGCAACCCCCACTTGTGAAACTCGCCCGATTGATAACCGTCACGAAGGCCATTCAGACGGCGATTCCCTCCCTTTCGGTAATGGGGGGGGGATTCAGCTGGCTTCGGCATTTCCTTCCGAATGTGGCCGCTGGATTTGTATGTGAGGGTTATGGGGCGATGATCGGGGTGGGGCGTGCGGCATTGGCCTACCCGGCTCTGGCTGGCGATCTGGTTCGGACAGGGCGACTGGATCCAGACAAATGTTGTATTGCCTGTTCCGCGTGCATGCAGTTGGTCAAGGATGGCGGGACTTCAGGATGTGCGGTCAGGGACAGTGAAATCTATGGGGCGGCCTACCGCACCCACCGTCATTTTGCCCAGGACAATCTTCGGGAGGAAGCGAAGCGGTGTCTTGGGTGTGAGCCGGCACCGTGCCGAAGTGCCTGTCCCGCCCGGATTGACGTGCCGGCTTTTATCAGGGCCTTTGCTGAGGACGATTTTCAGAAGGCCTATGAGATCATTCGAAAGACGAATGTCCTTCCGGAAATGTGCGCCCGTCTTTGTCCGGTTGGCAGGCTGTGTGAAGGGCGGTGCGTCACCAACACGCTGGAAGGGACTCCCATTCCCATTCACGACATCCAATATGCCGTCTCCTGGAAAGCCCGTTACAGCGGGCTCACCGGGGTTCGCATTCCGGAAGCGGAAACCGGGAAGCGCGTCGCGGTGATCGGAGGCGGTCCGGCGGGAGTCGCCTGTGCGGTCACCTTGCTGGAGCGGGGGCATCATGTTGTGCTGTTTGAACGGGCGGCCCGGTTGGGGGGGACACCTGAACTGCTCATCCGGGCAAGCCGTTTCACGGGTGCGCAGGATGAAGTCGATGCGCTTTTGAAGCCGGCTTTGTGCGAAGCTCGATTGACGGTGAAATTCGGATGTGAAGTGGGGCGGGGGATCACCCTGGACGGTTTGAGACGAGAGCATGATGCCGTGTTTTTGGCGGCGGGGGTCTGGGGGGAGCAGTCCCTGGGTCGGACTGAGGGGGTGGTGAATGGGGTGGCCTTTCTCAGGCAGACGCGTTCAGGGGAAATTGAAACGGTGCCCCCGCGTGTGATCGTGCTGGCGGGGGGCGACAGCGCCATGGACTGCGCTGCGGTGGTCCTCGAACGCGGGGCCCGGGAGTTGACGATTGTTTATGCCGGGGCTCTCTCCGCAATGCACTGGCATATGCCCGATTCATGGTTCCGCACAGCAGGCGTCCAGTTCATGGCACTGACCCGACCGATGGGGTATGAAGTGGATTCTGAGGGGACGGTGACCGGGTTGAAAATCAGCATGAATTCTGTTGTGGGGCCCGGTGCCGAATCCGTCTTGAAGGCTGATTTAATTATTGAGGCCATGGGCCTTGGGGTCGAGGAATCGTTGGCGGCGGCGCTTTCTTCCTGTGCGTTTACGGATCAGGGGTTGGTGAAGACCACTGGGGAACATTCGTTGTCCTGTGGCATTCCCGGTGTGTATGCCGGGGGTGGCGTGATCAATGGCGGTGCCTCAGTGGTGCAATGCGTGGCGGAAGGGATGAAGGCCGGTGTGGAAATCGCCGATTATCTGGGTGGTGTAACCTTTGTCGCCCCGGGGACATTATAAGATCATGAAATTGGAAAGTTGTAAGAAACTTGAATATGGGCGGTGTGTTCCTATTGAGGACACGGTGACACGATTGGAGTCAACCCTTGGATCCCTGCATGAGTATCGTCTTTTCGAGACCAAGGTTTCCGATCGGCTTTATTGGTCGGCCTTGTATATCGACGATCTTGAATTCAGATCCATGGGAAAGGGAATCACGGCCATCCAGGCGAAGGCAGGGGCGCTTGCCGAGTGCGCGGAGTGGGTTACTGCCAGGGAACTCGACCAGCTTCCCGGTTATACGGTCGGCCATCAGAAGACCATTCCCGATGCGGTTGGGGTTGAGGCGTTGATTCCCCATGTGGATGTCGGGCGCGAGGTGATTGAACGCATCAAGAAGACCGACACGGCCATGTACTGGGTGGAGGGTCATTCCCTGATGACGGGATGCACGGTCAAGGTTCCGATTGAGTTTGTGAGACGGATCGGGGGGCCGAACGGAATGGCCGCCGGAAATCGGCGCGAGGAAGCCATCGTTCATGCAACCAACGAAGTGTTTGAACGCCGGGTTCATATCACCGTTCTCAAACAGAAACTCATCATGCCTACGATTGACATGGCGACGATTGAGAATCCGGTGTTGCTTGAGCAGATTGGGTTTCTGAAAGGGAAGGGGATTGAGATCACGCTCAAGGATCTGACCTTTGGCGGGGAGTTGCCGTGTATCGGAGCCTATTTCTGGGATCCGAATATTCCGGAAAGTTTTCAATTTCACCATTTTTTCAAGGTGGGAGCCGGGTTCAATCTGGAGGATGCCCTGACTCGTGTGTTCACGGAATACACCCAGGGACGCATGCTGGATGAATTCATTCAGGGCTCAAAGGAGGATCAGGATCGCGTCTTGAAGTACGATTTACGGGCGCTGAAGAGTGTGCCTCTTGACAGCGACAATTACTTGTCGGCTTTCATGTTTGGTTTTGTGCCCCAGGTCACCGCCGAGTATTTGAAGCAGGGCGACAGGGTACCCTTTTTCAAGGGGGAGCACTATGACGATTGCCTCCAGGACATCGCGCGAGCCAAAACCGTATTCTCAAAACTGGGAAAAGATTACATTGTGATCGATTTTACAGATCCCAAGATCAATTTTCCTGTGGTTGAGGTTGTGGTGCCCGGGTATTCCGATGTTTTGCCTTACTATCCAGCGTCCAGTAATGTACTATTTCGGCGTTATTCAAGGGGCGATATCCTTCGTTCCTATGAGGCCTCTGAGGGGTTGCCTTCATCAGGCGGGGCTTCCAATAAGGGCTTTGGGAAATAAGCGATAAAACAGGGTGTAACCTTTGGCTGGGTCAGGACATTATAAGGATGAAGTAATAAAAAGGAGTCTCTATGAAGTTTGAATCAAAGAAAAGTTTGAAGTATATGATTCCGGCGTTGGCGGCGACACTGTGCATGGGCACGGCCTTGGCTGCAGGAGATGGTTCTGATGAGGCGGGCTTTGTACCTCCTCCCACAGATCGAACACCTCCCCCTGCGCCGCCCCGTTCAATTGCTTCAGCCGAAACGACGGATCCGTGTTGCTGCTGCCCGGTCACTCCCCAGGCCCGGACAGAAGCCAAGAAGCCCCCGCAACCACCGGCCCTTATTACGAAGCTGAAATCGGAGTAGGGACAAGGATCGAATCTAGTCTGGACAACGGGCATGTTTCTTCATAGATTCATGCCCGTTTGCTTTCTTAAGCGGGAGTAATTCAGTGGTAGAATGTCAGCTTCCCAAGCTGAACGTCGTGGGT
>CAZOZF010000264.1:0-3901 GCA_964584205.1 uncultured Verrucomicrobiota bacterium
TCGCCAAAGCGTTAAATGCCGAACTCGTTACCGGGGATCCAGAATTTCAAGCTCTCCGGGATGAGATAAAGATTACGCTTCATGTCCATGATATGAATCGACCCAGCCAGTAACGGCTGACGATCCATCGGGCCTGAAAACGAGCCGGAAACGACAGAAGATCAACGATGATTCCATCCTTGTAGCCCAAGCTGGAAACGACACCTTTAATTTCTGATGACCGGACACCAGGGTGATCCATTTGGGCAAGACCATCCCCTTTAGTGAGATAGACGGTACCATCCCCCCCCCCACGCCGCTGCATCACACGATGGACAACCCATTTCCCGCCACGCTGAAACACCACCAACCGGCCGGGCGGGATGGAGGATGATTCGCAGGGGACAACCTGGATATCCGATACCGACGCATAGGAAGGCCCCATACTTCGACCGGAAACGGCTTCCCAACGCCAAGCCGGAAGTGTAGCTGGAGTGGCGGGATGAAGATGCTGTTAACCGGTTGATCTTCTTCGGGTTGATTTTCTTGATTTCATCGGGTTCAAACACCCCATCTTCTTCCCCTGTTGGTTGTTCTTTCTGCTGATTTCTGGTGACGGTTTTCGTGATGGTCAAGATGATGGCCGGATGAAACGACCATCGCCCCACAAGTGTCTTCACTGCAAGAAGTTCTTTCTATCCGACCCCCGCAACGGGAAACGCCAGAAGTACTGCGCTAAGCCAGACTGCCAGAAGGCAAGCCACCGGGCCGCACAGGCCAAGTACCGCAAGTCAGAGAAAGGCAAAAACTTCGAAACCAAGGAGGATGTGGCTGAGCGGGTGCGCAAGAGCCGGGCGAGGAGGCGTGAGGTCAGGGCGGCTGAAGAGGCCGTGTTACGTGATTGCTGCCATTCGGAAGCCGTTGATAGAGAACATGATAAAGGCGGTCTGGTTGTGTTACGTGATGACTGCCTTGATCAGAATCCTCTGATTATCGGCCTAATTTCGCAGATTTCCGAGGTGAAACGTGATGACATCGCTACGCTCGTAAAAAAGCTCCACAGTCGAGGGCAAATGATCCTTGGGAAAGGCCCCGGGATCGTAAACCAAAACTGAAGGGAGCGATGATGATGAAGGTGGAGAAGCGGGTGTTGTGCGAGGAACGGGTGCGGCGGGTACCGGAGCAGTTCAGCTGGGTGGACCACCGGTTGGTGAGGGACGGGATGATGCGGCGATGTCCGGCCGCGGCATGGGGGTTGTACTTGTTTCTGGTGACGGTGGGCGACGCGGAGGGACTGTCGTATTACTCGGACCGGAGCCTGTGCCAAGCGCTGAACCTATCGGAGGGTGATTTGGCTGCAGGCAGGAGGCGGCTGATGGAGGAGGAACTTCTGGCGTGGGAGGCTCCGCTTTACCAGGTGCTGTCGGTTCCGCATTCAACCCGAACGTGGTTTCAAGGTGGGATGAAGGAAAGACCCGAAAACCGACGACCGCTTTTGTCCGGAACCTTAACGGAACTTTGGTTTGCCAATTGACCTCTATGGTAAAAACGACGATGCAAGATGATTGTGAACGTCGCCCCACAGCCTCAGTTGTTTTGGATGGGTTGCTCGACACTTACGATCAGTTTGATGGCGATCATCGGCAGATTCACGGAAAAGCTCCGGGGGCAGAATAATGGTTGACTGCGTTCATCGAGGTGATACCATATTCCGCAGATAGTAGATGCACTTACGAGAGTGAGTGTGTCTCAATACTTACAGGCCCCGCTTGCGGGGCCTTTTTTTTGGCAGTCAGCAAGAGAATGAGCTAGGGCCATCCGGCTCCTCCGTAGCAGACCGGCATTCGCCTTTCTTTGGAACCCTAACCTTCTCTTGTTGGACCATTGCGACAGGCTGGCGATGTGACCAGATATTTCGGCTCCTGATCCATCGTCACGTATCGGTCATATATGAAGTTCTTCTTCATGGTTCACCGTTCAATCAAACGAACGTTTCACTGAATAGTTAATTATTCGTCTGCAACTTCTCATTCTTCTGGCAAAACGCGTAGCCTGCTGACTATCCTTTCTCTGAACGATACGCCACGGGGCTCCAAGGACATACTAATTATCCTGTTCAAGTGATCGCGTTGTAGGCGTAATGAGCCCTCCTCCCCTGCTCAATCCTTCTATGACGCAAGGATCTCGCGCCAGGCGCTGTCGAGGTGCTTGAACTGGCTGGCGGTGATCCAGACCTGACCCCTCGCCCCCTCAAGGAGGCCAAGGGACAGGTAGTCTGAAGCCCTGCCGAGACCCGTGCGTACATGCATGCGGGGCTTGCTATCTCTGCGCTCAACTTGCGGCTGCGACCCAAAGTAGATCCCGCCAGTTGTCGTCTAGGTGTTTGAACTCCTTGCCCCGAATCCAGACCTGACCATGGGCCTGTTCCGCACAGGAATAGGCCCAGGTCGCAATCCGGGCAGAGGTGTTGGCATCATGCACTACGGCTGAGGAGGAAAAGCGCTGTTCTAACTCTACCTTCCGTGTTGTGTTCCGCTCCACCCATGCCTCAAGGTGTTTCTCGAAGGCTAGATGGTCGGACTTGGCGTTGTTGCATCCCCGATGTGCGAGGACGAAATTATGGCCCAGATCGCTGTGACAACGCGACCAGGGAATGAAATGGTCAACATCGCCCCCCTCTCTCATTTCCCTGTTACAGTAGAAGCACTCCCCGGACTGGACCTCAAACAGGATCGGCTTGTAGACATCCAGCGAACCACGCTCATGCCCGAACAGGAACTCCTGCAGGTCATCCCCCGCCCCAAGTTCACTGGCATTGGCATGGCGTAGAAAGTCTATCCAAGCCGCTCGAAACAGGCCGCAAAGCATGGGATGGAAGGTACGCATGCAGTAGGCGACACCCGGTTTCAACTCGATGACCCCGCCACGATCTTGGTTGGCATACAGGAACTCGATCCGCTCATTCCCCACCGTCTGAAGTTTCCAGAGGGGCATCATCCGCACCGTCGAGTCCACATCCGACACTAGTTTCCGCCATGCCCCGGGCTCTTGCTGCATCCGGAATAAGGAACCTGCCACGCGGGAATGTGCCCGATGCAAATGGGTGACCACGCTTGCCTGCTTGCCGGCATTCTGCTTCAACAGCACTCCGTTTACCGTGTTGGCATTCCGGAATGGCCGCACTTGCTGCCAATATAACTTGATGAATTGTTCAGAAATCTGCCTGGTACTGAGCGGTAGAGGCGCGCCCGAATCATCGCCTTCAGTAACCGCCAGATCAGCCAAGGCATGCAGCAGGGCAAATTTGTAACTGGCGACGAAACTCCCCTCGTCTAGCAACCGCTGGATGTTCTTAAGGAACTGGAGTTGTTCTCGGTCGCTGGGAATGGACCATTGGCTCATCCTCGCCTCCCGAGTGACGCGCGCAGAATCAGGACGGTCCACTGGATATCCCGATTGAGGAGATCGGACAGCGGGTGAGTCGCGATGCAGGTGAAACCCGCCTGCTTGAACATCGCGAGCAGTTCCTCAGGTGTCCGTTCGCAATAGAGGCGCCCGGTGTCCTCACGCAACTGGACAAGGCCCTTCCGGTCGGTCGATGCCGAGATCACGAGAACCCCCTCATCTTCAACAAGGTCACGCCACTGGGCGGCGCACTCGCGAAGTTCGGCGTCGGTCAGGTGCATGACCATCGCGACGGAAAGGATGGCGGCGTAGGGTGCCTGTGGCGCAGTTGTTGCGGGAGTGTCATCAACCCTCACCCCAGCCCTCTCCCCTCCCAGGGAGAGGGAGTAGGGAAAGGAAAGTAGATAGAGGCGGGAGGCTAGCTCGGGATGGTGTTGGGCGGCGAGGGTGAGCATGGCCGGGGAGGCGTCGGTGGCGGTGACGTCGTAGCCGTGGGAGAGGAGGAAGGCGGCATCGC
>CAZOZF010000265.1:0-3899 GCA_964584205.1 uncultured Verrucomicrobiota bacterium
TCAAACACATGCCCCATGACACGAGTGTCCACAAAATGAAACCGCTCCTGGCCGGTAGAACAAACCGCAACACTGCATTCTATTGGCATATTATTCTCCAGGCACCACCTATTTGCGACTTAATGATTCTGCCGACAATGATTCTGCCGTCTGAATCACGCAAATGACGCTAGCCCCTGGGGCCGTCAATAGCTTCAGCGCCTGCGCGGCAAATTTCCTTACGTGCTCTTCCGGATCGCACTCCAGATCGCGCAAAACCGGCCTCAGGCACCCCAGTTCCAGTTTGCCGGCCAGCCGGGCGCCAATGGCCCGGATCTCGGGGGATGCATGCCGGAGCAATTGCTCCACGTCCGCCACCGGACTCTGTCCGGGTTTACCGCCATCAGTCTCGTTCATTCAGCCCGCTTTCAGCAGGGCCGTCCGGCAATGTCGGCGTCATTCTTTCCCAAGGCCTTATTCAAGTCAATTTCAAAATGACTCAGTCTTTTCAGAATAGGTCCTATAGGGCCAATAGGTCCTATTCCCCCGCCCACGCATTTCCCCACGCCTTTTCTCCGAAGGGCCGAACTCCCGCGAGACCGCCGCCACGCATGCCCGCGCCCTTTCTCCGGAGGGTCGAGCCGGGCAGCAGACCGGGCAGCAGACGCTGCCCGGCGAGCTCCCGCGAGAGCGCCCCGTCGCCCTTCCAGGCGAGTCACGCAAGAAGAAATGGAATCGCCTTCTTCCTTACACAGTCTGCTTTTGGATTGCCAAGTCGACAATTACGCGATTTTACCGACAAAGACGCCAAGGATAGGATATTGCAGATGTTCTTTTGAAATTGTAGTTGGCTTATATGATGGATTGTCCGAGGTAATAACCCAGTTTTGTTCAGTTTGCCAAAGCCGCTTAATAGCTGATTGAGGATCTGAATCTGGTATTTCAGATGCATTTACGATGACTATTTGACCGTCCTTCCGGGGAGATCGATGATATTCGAAAACCAGAAGATCATCCGGCTTGATGGTTGGGACCATGGAGTCGCCATTCGCTTTTACGATAAAACGATTTTGGCCACCCAGGGAAAATGGAACCCTCAACCATTGAGCATCCTTGCATTCGGCAAGACTAGAGAACAGAAATCCATTAGCGAATGGTCCTGCAGCCAGCAATGCAACATAAGGTAACGCCGTTTTGAATGCTACCTCAGCCACCTCATCGTACCGACAGAATTCGGACCGTCTAGAAATAATACGGATTGGCTCAATTGGGCTTTCTTGCACTGTTGTCTGATTTACAGTTTTGCGTGATTCAACCGGCAGAGCGCCACAACGAATCAGCCGTTTTGCAGTTGCTTCCATTCGGATGTCATCGGGTGGGACAAATATGATTAACCCTTCACGCCCTCGCGTCATTAAAACACGATAGGTGTTTTTCCGAAAAGCGAAAGGATTTGCAACAAGGGGGTTATATCTGGCAGGACGCATGTCCCATCGGTCATCCCACCAAAAATCATCTCCCCAGCATACGATCGGCAGATCAAGTTCCAACCCTTGGCAATGGAATTCCTGCGCGGGCTTGACAAGCTGGCAACAAGATTTGGCGTTTTCCGGTTCGGCATTGAACCACGATGCTGTCGGGAAAAACCGATCATACCGGTTATCAACATGGTAATCGTTTAGATTGCGTGCTTTTGAACTGGCCAATAACCCATATCTCCGATTGGTCTCTCCATGGAATCGGGATCGCGCATATTCTTTTGCCCAGTTCAAGTCGCGCGTCAAAAGGATCGGGAATGCGGATGCTTGGAGCGTTTCCGCTATTTCAAACAACTTATTTTCTGGCATTAAAGGTTCGTCCAGCAACCCGCTAACCCAGTCGTGCAAATGCTCAGCAGCATGACTGCGTATTGTTATGTTTAAATCCAATTGAGCGCTTACACGTAAGTCAAAAATTGGAATCTTATTCGATTCACTAATCCTTGGAGGCGCGTGTATGGCCCAGTCTTGATGGCGCCCCGAGTTGGCAACTGCATCAATCCATCCCTGAATGCCGGATTCTTCCCCGGTATGAATTTCTTGTCCAGTCCCGATCAAAGCCAAGATCACACATCCTTCCGACATGCGCTGTGCGACCCTGATCAACATTTCCGGTTCAGATAGATCAGCTTTAAGATCTTTCTTTCCATAAAAATCCTTTACTTTGCTACGCGTCCAGGCGCGCTGAGCTTCGTCAAACACAATAACGCGCTCATGAGGCAAGGCAGTTACATCCTCGATTCCAAATTCTCTAATAAAGCGATGCATGTCTTGGACAAACGATTTGCTTTTGAGAGCATCCTGCAAAACCGCCACAAGAGGTCCATTACCTGACAAAAAGCTGGCCGGATTAAGATGCTGCTTGTCATCGGGCATCCAAACCGCGAGCTTTTCACTGTGCACAACTTGCAAGCCTACAAGCGTCTTCCCTGCCCCGGGGACGCCCGTCAACATGACGAGATGATGTTGATGACTGAGGCGTGCTTCTTCGCAGACAGAAAGTATGTAGTCAACGGTTTGCGGGATACCGGAACTATAGGCTCTTCGGATGAAAGGCAACGGCTGTCGATTATAAAGCAAACGTGCTGCCTCCACGATGCCGGGAAGCGGTTCGTATCGTCCTTTGATCCAACGATCTAGATCTAATTTGGGAGGTTGACAGAAGTATTTCCTTGCCAGTTCAAGTACAAGCTTCCCAAAGTCATTGGGAGTTGTAATCGTAACTCCGGCTGTTTCAAGACGGGGTCCTTTCCCAAGATAAAGCAAAATGGGAATCAGGGGAAGTTCGTGACACTCCGAATGATATTCATGCAAATCTCTGGCGTATGCGGCGACCTGATCAATATCGCCTACGTTCACGTGTGGTTTATTCTTGAATTCAATCACGAGAATCGCGGAATCCTGAAGCAATATAACATCAGGTCGCCGTCCGCCTTCACGTGGTAATTCATACTCCCATAAAGAACCATGGGATTCAGCAGTTGGATGCGCCTCAATAACACCGCGTCCCTCATCTTGCACAAGGTCGATGGACTTGTGCCAGGCAGCTACCTGTTCAGGACTGGCATCCTTTATGAAGCGCCGCAAGTCTTCCAAAACAGCCCGGGGATCTGCTGTTACAAACTTCCCCAATGTCGAATGCCAACCGGATCTCATAGGCCTCTTTTAATCTTGTAAAAGTTTCTCGATCCCCTTATTCGAATCAAACCATAGGAAAAGAGCATTACCGGCAATCGCTAGCCCTCCCCTTGCAACATTCTCAATCATTTTCAAAATGGAAACTACCTGATTGTTACAGGCAAGTCAAAGAGAAGGTCCGTTAAAGTCGAAACCGGCGCACGTCCACTGGTCGCTTTTCCCGGACCACGGGTCGGAAGACCCGTGCCACGCCGGTTGCCCGTCAGGCTCGCCGGCGTTTCACCCGATAGGAGGAGCGCGATTCGACAACGGCGGCCGTCACTCGCGAGTCCGTCATCCCCTGCTCCTTCACCAGCACTTCGGCACGCTCAACCACGGCGCCCGGGCCACGGGTCGGAAGACCCGTGCCACGCCGGTCACACGTCAGGCTCGCCGGCGCTTGACCCGATAGGAGGAGCGCGATTCGGCGATGGCGGCCGGACGCTTGCTTTCCGGCAACGGCAATTCGAAATGGCCCGATACGATTCCGGGCACGGTAATGTCCTCGTCCAGGTTTTCCCAACGCAACGCATACCCGTTCAGCCTTAACGTCACGGCCTTCAACTCGTCATCCGAAGCGCGACCAAGAATCCGGAAACGGTCCGCCGGAAATCCGATGATCCGGCCATCGGTTATCCTTGACGTATTTGCCAGGCTGCCAGGCGGGTTCTATGGATTAAGCATTTTCAATAACGAAGCCCTATG
>CAZOZF010000266.1:0-3891 GCA_964584205.1 uncultured Verrucomicrobiota bacterium
GGGGGCATGAATTTTCTCCTCTTTCTTGCCCTGAGCTTGTCGAAGGGCTCCTGGTAAGCGCCATTCAGATACAGGGCTACCTGAGGAAACTCCATCCTGCTTCTGTGGCCATGATGAAACAGGCTGGAAAATGACGGAGTGGATCAGCGTTCCGCCGGCAAGTCAATGAACAGGTTCGGAAAATAGAACGGAAGCGCCTTCTCAGGAAAGGCGATGCGAAGCCGTCCTTTTGCGGAAGGGCTCTCGATGTAACCTTCGGCCAGCCCCAGCTTGATGATTTCAGCGGTGGTGGTGGCCCCTTTTCCGGTAACGGCGGACACTCGTTCGCGGGGACATTCCCCCTCATCCACAAGCGTCTGGACCACTCTCATGAGGGCCTCCCGGTGCTTCTTTAAATGCAAAGCATCATAGATGAAATAGCGCTCGATCCGGGTTCGCAAACCGGGCAGGTTCAGAAGTCCTCCCATGAACCTCACCTGGTCGAGCATCGTTTCCAGGAAAAAGACGCAAAACCTGGACAATCCGCGTTCAGTCAGGTTTCCGCGTCCATCAAGGTCATTTTCACGTCCGCGATCCGCATCCTGGAGGCGCTCGAAATAGAGATGCCGGGCCCTGGCCAAACCGCGTGACAGGGTCCACAGCCCCCCGCCATCCAGCCCATGCTGAATCAGCAGGGCATGCGAATGGAGACGCGCCACGCGTCCATTGCCATCACCGAACGGGTGGATCCAGGCCAGCCGGTGATGAGCCGCCGCAATGGCAACCAGACGATGGGTCGGCAGAATGTGTTTGTCGCCATACACCTCATGAAAACGGTTGAGGAAGGCCGGCAACGCCGCTGGATCCGGCGGAGTGTGCCGCCCCACAGCGACCATGTAATTCCTGATCTGGCCCGGCTCAATCCGGTATTCTTTCCCTCCTGCCGTTTTGGACAGGTGCATCTCCCCGGGGAGGGCGCGGTAGAACTCCCCGTGTATCCAACAGAGAAACTCCGGCGAGTAGACATCCACATCCCCGGCACGAAGACGGCTCACAAGCCGCTCCTCGGTCCGGATGTGCGCCAGGGAAAGCAACTGGTTTTCCCGTTGCTTCGCATCCCGGTCAAATTCCTGATGACGGGCCCGCTCGATATCCCGGGGCAAGGTCTTGTGCCCTTCTATCAAGTTCGAGTAGTAGCAGTTCATGTTGCGGATGAGCGCGGAAAGTTTGTCCTGGACGACTGGGGAACTCACCCTGCCCTTGAGCTCCCCCACGGCAAGCGTGATCGCCTGGCACAACTCAGCCAACTCCCCGCGCCCGCTATCGGGCAACAGCGGCTCCATGGATGCAATGGAACGAAACACTCTGATCTCTTCACTCAAAACGAATATCTTTCCGAATATCCCGCAACACAATCAATACGTTCATTACCAACGACATACATATATTACGCGCACCGTTTCCGTAAATAAACGAAAATCTTTGTGAAACTTTCCAGGCAATGCATCTGCCTATCCATGAAATCCGGATTCGGGTTCCAGCCATGCCGGGTTAGGCGAAAGGATTGAAAACGGCAACTCCACCGTAGAATTGCCCCGCGTTTAGATCCTCCGAGAGGATGCGGTCACACCCACCGCTCTCGGCCGCCGCAACGATAGCGGCGTCCCAGAAAGTGATTCCATAGAGACCGCGGAGTTCGACAGCACGTCGTACCAACGCGGGGGTCTGAGGCACCACCTCCAGCCGCTCAAGCAATACCAATTGCCTCAACACGACATCCTGGCGTTGCCCCAACTTTCCAAGCGCAACATTCGCGTACTCCTGAAGAACCTGTGTCGAAATAACCCCGCTTCCGTCGCGGAGCGCGGCGGCGACAAGTTCCAGCGCACATTTCTGTTTTCCGGGATGCCTGCCGTCGTTGGCGTAAACAATAATGTTTGTGTCAATGAAGTGGCGGCCCATGATCAGTCCCTCATTCGCTGGGCGTCTTCACGGCTAAAACGAAACCCTTTGGGGGAGCGGCCACTGTGTGCCATGGCATTTCGAACGAATTCATCCGCCACTTTATCCGCTTCATCCTTAGTTGTGAGATTCCTTAAGAAATCCCGAACCAGTTGATTCAATGACGTTCCATGTTGCTTTGCGTAGTCGCGAGTCCGACGCAACGTGTCCATATCTGCAGAAAGAGTGATGTTCATACCCGTCATGCCCTCCATTAGCTTATTCATTACACATACGTGCACTATGTGTCAATTCCAATGTTTGCCCCAATATTTGCTATTCCATCGCGACAACAGCTCCCGCATCCTTCATTTTGATTTGATTTCACGGGAAAGCGCCTCGACCGCCTTCGTGACCTTGTTCAAGTCAGGCTCAAAAATGCTCCTCGGCGTAAACCGCTCGCTCAACGGCTTCAGCACCTCATCCAGCTTGCGATTCGTTTCCGGATTGCCGGGGTCCCGCAGGATGCGGATCTTTTCGGCTTCCTCGATCCCGTCGCGCATGCGCTCCCAACGCAACGAGGAACGGTTGCCCGGATAGACCAGAAAACAGTCGCCACTGGGCCAAGTGACATAATCGGTCGAACGGAGCGGATTCTCCACCCAGGAGTTATAAGCCCAGCGGAGGAACCCGTCATAACCGCCAGCGACCGCGCGCAGCGGTAACCAGGCGGACTCCGCCAGAGGCGACCCGGTAAAGGTGTTCGGGGCGGACGGACCACAGCAGACATAGAATGTTGAGATCTTTCCCGCGCGCCTGCGCTGGTCGATCCGTTCAGAGAGACCGACCTTGATAAACGGCGAAATCTCATACAGATCCGCCGTCAACGCGGAAGGCTCTTTAATGGCCGTGACGACCCGCAGGTCCGGCGCATATTTTTTGAGGGTTTCCAGCGCAGGCTTCATTAGCTTGTCCGGACGCTCATCCATCCCAATCGCAGTTTTGGCGAGCCAGCCTTTAGCCTTCAGATGAGCCGTGAAATCGGTCAGGAAGCGCCCCCAGATTTCATCGTAGAGAGCCGTCCCCGGTTCCGCCTTGAGATCAACACATTTCCGACTCGCCTCGTCATAGTAGCGGAATTGGAGGCGCCACGGCACTATCGTGTAGCAGACGATCTGCCCCTTGATGCCGATCTCGTTCATCATGAAGTCAACCCAACGGTCGAAGATCGTATAATCGAAGCTCCAGGAGCCGTCGGTCTTTTTGCGCCACTCGACCATCGAGGGCCACGTATCGAAGGTTTGTCCACCCCAGGGTTCATGAATGATACTGCAGGTGATGTTCTTCTGCCCGGCATCGGCCAGCCTTTTCATCAGGGGCTTCATCAGCGCGAAATGCTCGGGCGACCAGGGTTTGACGTCATGCCACCGCGCCACCGCCTGTGGATGTTGCCAAATGTCGAGGTGAAAGACCCAGTCTTTCGGCTCCGGCAAGGTCGCCGCCAAGACTTCAAGCCGGACGGGAAACTCGATCGAACCGATTTCCGACCTGACCGTGAGGCATCCGCTGTATTGGCCGGGCTGGGCATCACGCGGGATATCGACTGACAACCAGACCGGCCGGTTACATCCGGCTGGTTGCTCGATCATCGGCTCCGTGTCCAAAATGTCGGCGGTCGGCTTGTCATCGGCCAGAACGTAGCGGACAAAATGGGGCTCCCCCCCGATCTTCCTGGTTTGATCAGCGTCACATTCCAAGCTGACCGGATCCACGCACAACTGGCGCTGAAGGGTTGCGGCGCACGTCACCACCTGCGCATTGACCCGCTCACCACGCCAACCAACCAGCTGAATGCCTGCGCTTGCGGGGCTAGACACGACTTTGCCTGTCTGGGGGCAACGCACGTCAATACTGACGATCCCACCGCTCAGACCCTTGGCCGAAATCTTGGCGCCCACGGGCAGATTGGTG
>CAZOZF010000267.1:0-3887 GCA_964584205.1 uncultured Verrucomicrobiota bacterium
ACCTCGCGGGCCATCCCGATCAGGCTCAGGCAATCCGGCCGGTTTGGCGTCACCTCAAGTTCCAGCACCGTCTCCGGTGGCCCGGCAATTTCGGAAAACGGGGTTCCGACCTTGGTCTCGGGCGGCAGAATCATCAACCCGCTATGGTCTTCAGACAACCCCAACTCGTCGGCGGCACACAACATGCCGAAAGATTCGACGCCCCGGACCTTGGCCTTCTTGATCTTGAGCCCGTTCGGCACCAGGGTTCCGAGTGTCGCCAGCGGCACCTTGATCCCGGCGGCCACATTCGGCGCACCACAGACCACGGTCAGGGTTTCCGTCCCGCTGTTCACCTGGCAGACGGTCAACCGGTCGGCATTCGGATGCCGTTCAACCGAAAGCACCTCACCCACCACGATTCCCGTGAAATCCCCGCCAATGGTCTTGATCCCCTCCACTTCCGTTCCGGAGAACGTCAGCAGGGACGCCAGCTCCTTGGGACTCAGGTCAACATCCACATACTCTTTCAACCAACTCAAAGGTAACTTCATAATTAGGATCCAGGGTTCAGGGTTCAGGAAAATTGGGACAGGAACCTTACATCGTTATCATACAACAACCGGATATCCTCGATACCGAACTTGATCATGGCAATACGCTCCAGGCCCATGCCGAAGGCATAGCCGGTAACCGCCTCGGGATCGTAGCCGACGATGGTGAACACTTTCGGGTTCACCATGCCGGCGCCGGAAATTTCAATCCAGCCGCTGTTCTTGCAGACCCGGCACCCGGACCCGCCGCAGACATGGCACGAGAAGTCATATTCCACGCTCGGCTCGGTGAATGGGAAAAAGTGGGGACGGAACCGCACCTTGACGTTCGGCCCCATCATCTGGTGGGCAAAGAACGTGATGTCGCCCTTGAGATCGGCCATGGACACCTTGCGATCCACATACAGCCCCTCCACCTGATGGAAGTTCGCGCTGTGCGTGGCATCCGTGGTATCCCGGCGATAGCAGCGGCCCGGCGCAATGATCCGGACCGGCGGCTTGCGGCTTTCCATCACACGGATCTGGACCGGTGAGGTCTGCGTACGAAGCAGCGTCTTGTTATCCAGCCAGAATGTATCCTGGGCATCCCGCGACGGGTGATCCGCCGGGGTGTTGAGGGCATCAAAGTTGTGATATTCCGTTTCGATATCGGGGCCATCGGCCACAGTAAAGCCCAGCATGCTGAAGATACGGATGGATTCCTCAATCACCTGAGTCACGGGGTGACGGGTTCCCAGGCGTCGCCAGGCGCCGGGCAGGGTGACATCAAACTGTTTCTGACCGGCCGCTTTTTCCGCTGCCGCCAGCGCCGTTTTCCGCTCATCCAGCAAAACGGTCAACTCCTGCTTCAATTCATTGGCGCACCGTCCGAAATCACGACGCCCCTCGGGCGGCACGGATTTCAGGTTATCCATGACCTCCTGAAGCACCCCTTTACGGCCCAGATACTTGATCCGAACCACCTCGACCTCGGCCAGCGTCGCCGCCTGCCTGGCCTCAGCCAACCCCTGCTCTTTCAGAACAACAACATCCTGTGCATTCATAATTCACCCATTTCCCGCCATTCTGGCGCGGTAAAAGTCTGAGAAAATACTGTAATGACGCAGACGTGTCGAGTTTAGACAATTTATAATCACCGTGGTATTGTTCCCGACACATGAAACTCTTTCAACAATTCCGAGAGCGACTAAGACAGCAGAAGCAAGTCTCCGGCGCCTTGAATGCCCTGCGTTTCCTGGGGCCCGGACTGCTTGTCACCGTGGGCTTTATCGACCCCGGGAACTGGGCGTCCAACGTGGCGGCGGGTTCCGAGTTCGGCTATCAGTTGCTCTGGGTGGTGACCTTGAGCACGATCATGCTCATTCTTCTGCAACACAATGCGGCGCATCTGGGAATTGTGACGGGGAACTGCCTGGCGGAGTCGGCCACGCAGCACCTGCCCCGCTGGGTGTCCCGCCCTGCCCTCGGTTCCGCCGTCGTGGCGGCAGTCGCCACCGCCTTTGCGGAAATCCTGGGCGGCGCCATCGCGCTCCAGATGCTCTTCCACATCCCGCTCAAGTTCGGTGCCACCCTCACCACCGTGGTCGTGGCGGGACTGCTTCTATGGAACTCCTATCAACGACTTGAGAAAATCATTGTGGGTTTTGTGTCCTTGATTGGACTGGCCTTCCTGTTTGAACTGACCTTGGTCGACACCCACTGGGTCGCCGCCGCCAAGGGTTGGGTGACGCCTGATCTCCCCACCGGCTCCATCCTGATTGTCATGAGCGTCCTGGGTGCGGTCGTGATGCCCCACAACCTTTTCCTGCATTCCGAGGTCATTCAGAACCGGCAGTGGAGTAGCCAGGGCGAAGGCGCCATCATCAGTCACTTGCGGTTTGAGTGGCTCGACACCCTGTTCTCGATGATTGTCGGCTGGATGATCAACAGCGCCATGATTTTGCTGGCGGCCGCCACTTTTTTTCAACAGAAGGTCAAGGTGAGCTCCCTCGAGCAAGCGGAGGAAATGCTGCACCCGATGCTGGGTCATAGCGGGGCGCTCGCCGCCACGGTCTTCGCCCTGGCCCTGCTTTGCGCCGGGTTATCGGCCAGCATTACGGCAGGGATGGCCGGGGGTTCGATTTTTTCGGGCCTGTTTTCCCAAAATTATAATATCCGGAAACCGCTCTCCAAAATAGGTGTCGGGATCACCCTCGGTGTCGCCCTGCTGGCGGTCATGTTTGTCACCAACAGTTTCAAGGCTTTGATTGTGTCCCAGGTTCTTCTCAGCATTCAGCTTCCCATCACCATCGTCCTGCAAGTCTACCTGACTTCATCCCGGACGGTCATGGGAACCCATGCCAACACTGCGTATGGAAAACTCTGGCTCTGGCTGGTGGCCACCATTGTTATTGCCTTGAACCTGATCCTGCTGTGGAAAACAGTTCAGGGATAACCGCCAAGACGGTCGGCGAGGCCGCCGCCCCATAGCTATCAAGCTAAGAGAAAATACTGACTTTGGACAGGTAGGGCGAACCGTCCCCGGTGAGCCGGAGCATGGGGAAGCCCTTATTTATGCTCGGATGAAATTGATCTGTTCGGGCGCATTGCATGAACTTCATAGGCGCCGACGGCTCGGCAGGGACGCCTCGCCCTACCTTGTCAGAATGGCTCTTTATTGGCATTTCTCATTCATTCTGCTCAACAAAATCCTTAGCTTGATAGCTATGGCCGCCGCCCCTCCCGAAAAACAGGATAATACCATGATTTCAAACAGGGAGGGACGCCGGCCTCGGCGTCCGCAGATTGTCTATCGGAATTAAGGTGCCCCGCTGATGTAATTCTTGAGGTTCTCGATCATGAACTTCTGCTCGGAGATGATGCTCTTGACGAGATCCCCGATGGAGATAATCCCGACAAGCTTCCGATTGTCCAAAACCGGCAAATGACGATATCGTTTCTCGGTCATAATCGCCATGCACTCCTCAACCGTCTGGGAGGGAGAGACCGAGACGACTGCGGAACTCATGATATCCTTGACGGCTATCTCCTTGGAGGAGCGCCCCTTGAGCACTACTTTGCGGGCATAGTCGCGTTCAGAAACCACCCCCACTACTTTCTCTTCGGACACCACCACCAGGGCGCCAATGTTTTTTTCCGCCATGATGGCCAGTGCTTCATACACATTGGCCTGGGGAGAAATCGTTGAAACCGAGGAACCTTTTGCCGTCAACAGATCCTTGACTGTACTCATGGAATACCTCCTGCTTGTTGTCACTAGGTTACTCCAAACAGAAACGATGTCAACGGCATGATTTACTTGGTTCTTCCGGGTTTATGAGGGGATTATTCATTGATCTAAACGCCTGTACGCTC
>CAZOZF010000268.1:0-3882 GCA_964584205.1 uncultured Verrucomicrobiota bacterium
AATGTTCAATGTTCGCCATCTCTCTCATTTTCAGGGCGTCATTTCCGCGGCCAATGAGCTGTCAGCACCGCCTTTAACGGCCTTTTTCATATCCTTGGACCGCTCAAAGAACTTTTCACCCGTCACAACCCGGGGAGTCAGGAGAACGATGGTTTCGGCGTTATCTATAGACGTCTCATCGTATCGGAAAAGCACGCCAAGAAGAGGAATGCTTCCGAGGAAAGGAATCTGCGTGCGTTTTTTTGTCTGATTTTCATCGATCATGCCGGCGATGATGATCGTCACGCCATCCTTCACGCTGATACTCGTCTCGGCGTAGGATTTTTTTACCACAGGAACCCCCGAATTCCCCTCGGTACTGGCCGAATTTTGATCATACCATCTCAATACAGAACTAACCTCGGGACGAATGTCACAGGTAATGAACCCCAGTTCATTGATCCGTGGAGTGACGGCCAGCGTCACCCCGACATCCACGAACTTGTAGGTTTTACCGACAATGTTCGAACTCCCGGTCTCATATTGTAACTCGGAATACGGCTGGGTCGTAATCGCCTTGATCGTCGCCTCTTTGCCGTCCATGGTCGCAATGTGGGGATTCTGCAACAGTCTCGTTTTCCCGATTGAGGCCAGAGCCTCTACCACCATGTTTAAATTGGCACCCGCCGCAATGGTATGGTAAGTGACACCGCCGCCCAGGCCGGCTGCCCCTCCCATGGTTAAGTCAGAAGGCGAAAAAACCTTGGAAACCGGCCGCAACGAAAACCGGGGATCCAATCCCTGAAACAGGTACTCCCAGTTCACGCCAAGCCGCGTGGAATCGGTCAACTGAACCTGCACAATCTTCGCCTCGATAAAGACCTGCTTCTGCGGGCGGTCGAACAGGGCGACCACATCGCCGATCCGCTGCACGATGTGCGGCCAGTCGGTGATGATGAGGGTCTTGGTCCGCTTATCCGTCCGCAATTGCCCGACGCCATTTTCCTTGGTCAGCATCGCGGTGATCTGGGGCTCGACCTCATCGATCTTGGCATACTGAAGCACATAGTTGGTGGTCACGGTGGGAAGGATACGCTGGACGGAAGGAATCTCGGCCTTGCTGATCACACGCTCCATCTCCCGGATCTTCTCCGGAGTGTCGATCAGAATCAGCGCGCCGGTCGAGTCATCAAACACGATCTTACCCTGCGCCCCCTTGATATTCTCAAGCATGGCGGCCATCCGGCTGGGAAGTGCGGATTTGAGCTCAATAATTTTGGCCTGCTTACGCTCGTAGAAGCTTTCACCGTATTGCTCGCGATATTCCTTGTCGGTCATGACCTTCAGGATGTTGCCTTGGACCTGATAGGCGAGACTGTTGGCAGCCATGACGATCTCAAAGGCATCGGCCAGGCTGACATCCTTGACCATGAGCTTGGAGGAGCCGGAGACTTCCCGTCCGATGATGATGTTGAGGTTGGCTTTGACTGCCAGAAACTTCAGGAGATCCACCACATCCATGGCATCGAGCAGGTCGAGCGAGATTTTCTTGTCCAATCCGGGAAGATTGTACTCGCTGATCAGGTGCGGCTTTGCGGGAGGCGCCGGTACCTGGGCGGAGGCGACTGCGGCAAAGGACAGGAAAATCAGGCATATCATGAGCATAGGTTTCATAATGGTCTTCCTTCTCGCTTCAATATCACCCTCACCCCAACCCTCTCCCCTCAAGGGAGAGGGAGAAGATTTATTCCCTCTCCCCTTGGGGGAGAGGGCTAGGGTGAGGGGTTTCCGGTTCATGGTTCGTTACAATCCCAGCCTTTCGCCGAATCATCCTCCACAATCAAAATCGTCTGTTGCGCTTCATATTTCACGCTGATTACTTCAATTCAAATTCCAGCTTCTTCTGCTTCAGCACAATCCGGTCGGCCAGCACCCGCTCCAGCACAAAATCCGTGCCACCCACGGTCTGACCCAATTTCACAAAATAGGTTTTTGAATCCGTCTTGTTCTTGATAATCGCCATCGAATCTTCCGGCGAAGAGGAATCCAACGACACCGCTACCAGTGACAAATCCTTGGGTGCGCCGGCCTTTTCCGCCGCCACCGCAGACTCTCCCTTCGCGGGAATCAGCTTCGAGGTAAACAGGCTCCGGGCTCCGACCTTCTCGAGGTAGAGTTCCAGCGCGGGAATCTCTTCCTCCACAATCGCCTGGGTCACCACCGCCAGACTTCCCGCCCCCTCAATCTGCCGGTTAAGATCCTGCGCAATTCCCGGGCGAATGGACATGATTCCGTAAAAAACGACCGCAATCAACCCGATGACCAGCACCGTCATGGCACGATTCAGAATCGCGAGAGGTGACAGGGAGACCGAAAAAAGGGAAGCCTTGGACTTCAAACCATAGACCTCAGATCCGGCCTCAGGCACACTCGGCGACTGTTGAAAAACTTCCGGCTCAGCCGGAGGCTTCGCCCCACCTTGAGAAATCTCCTGTATTTCGGTAGGGCGAGGCGTCCCTGCCGAGCCGTCTTGGATTGGATTTGTGTTCTTCAACTGGCCGCTGGGCACTTCCGCCTTCTGAATACTGACTTCAGACTTCTCTTCCGCCCCAGCCAGCTTCAGCTTTTTCACGGGCTGGGGCAATTCGGACGTCGAGGCCCCTTCGGCGACCGGCGTCATGTCAGTTGTGCTGTTTTTCAACAGACCACCAGCTTCCGGCTTCTGGATTACAGCTTCCGGCTTCAGTCTTCCGTCTTCAGCCTTCTGAGCCACAGGCACAGGCTCGGCCGCCTGCCGCTTATCCTGCTGGATCAAAGCCAGTAATTTTTCCTCTGGTGTCATCGAATTGAGCGCCTCACCTAATCCCTGTCCCCCGCCACAAAAACAAAACTAATACACTATCGGAACTGGTTCGACAATCCCTGAAAACGGACGAAGTTCGGCCGCCATGGCTTCACGCACCAGGGGCTCATCCACAACAGTGCGATCCTTCATCACCAGCATCTCGAGCAAATTGTGGCATAATATGGACATTTTGCGAGGATATCCGCAGGAATGCTCATGAATCACCCGGATAGCCTCATGGGTAAACAACCCTTCCCCGCGATAGCCCGCCTGCAGGAGCCGGAAATTGATCATTTCAGTCGTCTCGGCCAGGTTCAGGGGATTGATAACGCATTTCAGGGCAATGCGATCCCAGAAATTCGGCATTTTACTGAGCACCGGCACCATCTCGGTCTGGCCGACCAAAATCAGTTGAAGAATCTTAAACTCATTGGTCTCGTAATTCAGAAGAATCCGGAGAATCTCCAGGACATAGTGGGGTAGAAGCTGAGCCTCATCAATCAGCAGGACCACCCGTTTTTTCTCCTGCACCCCTGTTTTATATAAAAACTGCTCCACCGCCTCAATACAGTCCAAACCTGACGTTTTTTTAGGATCCATAGGCGCGTGAAACAGCGCGACCAGCCGGGACAGAAATTGCTTCTGGGTTCGGAAATAGGGATTGAGAATCATATAGAAGCAAACATCCTGCTCCTCGTTGAGGATTTGGGATAATTTGCGACTGAGCGTCGTCTTGCCGGTTCCGACATCTCCGACAATGATACTGAGCCCCCGCTTGAGGTTCAGGGCAATCCGAAGCCGGGTCAGCGCCGCCTTATGCTGGGCGGAGAGGAAAAAATAGGAGGGATCCGGGCTGGTCGAAAACGGCTCATCATGCAAGCCCAGGATTTTGTAATAACTCATACCCCCCTATACCTCCACAACTAATTGACAGGGGGGACATTATGCCCAGCGGAATAAAAACTCAAGAGAAGAAGAGAAGACTTCACCGCTTGGGTGCGATTGCAAAATATTGCAATCGTACCGAATCCAGAATCCAGGAGCCAGGAGCTGGATCC
>CAZOZF010000269.1:0-3872 GCA_964584205.1 uncultured Verrucomicrobiota bacterium
TGCGACTAAGTGACATTTTCATCACCGCGAGTCGAAACGACCCCTGCTCCAATTCACTGCTTGAGGCCCTATCCTGCGGCTTGCCAGCCCTCTACCTCAACAGCGGTGGACACCCTGAAATCATCGGTAAAGCCGGCCTCCCCTTTAACCACGCCGAAGAAATTCCCATAGCACTGGATCGACTGACCAGCACCTATTCAACGTATCAAGAGGCCATTGCAGCACCCAGGATTCGTGACATTACTGAACGTTATCTTTCTATCCTGACTGCAAACCCCGAAGTCCCACCACCCTGACCCAATCTTTCCGCGCTTTCGCCCCAAGCGGATTAATTCCTTCCTGCCGTGTAATATTCCACCCTCCCGGGGTAATACGGATTATGAGAGGCAACTCCCATGAACGAAGCTGAACTCGATCAATTGGTGCAGCGTGTCCAGGCGGGCGACACGGAGGCCTTCGGCGAGGTGGTCTTTGCCATCCGCAAGGAACTCCGGATATTCCTCTCCGCCCACGCCAGTTCCATCGACATGATCGAGGAAGTACTGCAATCCGCCCTCGTGGTCTGCTATGAAAATATCGGGAAATATGAATTGCGGGGAACCTTCCTGTCCTGGACCAAGGGCATTGCCCGCAATCTCCTCCTCAAGGAGGTCAAGGCCCGGTCACGCTATGTGGCACCTGACGAGGATGTGCTGGATCGCATTGTCGTGGAGGCGGCCATGAACTCCATCAAGGCCCAGGATCGGGAGGAAGCGTATGTCGAACACCTGCGCGCCTGTCTGGATAAACTTCCCGAGGCGTCCCGGAAACTCATTCAACAACGGTATTTCAACAAAACGTCAATTCGAAACCTGGCCCGGATCAATAACCGGACAGAAACCTGGACGGCAGTCGCCCTGTTCAGGATCCGGGATCTCCTGAAGGATTGCATGATGAGGGAGGTGACCTCATGAATGAGCAGGAATTCAGCCTTCTGACGGAAGAGTACCTCGACGGAACCCTCTCCCCACAAGGACGCGCCGCCCTTCGGGCTGAAGTTCAGGCCAACCCCGAAAATCGCCGGATTTTCGAGGAACAGGCTCGCCAACATATCCGCATTCATGCCCAGACCAGCCGCATCGATTTCAGCGAATCCCAGCGAATCGCCGTGATGGTCGTGGATATCGCCGAAAAACACCGCGACCCCAATGCCTTCATGGAACTGCTTCGCCGGAAAACCCTCCGGGAACGCCTCGCACTCCTCTTCCAGGGCCTGCGTGCTGAAAAGGGAACGACCGCCTACCAAAATGCCAAGGCTGAACTGATGCGCAGGTTCACTCCTGTAACCGTCTCCATGGCCATCAATGTCGCGCTCATTCTGATTATTTTCTGCTGGGTTCCCATTATGCTCCCTCCCCCAAAACCGGAGGGCGTCCCGGTTACCCTCAGTTCCACATCCGAGCCCCAACCTCTCGACCCCATTGTCGATGTTCCCGCCGCTTCCACCCGGACAACACAACGGGACATCTCCCAAATTCTGGCCAAGTCTCATGTGGATCCTGACGCAGGCAGAGCGGATGTCACCGCCCCACCAGGATCGACGGAAGAAAACTTCCACCCCCCCACGGAAAACGCTACTCCATTCGTCACCCTCCCCGCCTCGTCATCCCTCCCCATCGGCAATATCCCCACTCTCATGGGCCGCTCTGAACCCACGCGTATCGATATTTTAAAAACCATTCCCGGATCCGGCCGTACCGAAACAGCCGTTCTCAAATCGCTGCAGTGGCTCAAAAACAACCAATCTTCTGACGGCTCCTGGCGTGGACAGGACCCCGCCGCCATGACCGGACTGGCGCTTCTCGCCTATCTCGCTCACGGGGAAGTGCCCAGCTCCAAGGAATTCGGCGAACCCGTGACTCGGGGGCTCAAGAATCTGCTGGCCCGGCAGGATGCCCGGGGATTCTTCTCGAAAAATGTTTATGCCCACGCCATCGCCACCTATGCCATGGCCGAAGCCTTTACCCTCACCCGCATTCTGGAGTTGAAAACACCGCTGGAAAAGGGCGTCCGCATCATTCTCGACGGCCAACAACCGACCGGAGGATTCGATTACAACTACCGGAAGGAACAGCGGTATGACACCTCCGTCACCGGTTGGCAAATTCAGGCGCTGAAGGCCGCCCTGATCGCGGGAATCAAACTTCCGGGCCTTGAAGAAGCGTTGCATCGCTCGGCTCGCTTCCTTCAAAACGAAGCCTTTGCCGGAGACGGAAGCGGCTTTGTCTACGAGGGCAAACCCGGAAGCACCGCCGCCAAAGGAGGCCGCCCCTCCATGACCGGGGTCGGCACACTCTGCCTCCAAATGCTGGGAAAACCGACTTCACCACAGGTTCGCATCGGCCTCAAGTCTCTTCAGAAAACAGAACTCGACTGGCCTGATTCCGGAAAAGCCGGGGTCTATTCCGGATATTATGTCACCCAAGCCAAGTTTCAGGGCATGGACAAGGCGGAATGGCTTCGCTGGAACAAATTGATGCAAAATAAGCTCCTGGCCCGTCAAAATCAGGACGGCCATTGGGAACAGGGCGATTATGATAACGGGTCTCATGTCTATACCACCTCACTTTGCGCATTGATGCTTGAGGTCTATTATCGGTATCTTCCGACCTATGCGAAGCAACCGGAGTCGGTGCCGCTCAAAGATAGGTCACCAGAAGAGGTCTCGGTAGATGTCCGATAATTCAGTCTCCGCCACCGGGTGGAAAGCGTGGTTTTTACTTTTCCGTCCACCTAACTTATTAACCGTTCCCGGCGACCCCTTGGCTGGCGCCCTTCTTGCCGCCGCCTCCGCTGGCCTCATCCCCCCGCTCCCCCCTTTGCTTGCGACCCTGGGCGCCGCAGTCTGCCTTTATGCGGCCGGCCTGTTGGCTAACGACTTCTTCGACCGTCACGTGGATGCGCGGGAACGTCCCACCCGCCCCATTCCCTCGGGTTCGGTAAAGGCCACCGGAGTACTCATCGCCGCCCTGCTCTTCACCCTTGCCGGCCTTTTTCTGGCGGCAGAGGGAGGAATAGCCACCCTGCTCATCGCCAGCCTCCTGGCGGCGTGCTCCTGGTTCTACAATGCCATCGGGAAACGCATTTCCTGGCTTGGCCCCCTTAACATGGGAGCCTGCCGCGGCCTCAACCTGCTGATGGGTGCCGCCCTCATCGGGCTCCAAGGCCTCACCGGCATGCGCGTCCTGACCGTCGCCACGCTTCTCACCCTCTTCATCACCGCCATTACCCTGGCCGCCCGCAATGAAGCCAGCCCGGACGACTCCAGACGCCGCCCGAAGTGGGTGGCGTGGGCACTCCCCCTGATTCTGGCTTTCGGACTCCTGACCCTCATTCACACTCTCGGAATGGCGCTCGGACTCGCCGCCATGGCGATCGCCTGGACGACCCTCTGGAGCATCAACCTGTCCCGGGCCGCCACCCCCGCCGCCACTCAGCGCGCCATCGGCGGACTCATCCGGGGCCTCATCCTGGTTCAGACCGCCCTGTGCGCCGCCAGCGGCCCGACAGGCGAAGCCTGCGCCCTTCTGTTACTCATCGCCTTCCCGGTTTCAGGCTGGCTAGGCAAGTGGTTTTACGAAAGTTAAAGAGGGTTCAGGGTTCAGGGTTCGGGGTTCGGGGTTCAGGAGGCGTTTCCGGCCTGAACCCTGATTTCTGGCGTTTCAAAGAATTTTGCACGCGCCTCTGACGACATTTCGTGCTGGCTTCTGGATTCTGAATTCTGGATTCTGGATTCGAACTCATGAACAATAGACTTGTTATCATTCAGGCGGCTGGCCTTGGCTATGATTTCGTTCGGAAAACGAAAGCATCCGGCGGCCTGGGGCTTGACT
>CAZOZF010000270.1:0-3857 GCA_964584205.1 uncultured Verrucomicrobiota bacterium
CCCAGCACCTGAGTTTCACCGAACTGCCCCAGGACTTGTACAAGTCGGTGTTGATCGGATCGAGTTTGCACATCTACTGCGGGGCGGCGGAACTCAAGCGGGTGACGTCGCTGCATTCGGCCATGCAGATTGAATTGACCGATGCAGGTGCCCGGGCAGGCGATCTCTTTATTTACAGTCAGCTCAAGCCGGTTGTGAAGGATGCAACGGGGGTTGTCGTGGTTGGACTTACCTCCGCCGGAGAGAACGTCTGGAAATTGTCGTTGAAGGAACGAAGGGCCGGCGAGATCCAGCGGGTGGAACTTGGCATTCCCCAGCCGGTCACCCGGCAGGCCTGGTTCTGGATTATGTGCGGGGTGCTGTTAGTCAGTCTGATCTTCAGCGGGTGGAGATATGTCGTCTGGCAAAGGACGCAATTGGCCCTGTCGCGGCTGGAGCAGACAACGGCGCGGCAACAGGAGCGGTCAAGGATCGCCAAGGATATCCACGACGACATCGGTGCTTCCCTGACCCGCATCCTGTTGCACAGCAAAGCGGCCCGGAGGGAGATGAGCGGCCAGCCCGCCCGCCTGCCCGAACGGCTTGAGGCGATCGAGACCACCGCGGTAGACATGACCCGCGTGATGGACGAGATCGTGTGGGCCGTCAATCCCCGTAACGACACCTTTGACGGGCTGGTGACCTATCTGGGCAGGTATGCTGAAGAGTTCCTGAAGTTGGCGGGCCTCCGCTGCCGTCTCGATCTGCCTCTGGACATGCCGGCCTGGTCGGTGGAGGCCAAGGTCAGGCACGGACTGTTCCTGGCCTTTAAGGAGGCCCTGAACAATGTGGCCAAACATGCGGCAGCCAGCACGGTACGGGTTTCCGTCCGAATGGTAACCGACGGGTTTGAGCTGTCGATCGAGGATGACGGCAAGGGTTTTAAAGTCGGACCGGGCGAACGGGCTGACAGAAATGGGTTGGATAACATGCGTAGCCGGCTGGCGGAAATCGGAGGGGCGTGTGTGATTGAGAGTGAGCCGGGAAGGGGAACCTGTGTCCGGTTCCGGATGGCGGAAAGGCTTTTATGAAGATTCGGGTTGCGATGGTGGAGGATGACGCCGGGCTGCGGCAACTGGTGGCCGAATGGCTTGGACGGGAGAGCGACATGCGGGTGGTGGCGGAGTTCGGAGACACCGAAACTGCCGTGGCTCGGATGGCTTCACACAAGCCGGACGTGGTGCTGGTCGACATCAACCTTCCCCATCAAAACGGGATCGAGTGCGTACGCCAGCTCAAGCCGCTCTTGCCTGCGGCACAGTTCGTGATGGTCACGGTGTATGAAGACACGGACCTGATTTTCCAAGCCTTGACAGCAGGAGCTACCGGGTACCTGCTCAAGCGCTCCGTGGGGGACGACTTGGCGCCGGCCATCCGGGAGGTTCATGCGGGCGGCTCGCCCATGAGCGGGCAAATCGCCCGCAAGGTGGTGCGGTGTTTCCACTCCCCGATTTCGACGGTTCCGGTCACCGCCTTGCTGACCGAGCGCGAGAAGCAAGTGCTGAAACTGCTGGTTGAAGGGCAACTTTACAAAGAGATCGCCGAAGCCATGGGGTGTGGCCTGGGCTCCGTCAACACGTACATCCGGCGAATCTACGAGAAACTTCACATCCACTCACGCAAAGAGGCCATCGATAAATTTCGGGTGGATGAGGATCGTGCAAAATCCTAATTTTTATATTGCATAATAGGCAAAAAATGGCTTTATTATCACTATGAAAAGGCGAATATATGATAATCTTTGCAGATGGAAAAGCCAGGCCATGAGGAAGCCATTGGTGCTTCAAGGGGCGAGGCAGGTAGGAAAAACATGGTTACTTAAGGAATTCGGACGGAGTGAATTCCGGCGCTGTTTTTATGTTAATTTTGAGAATGCAACGGCTTTCCAGAGTCTATTCCGTAGCGGGTTACGGCCATCCTCGGTAATTCCCCAACTCTCCATCCTGCTCAACGAGACGATTAATCCTTCTCAGGATCTGGTGATTTTTGATGAGGTCCAATGCTCAAAAGACGCCCTGACTAGCCTGAAGTATTTCCGCGAAGAAATGCCAGAGCTTGCACTTTGCTGCGCCGGATCCCATGTCGGTCTGTCCGTCAACGAAGCCTCTTTCCCGGTGGGGCAGGTTGAGTTCATGACCCTTTATCCGTTGTCTTTCGAGGAATTCCTGTTGGCCACAGAAGAGCGTGCGGCGGGAGTGTTGACGGAATTCGGATTCGGCACAGAAATTCCCGAGGCGGTTCATCAGCATCTCTGGGAACGGCTCAAACGATATTATGTCACGGGCGGATTGCCCGAGGTGGTTGATTACTACAGAACCCACCTTGCCGATTTGCCTGACGCCTTGCGTGGTGTCCGGGCCTTGCAGAAAGCGTTACTTCAAGGGTATCAGAGCGACTTCGCCAAACATGCCGGTAAAGTGAATGCGGTTCACATCAACCGGGTGCTGGAGGCCGTTCCCATTCAACTCATGCGTGTCATGGATGACAGCGTTGGACGTTTCAAGTTCAAGGGGGTAATCCCCGACAGGTCGAAATTTGCGCAACTGGAGGGCCCGATTGACTGGCTTGTCAAAGCCGGGCTGGTGCTGAAGGTGCCTCTGGTTGAAAAATCCGAATTGCCGTTACGGGCCTACGCCAAACCGAATCTATTCAAGCTTTATCTGTTTGATGTGGGCATGCTGGGGTGCATGCTGGACTTGCCTCTCGAGTCTATCCTTGACCAGGACTATGGTTCCTACAAGGGGTATTATGCCGAGAATTATGTGGCCCAGGAACTGACGACCGCCGGTCGGTCTCCCCTCTATACATGGCAAGGACGGCAATCAGAGATTGAGTTTCTGTTGACGCGTGAACGGGATGTCATCCCTGTGGAGGTCAAGGCGGGAGCGAGTGCCCATTCGCGAAGTCTTTCCGCCTATGCTGAAAAATATTCCCCGGTCTTGAAGATCAAAGTCACTGCGCGGAACCTGGATCGGTCCCGGGCTGACTGTCATAATGTTCCGCTCTATCTGGCCGGTAAACTGTAAGTGATAATCAACTGATCTAGACTGTTAGAATCTCTTCTTCTCTCGGCTTGCCCTGAGCCCAGTCGAAGGGCTGGCTTTTTCTTCTCTGTGCCTCGGCGTCTCAAGCCGTACTCGGCGGGTGGTGAATCTTCATCTGATTGGTTAACGCCACACTGATCGAGACCGATGCACTCAGAAACATCAATAGGTGATCGGTTGCGCAACAAGTTCAAGGAAAGTTTACCTGGCCAACATCCCGCCAGATTTCCTGTCCCTGACCCCCATTGTTGTATTTTTGCGCTTCCCCCGTCCGCCCAAACCACCGGTTCCGGAGGGGTTTACCGCAGGAAAGATGCAGTTGTTTTCTTTGTTGCTTTTGTAAACTATAGGTGTACTTTATGGCATCATATTCAAACCAATATTAGGTATGCGTAAGAGCTATTTATGTAAATCCTGAGTAGTCATAATGGAATCGAAGATAAACAATCTACTGCTGAAGTGGCCAAAGGGAACTGTGGCGACAGCACCGTGGTTACGCGAACTTGGCGTATACCGCCAGTTGGCCCGGCGTTATGTCTCATCCGGCTGGATTCAATCAATGGGTTGCGGTGCCTTTTTACGTACCGGTGACGTTGTGAGCTGGTTTGGTGGCGTTTACACACTCCAGTCTCAACTGAAACTCAGCGTTTATGCAGGCGGTGATACGGCATTATCACTGAACGGTCTGGGCCATTATTTGCCAATGGGGGAAGAAACGGTGGTTCATCTGTTTAGTGAACGCCGGGAGCGACTGCCCGCCTGGTTCAAGAAACA
>CAZOZF010000271.1:0-3834 GCA_964584205.1 uncultured Verrucomicrobiota bacterium
ACGGATGTCAGATCCCTGACGGGTGTGACGCCGCGATGTCATGATGAGGAGTGTTGCAGAAACAGCGATAAATGTCAAGAGCCTCACTGCCGGGCGGCACAGGGGTCAGGAAACAGGGTTCAGGGTTCAGTGCCCCGGGAATAAACGATGAGGTAACTTTTAGCTACGGATTGCGCGGATTGACACGGATTGAGATACTTTGTTTATCAACGAATTAAACGAAGGGAGCGAATAGGAGAGAACATGGAACATCCAACATCGAACATTCAACATTGAACGTCAACCCTGAACCCCGAACCCTGAACCCCAAGTTATAGGACGCAAACAACACAATTAAACGCTGAACGCTAAAAAGTATTAGAAGCGGCCGTAGATGGGTGTGGCGCATTTCGGGCAGCGGGCGGCGGGGGAGAGATGGTTCTGAATGATCCTGTAGCCGGCACGGCGGATGAGGAGGGCGTTGCAGGACGGGCAGAAGGTCGTTTCGCCGTCTGCGGTTTCGACATTGCCGATATAGACGTAGTGAAGGCCTGATTGCTTTGCAATCTCGCGGGCGCGCAGGAGCGTCGCTGTCGGCGTCGGCGGAAGGTCCATCAGGCGGTGGCGCGGGAAGAAGCGGGAGAAGTGCAGGGGGATTTGAGGCCCGAGTGTCTGAACCAACCAGTCGCAAAGCCCCTTGATCTCTTGGACGCTGTCGTTCAGGGTCGGGATGATCAGGTTGGTGATTTCCAGATGGACGCCTGCGGCATGCATCTGTCGCGCGGCACGCAGCACGGGCTGCAGCGAGGCCCCGCAAATCGTATGATAAAAATCGTCGCTGAAGGCTTTGATGTCCAAGTTGACCGCATCCAGGAAGGGAAGCAACTCCGCAAGGGGCTCTTCATTGACATACCCGGCGGTAACTATGACGTTACTCAGCTTTGCGGCTCGCGCAGCCTTGCAGCAGGCCAGCGTATATTCATAACTGACCAGCGGTTCCGTGTAGGTGTAGGCGACATGGTTGCATCCCTCGCGCCGGGCCCATTCCGGCAGGTGTTCCGGGGGCAGGTCATAGGTGTCCAGCGCCGAGGGATCGCCCTGCGAGATCTCCGCATTCTGGCAGTTCTTGCAGGTGAGGTTGCAGCCGGCCGTGCCGATGGAGAGGATGGCCTCACCCGGATGGAAGTGGAAGAGCGGCTTCTTCTCCATGGGGTCCACGTGGACGGCGCACGGTTTGCCGAAGGTGACGGGCACAATCGTACCGTTCACATTCATGCGCACGCGGCAGGCACCGCGACCGCCTTCCGGGATCGCGCAGCATCGCGGACAAAGAGTACATGTTTTCACAGGAACCTCCTGTTTCAATTCTTTAACCACAAGGAACGCAAAGAACACAGAGAAAAGCGAACATCGAACATCCAACATCGAACATCCAACGCTGAATTTTAAAAATAAGGCAATAACGCATTAACGCAATAACGCAATTCACTGGACAATCGAATGGCCGGGAGCGGCGCTGACGGGACGGCCGAGGGCTGCGAGGCGTTCGCAGACGCGGCGGACGCTGACCTCGGGATCGTCATCGACGCTGGGCTTGTTCGGGTAAAGCTGGTATTGCCGGCGGTAGATTGCCGGCGTGATATTGGGCATGAAGATGTTCGCGCCGCCGTGCATGACGCGGTCGCGTCCGCTGGGATCGAGGGCATCAAAGGCCGTGGTGGCGGGGATATGCGCCAGCGGATTCAGGATGCGCAGGAGGGCCATGGTCGCATAATAGATGTCATGGTTCTCCAGCGAGGGGTTTCCGGCAAGCGGCGTGTCGGGATGGGCCAGGAAGGGTCCGCACCCGATCATCTGGAGTTTGAGCTGGGTGGTGAAGAGCACATCGCGGGCGATCTGCTCGAGCGTCGCACGTGCGGCGTCCGCGGGCGTCTCCCCGGAGAGAAAGGCCGGAACGCCGATCATGAAGCCGCTGCCGACCTGAAAGCCGAGTTCGCGCAGGTCTGTGAGGCACTGGATACGGCGGGCGAAGGGTTCATCGGGATGGATGGCACTGAAGATGATCTCATTGGAGGTTTCAAAGCGCAAGAGATAGCGGTCGCAGCCAGCGGATTTGAGCGCGGAAAGCTCCTCCCACGGCCGCACACCGATGGAGAGGGTGACGGCCATGCCGGTTTCTGATTTGATGCGCTCGATCATCTCGCTCAGGAGCGGGACCGTGTAAAAGGGGTCTTCGCCGGACTGGAGCACGACCGTGCCGCAGCCCATGTCCTTGCCGAGGCGGGCGGTCTCGACGATTTCATCCACCGGCATGCGATACCGCGAAAGATGGGCGTTATCGGACCGGATGCCGCAATAGGCGCACTGGTTCCGGCAGATGTTTGAAAACTCGATAATACCCCGGAGATAGACCGTGTCGCCCAGGTGGCGGGCGCGCACGCGGTCCGCCGCATCGCAAAGCTCCTCACACGCCTCGCGGGAGCCCGCGGCCTGTTGAAGCTTCTCCATAATCTCTTGAACGTTTAATAACATAATCTTATTATGGGAAAGTTTTGCACTAAAAGCAAAGTTTTTTACCTGGATTCCCGTTTATACCAAAAGGGGCGCTTCTGGAGCTGAGCGCTTTTTTTTCATCCCTTCTGATAATTGTTTAGTTGCATCTGAAAAACGAATTTGGCAAAATACGCGCCCCCATGAAACAGGAAGGGTCATCCATCTCCATTGAGACGCCGGCGAAAATCAACCTCACGCTTGAAGTGTTAGGCAAGCGGGCGGATGGCTACCACGCGCTCAGAAGCATCGTGATGCCCGTGTCGTTGACCGACACCGTGACCATGACCACCACGCCCAGCGGGATATCGCTCACGGTGACAGCCGAGCCGTGGGTGGACCTCTCGCTCATCGGCGCCCCTGAAAAGAACCTCTGCTTCCGAGCCACCCAGATGATGAAGGCGCGTTACCACGTGGGGGCCGGCGCGACCATCCATATTCACAAGCGCATACCGATCGGCGGGGGCATGGGCGGCGGGAGCGCGGACGCCGCAGCCGTCATCCGGGGGCTCAACGACCTCTGGGAGCTGGACCTCCCGCGCGGCGAAATGATGGAGCTGGGGGCCGAGCTTGGGAGCGACATCCCGGCGCTGGTGCATGGCGGAGCCGTGCTCATGGAGGGCCGCGGGGAGTATATCACCGGCCTTTTCCAGGGGCTTACCGAAGAAACCTGCCGCGGTTTCTGGGTGGTGATCGCCAATCCGGGCATCCCCTGCTGCACAGCGGAAGTTTTCAAAAACTGGAAAGCGGGCTTGACTCCACCCCCCCACTTCCTTCATAATATGCTCTCTTTTGTCCGAACAGGCCACGTGGCCGCAGCGGCAGACGTATTGTATAACGGATTGCAAGAGGGGGTTTTTGAACGTTACCCCCTTGTCGCACAGGCAGCTCAGCAGCTTCAGGTTGCGGGCTGTTTTGGTGTTTTGCTTTCCGGGAGCGGTTCGTCTGTCTTTGGTCTGGTGCGAGACGAAGCGCATGGACAAGAGGTATGCCGGAGACTCGACGAGCGCCTGTGGCATATATTAGTTCGTACTTGCCCGGTGGTGTAATGGCAGCACAAGAGACTTTGACTCTTTCAGAGGTGGTTCGAATCCACCCCGGGCAACCATTTTAAGAGACAGGAGGCAGGGTTCAGGGTTCAGGGTTCAGGAGGCAGGGTTCAGGGCTCAGGGTTCAGGAGAAACAACCTCTTCTGGCTTCTGACTTCTAACTTTTGACTTTTAACTTTTAACTTTTAACTTCTGATTACCATGATCGTATTTTCAGGAACAGCAAATCTGCCGTTGGCAGAGAAGATGATGCAGT
>CAZOZF010000272.1:0-3781 GCA_964584205.1 uncultured Verrucomicrobiota bacterium
CACGGTCACGGTCTCGGTCAGTCTGTTCCCATCGTCTGCCGCGCCGATCTCGATGAACCCGTTGGTATCCCAGACGCCATTCGCCAGATTGCCACACCGTTCGATCCAGTACGAAACGTCGCGCGGCGACAGCCGACGCGTGTAGACGGGCTTCCCCAGCTACTGCCGGGGAGCCTGTGTCTTCATCGCCCTACTCCAGAAGAACCGTGGTCCGATTGGCTTTCCACGGCGGGCTATCCACCCAGCACACGTCATTCTTAAGTCTGACCACATGTAAATAGTAATTGACTTAATTATGACCACATGTCATTTTTACGTCGTTTTCATAAACACCAAGAAGCGACTTAGAATCGACAGAGGAGGCAGTCATGTTTATTGGGAGAGAGCGTGAAATCGAACTTCTCCGTGAATTCAGCCGACGCCGCATCGCGGGGTTAGTGGTGTGCCGAGGTCGCCGCCGTATCGGAAAGAGCACGCTGATCGAAGAATTTGGCAAGACCCGCCGATTCTTTGAGTTCTACGGCTTGTCGCCCCGCGAAGGGCTTCGGAATGAAGACCAACTCAACCACTTCGGCCAACAGATGGGCAAGGCGTTCGGGCTCCCCGCCATGCACTTCGAGAACTGGCATGAGGCCCTCGCCACCCTGGCAGGACTAACCGCGGAAGGCGAAACCGTCATCCTGCTCGACGAGATCTCGTGGATGGCAGCCAAAGACAAGGATTTTGCCGGAACGTTGAAAGGCGTGTGGGATACCCGCTTTAAGAAGAACGATCAGTTGATCCTGTTCCTGTGCGGCTCCGTCACATCCTGGATCGACAGTAATATCCTCAATGACAAGGGATTCATGGGCCGGGTTTCGCTTACCCTCACGGTGGAAGAGTTGCCGCTCCACAGCACCAATGCCTTCTGGAAGGGAGGCGGGCATATTTCGTCCGCGGAGAAATTACGCCTGCTTTGCGTCACCGGCGGCGTCCCCCGCTATCTGGAAGAAATCCGCCCTGACCAGACCGCGGAACAGAACATCAAGCGGATGTGCTTCTCCCCCGAGGGCTTGCTCTTCACGGAGTTTGACAAGATATTCAAGGACATTTTCGGCACTCGCTCAGCCACGTTCAAGCGCATCGTGGAAGCGTTGTCCGGCGCCCCTTTGGAACCGGGTCAACTCTGCCGCGCCATGAAGGTCAAACCAACCGGCGGCCTCTCCGAAATGCTGGCGATTCTCGAGGCCTCAGGCATGGTGGCTCGGGACTTCGCCTGGAACATCTCGGGACACAAGACAGCCCTGAGCCAATACCGTATTCGCGACAACTACCTGCGCTTCTATTTGCGCTATATCGAGCCCGTGAAGGAAAAGGTCGAGCGGGGGCTCTTCCGGGACGTTCATCTGGAAACCCTCCCCAACTGGGACACGATCATGGGATTTCAGTTTGAAAACCTTATCCTCAACAACCTTGATGCCATAATCAGGAACCTCGCCCTTTCCCCTGAAAGCGTGGTGAGCGCCGCACCATTCTTCCAACGCCAGACCCAACGACATAAGGGATGCCAGATCGATCTTCTAATTCAGACGAAGAACACGCTCTATGTGTGCGAAATCAAGTTCCAGAAACGCATTGCCGCCTCCGTTACGAATGAAGTCGCGGAAAAAATCCGCGCGCTACCCACCCGAACCCCGTATTCCATCCGACCCATCCTAATCCATGAGGGCGAACTCGCTCCCGGAATCAAAAGCTCGGACGTTTTTTGCCGCATGATTACGGGCAACACCCTTCTGACGGGTTAGCGGAAATCTAGCCACGCACTCAGTCAACAACACATCGAAAGCGCCATTCGAGCCTGTCCCTAGCAGCCTAATGAATTCAAGTCATAAGGATTAACGCAACGGGCCAAATGTACGACAAGGGACGTGTCAAGGATTAGCATGCACCATACACGCGCTCCCGTCGCCCCCCTTCGTATCTTCCGAAATCCCGGGCAGCTCGGACGAAGGCACGCAAATTCTCAGGCGGCGTTATTGCGGGATATGATCATTGCTCCAATAACAGTTTGGGACAATTCCCATAAACAGGGAAGGCGAGGGGGAGAGGAGTTTTGTCCGAGAAAGAATATGCCCTGCTTTGAGATTATCAGTAAAAAAATATTATGGACTTATAAAGGGTTATTGATATTATATTTCTAATCGATGGACTTTATTAGGGCTCTTATGACTAACTTAACTACGAGTGAATGGGAAACGGGCTTGGGGCGGCACCTTCGCGACCTGCGCCTGCGCCAGAACATTGACCAACGGCAACTTGCCGCGCGGGCCGATGTGGCCCTGAACGCAGTCAAGCATCTGGAGAATGGCCAAGGGGCCACCGTCACATCCCTCATCAAAGTCCTGCGCACCCTGGGCCGGGAGGAATGGCTCAACACACTGGCCCCACAAGTCTCCATCAGCCCCATGCAGATGCTGAAATCCACACATGTCCGCCAACGGGCTTCCAGGGCGAAAGGCACACGCCATGTATAAGCCAGTTCATATCATCGAAGTCCGCCTGTGGGGGAAAACTGTCGGCGCCGTGGCATTGGACACTCGACTGGGATATTATGCGTTTGAATACGCCATGGCTTTCGTGCGGACGGGTATCGAACTTGCCCCCCTCACCATGCCCCTCGCCCAAGCATACACCCCTTTCGTGTTCACAGACCTGCCCGAGCTGACCTACAAACGCCTGCCCGCCCTGCTGGCTGACGCCCTTCCGGATGATTTCGGAAATGCCCTGATTGACGGCTGGATGGCCACGCAAGGCGTTGATCGTTCACATATCACACCGCTGGATCGTCTGGCTTATATGGGAAAACGCGGCATGGGCGCCTTGGAATTCCGGCCCGCCCGCAGTCCCGCAACCATCAACAGCACAGCACTCTCGCTGGCCAAACTGGTTGAAAGCGCCCGGCTTGCCGTGCGGGGTGATCTCGGCGCGGAACATTTGGCTGGTGCCGCACTGGCCCAGATCATCCGGGTGGGCACCTCGGCAGGTGGCGCAAGAGCAAAGGCGGTGATCGCATGGAACCCAACGACACAGGAGATCCGAGCCGGACAGTTTGATGTCGAGCCCGGCTTTGAACACTGGCTCCTTAAGTTCGACGGCATGGGCACCGACAGGGAACTGGGCACTTCCCAGGATTATGGACGGATCGAGTACGCCTACTACCTGATGGCCACGTCCGCAGGCATCGCCATGTCTTCTTCCAGGCTGCTGGAGGAGCATGGACGGGCGCACTTCATGACCTTGCGATTCGACCGCAACGGCAACCGCAAACATCACATGCAGACCCTGTGCGCCATGGCGCACCTGGACTACAAGCAGAAAGCCAGCCATGATTACAACCAGCTCTTCCAGGCCATCGCACGACTACAGCTTGGATACCCCGCCATGGAAGAAGCCTTCAGGCGGATGGCCTTCAACGTGATGGCGGCCAATTGCGACGACCACAGCAAGAATTTCGCGTTCCTATTGCGTGAAGGGGAAGGCTGGGCACTTGCCCCCGCATACGATGTAACCCATGCCCACAATCCCCAAGGCGAGTGGACAAACCAGCACCTCATGGCCGTAAACGGTAAATTTACCGCCATCTCACGGGCAGACCTACTGGCTGTGGCAGACCGCTTTGGAATCGGCACCGCCGCCAAGGTGCTTCACCAGATTGGCGAAGCAATCCGGGCCTGGCCGGACTTTGCGTCACGCGCCAGGGTATCACCCAAAGAAACAGCCAGAATCCAAGAACATCATCTCG
>CAZOZF010000273.1:0-3781 GCA_964584205.1 uncultured Verrucomicrobiota bacterium
CGATTCCGGAAGGATCTTAAATCCGGTCAGGTGTCTCGATCCCCATGAGATTCAACCCTTGCCGAAGAATTCTGGCCACCACCGCGCAGAGATTGACCCGGCTTTCGCGGACCCCTTCGGGTGCCTTCAGGAACGGCACATTCTGGTAGAACGTGCTGTAGGCGGATGACAGGCCATAAAGATAATCGGCCAGAACGCTGGGCTTATAGCTTTCGGCGGCACGAACCACCAATTCAGGGAACTGGAGGATCATGACGGCCAAGGTTCTTTCAATGGGTTCGCCGAGATGGATGGGGAATTTTGAAAGGTCAACACCCGGAAATTGATCCCTGAACTTGTCCTGTACACTGGCGATTCGGGCATAGGCATACTGAAGATACGGCGCCGAATTTCCATCCAAGGCCAGCGCCTTTTCCCAGCTGAAGGTCACCAGGCTCTGGGGGTTCTGACTCAAGTCCGCATATTTTACCCCGCCGATTCCGGCAGCCCGGGCCACTTCCTTCTGACGCGCCTCAGGCATGTCGGGACTGGTTTCCTTCACAATGAGCAGGGCTCGGGCCTCGGCCTCATCCAGGTATTTCTCGAGCTTGATCACATTACCCTGTCGGGTTGAGAAGGTTCCTTCCGGGAGGCGCATCAGGCCGAACCAGACATGCTCCAGCCGGGTGACGCAGCCTCGTTTCCGGGCCAGGGCAAAAACCTGCTTGAAATGCAGTTGCTGGCGCTCGTCCGTCACATACACGATTTTGTCGGGATGGAATTCTTCAACCCGGCTCTCAATGGTTGCCAGATCGGTGGTGGCGTAGTTGAAGCCTCCATCGCTTTTCTTCACGATGCAGGGAGGCAATTTTTCTTCATCCAGAAACGCCACCAACGCACCATCGCTTTCGCGGGCCAACCCCTTTTCGATCAAATCCTGAACCACTCCGGCAAGCCGGTCATGATAAAAACTCTCGCCCCGGACCAGGTCGAATTTCACGTCAAGCCGCTTGTAGATATGATCGAATTCAGTCAGGCTCAATTCAATGAAACGTTGCCACAGCTGGCGATTTTCGGGATCGCCCGCCTGAAGCTTGACCAGTTCCTGACGGGCTTGATTCAGCCAGGTCTCGTCCTGCTTGGACTGCTCATAGCTCTTGACGTACACGCGTTCGAGTTCCTCGACCGGTTCCGCAGACAGGGCTGCCTGATCCGCGAAATGGCGGTATCCCATAATCATGATTCCGAACTGCGTTCCCCAATCGCCCAGATGATTGTCGGCCACCACACGATACCCGAGGAACCGGTGTAGCCTGTCAAGCGCATTGCCAATCACGGTGGACCGGATATGGCCGATATGCATGGGTTTAGCGACATTGGGGCTGGAGTAATCCAGAATAACCGTTTTTCCGCTCCCGACTTGCGGGACGCCACACCGGTCATCACTTCCGGCCGCAAGCACCCTGCGGGTCAGCCAGTCTGTGTTCAATGTGATATTGATGAATCCGGGCCCGGCAAGGGTAACCGTGTCAACGGCCTCATGCTTCGGCAGCATGCTTAAGACGACCTCGGCAATCTGACGCGGCGGTTTCTTCAAGGCCTTTGCCAGGCCCATGGCGTAATTGCACTGGTAATCCCCGAATTCAGCGTTGGAAGTGGCCACGGCCGTTACGGCGGACCAGTCGGAGTCGATATCCGGAAACGCCTTTTGAAAGGCGTCCCGCATCAAAGTCGAAAGAAAATCTTCCATCGTTGTCATGGATCCCTCTCCCCTGCCCCATTCTGTACGACCCCGTTCAAGGGGATCAGGCTCCACGAATCAGCGTGAGCAGTTCATCACGACGCGCGTCCATGACAGCCTTGGTTTTCGCCTCCAGATTCAGGCGCACCAGGGGCTCCGTGTTGGAGCAGCGCACATTGAACCACCAGTCGGCGTATTCAACCGTAATGCCATCCAATTCCAGCAGCTTGCCATCATTGTATTTCTTGCGGATGGCATCCAGTACGGCGGCGGAACTGTGAACCTCGGAATTGATTTCCCCGCTGGCGAAATAGCGCTGGATGGGCTTGATTAATTGCGACAGCGTCTTGCCGGTCTTGGTGATGACATTGGCAATATAGAGGACGGCCATCGCGGAGCTCTCGGTGGTGTAGTTGTCCCGGAAGTAATAGTGGCCCGACAATTCGCCTGCAAAAATCGCCTTGTTGTCACGCATCTGCTGCTTGATGAAGGCATGCCCTACCCGGCTCATCATGGGGGTTCCTCCGGAGGCCTCGATCACTTCCTTTACCGCCCAGCTGCTTCGCAGGTCATAGAAGATCACACCCTTTTCCTGTTCCAGGATACTGGTGGCGATCAGGGCGGTGATCATATCCATGGGAACGATCGTCCCCTTTTCATCCACGAAACCGGCCCTGTCGGCATCGCCGTCAAAGGCCACTCCGAAATCATACGTCCCCTCCCTCACCGTCTTTTCGAGGACCTCGAGGGTTTCAGTATTCAGGGGATTGGCTTCATGGTTCGGGAATGTTCCATCCAGCGTATCATAAAGACGGGTCATGTCGATCAGGCCTTCCAGACACTGGGCCTCAAGAATTCCCATGGAATTGGCAAAATCAACGGCAATCCGGACCGGGCGCGTGAGTTTTGCCGCCTTTTTTACATGAGCCACATAAGCGGGTACAATATCGTATGATGTTACCGTGCCGGCTTTTGAAGCGGGCGGCGCAAAGGATTTTTTCAGTACAATCTGCTCAATCTCCTTGATTCCCGTTGCCCCGCTGATGGGAATTCCCTGCTCGCGGCAGAGCTTGAACCCGTTCCATTCACCCGGATTATGGGATGCGGTAATCATGATGCTGGCGTCCGCGCCCAGGGATCCGTTGGCATAGTAGGACATGGGCGTTGAGCACAGGCCGATATTGATGACATCCGCACCCTGCAGGGTGATGGCCTTACAGAGAGCTTCGAAGAGCGGCTTGGAATGGGGTCTCATGTCATACCCGATGACCACCTTTTTGCATTTCAAAAAAGTTACAAAAGCCCGTCCAATATCCCCGGCAATCGTTTCGTTCAAGCTGGCGCCGTAAATCCCCCGAATATCATAAGCCTTGAAAATTCCTGACATGGTCATTCTCCCTGTTAAATGCGAATGGTAAAAACGAAAACGGGACGCCCGTAAGCGTCCCGCAGAAAACCGTCTTCCGGAAACCTTACGAATGGGTCTTTTTCACGACCTTTTTCGAGGAGGAGGGAGTGGTGCTTTTCTTGACTGGAACACCCTTGCCCTTGACTGTGGCAACAGGCTTCTTGACTGCCGCTTCTTTTAATTTCGCCTGCTTGGCCGCTTCCTCGGACTTTTTGCGCATCTCTTCCTGAACCTGAAGCTGGTGCTGCCGGGTCCACTCCAGCGCGGTGAGGCGAAGCTTCTCAGCCTGATCAGCCTTGATCTGGCTTTCCTGCCTGATCTGATCAGCTTCCAGCCGAATGGCTTCCTTCTCAGCCGTCAGGCGCTCACAATCCTTACGCCGGTTTGAAGCCATGACCGAGGCAACGATACCCCAGATGACCACCACCACCACCAGTAAGGCAAGGAACATAACGGTTGTATTTTTCGGCTCGCGCAGGGATTCATTCTCCATCATCGTATCTCCTCTTGATCGTCGCTATTTAGGTTCAGTACGTGAAAAACAGGTGTCACTATGCAAAATCAGAACCGGGAACACAAGGAGATTTTAAAAAAGGAAGTAAGGGGTCACTGACAAGGGGGGGGGGCTTCCGAATTCTGGAGGGCCACGCTTC
>CAZOZF010000274.1:0-3759 GCA_964584205.1 uncultured Verrucomicrobiota bacterium
CTGGATGTGAAGGATGCCGGGTGTCCGCCGGGAACAGTCCTTGAAATCCGGGATCTATTCTTCAATCTTCCTGCCCGTCGAAAGTTTCTCCGGTCTCCCCAGACCGAAACCACCCATATCCGGCAGATGTTCCTGTTGCAGGCTTTGGCCTGGCCAGCAGTGGGAATGAGCCTGACTCTGGATGGCCGGAAGTCGTGGGCCCTGGCACCTGGCGCCACTCCCCTGGAACGGATCCGTGAGCTTTTTGGGCAGGATCTGATTGACGGGCTCCGGCCCTTGGAACGGGGATCCGGTGATATTCAACTGTCGGGATATGTCAGCCTGCCCTCGCTGACCCGGGGAGATCGCACGGAGCAGTATGTGTTTGTCAACGGCCGGCCTGCGTCGGCTCCGGTGATCGGATATGCAATTAACGAAGCCTTTCATTCGCTGATTCCGGCCGGCCGGCATCCCTATATTTTTATGTACCTTGACCTCGAGCCGGGTTTGGTGGATGTGAATGTTCACCCCACGAAGAAAGAAGTTCGCTTCCGGCGTTCCTCGGATGTGCGCGATGCGATCATGGGCGCTATCCGGAACGCTTTGGCGAAGTCCGGAGCCGCTTTTGTGGCGGGACAGACGCCGAATCCGGAACCTGCACCCCCGATGCCGGCGGCGGTTACCCCTCTTCTGAAAATTGATGATCTTCCGGCGTCGCGTGTATTTTCCTATCCCCGGCTGCCCCCGATGGAGTCCCGGCCGATACCCGTCGAGTCACAGGCTGTTCCGAAGCCGGGGGATAGCATCAAGGCGGCTCCGAAGGCGCCCTGGACGTGGTGCCGGGTGGTGGGGCAGATCAATGGCCTGTATGTGTTGCTGGAGACGGAAGATGGTTTTGTGGTGATGGATCCCCATGCGGCGCATGAGCGGGTGCTGTTCGAGAAACTGTTGAATGCGGTCGAACACGGCCAGGTCGAGAGCCAGGGCCTGTTGGTTCCCGAAACGGTTGAACTTCAGCTTCGGGATGCCTTGTATGTCCGGAAGAATATCGAATTGATCAAGAAGCTCGGAGTGGGGGTTTCCGAGTTCGGGGGCGATACCTTTGTGGTGGATGCCCTGCCCCGGGGTATGGACGGCCTGGGCGTCAAGGATATGCTGATTGATGTGGCCCGTCATCTGGAGACCCTGGGAGAGCGGGGTAGCCATAGCCGGTGGCGTGAGGAGGCGATTGCCCAGGCGGCCTGCAAGGCGGCGGTGAAGGCGCGCGACCGGCTGAGCCTTTCCGAGGTGGAGCAGCTGGTCATTGCCCTGGCTTCCGCCGAAATGCCCTACACCTGCCCGCATGGCCGGCCGACGTTGATCTACACCTCTTTCAGGGAACTGGATCGAAAGTTCGGGCGCGAATAAACTGGACTTTGGATCGTCAAGGCGTAATCAATATCCGCTTGTTTTCAAGGGAGAGTCCGGATGAATAATGTCACGATAACCGATATGATCATGCAGGGTTGGCCGGTGCTGTCGATCCTGTTGCTGATGTCCATTTTTTCCATCACCATCATTGTAGATCGCGTGCGGCTGATCCGCCGCTACCAGGTGAACGCCCGGTCGTTCATGGCGCGCCTGCTCCGGATTCTGGCGGAGCAGGGAAAGCCGCAGGCGATGGAGTTCTGTCGCAAGTATGAATTCCCCATCGCGGTCGTGTCGTTCGAGATTCTCAACCAGGCGGGGTCAAGGGCGGCGAAGGAGCGGGCAATGGAGCATGCCATGCAGGCCCAGGTCCGGAAACTGGAATCCATGGTGCCGGTGCTGGGCACCGTCGCGGGAACGGCGCCGTTTGTGGGGTTGTTCGGGACGGTGGTGGGTATCATCAAGGCATTCGCCAGCATCGCGGCCAACGCAGGCGGAGGGCCGGAAGTGGTTTCCGCCGGCATTGCCGAGGCGCTGATCACCACGGCGTGCGGCCTGGTGGTCGCGATTCCCGCCCTGATCGGTTACAATTATTGCATCCACATGTCCGAGGTGCTCATGACGGATGTCGAGCTTTCGGTTTATGATCTGGTTGAGACGGTGTGCAAGGACGAGGGATCTGCGGCATGAAGGCGCCCGCCAAGGTGCTTGGAAAACACCGCATCATGGCCGAGATCAACATGATCCCGTTCATTGATGTGGCACTGGTGTTGTTGCTGATTTTTATGATCATGACGCCTCTGCTGGTGCAGTCGCAACTCAAGATCAATTTGCCCGCCATCAAAAAAGTCGAGCCGGATCAGCCACGCAAACAGACCCTCACAGTCCAGGTGGATCGCGCGGGAACCGCTTATCTCAGCGGGATGCCCGTGGCGCCTGATTTGCTGGAAAGCCGGCTTCGTCAGTTGCTGACCGACCCCGAACATCAGCCTGTTATCGTGGAGGCCGACAAGGATGTTCCGTTCCAGCATGTGGTGACCGTGATGGATACCGCCAAGCGGATCGGGGCAACCAAGCTCGCCGTCTGCGTCAAGAAGCAGGGCGCGAAATAGCCTACCCCTCCGCGAAGACGTATAGGATCATCTTCTGTCTGAGTGCGGGGGCGATGAATTCGCGAAGGGTTCCGTAGCGCAGACTGGCGGGCGCAAAAATCAAGAGGACGGAGGGAGCCTCTTCACGGGTCTTTAAGGCGGGCTCCAGAGCGGTTGGCGCAGGGATCGGGATGCGGGTTTCATGATATACCGGGGCGGAGTCGTCGCCTTTCCATTCGGATTCCACCTGAATCAGTTCCCCGGTCGTGACGCCCTCCCTTGTGCCCAGATGAAGTTCGGCGACCCTGTCGAAACGCTCTTCCCGCTTCCTGAATTTCTCATTGGGCAGGAAGGCTCTGAAATAGGGGTGTCCGGGCGGCGGCGGCTCGACACGAATGCCGCGCTCAGTGTCGAGGGAATCCATGAGGTGGGCCAGGGCCTGAACGTCCTGGAGGGCGAGGGCATCGTCGGGGGTCAGCGTTACGAAAGCATCCCGGTCGGCGCTTGAATAAGAGGATAGGGTCGCCAGCATACCGTTCCGGGATCGATGGGTGTTGAGAGCGCGTTTCTGACTGTCCAGGAGGGTATAAGACAGATTGGTGCCGTCGGGTGCGACCAGCAGGGAGAGATCAAAGTGGTGAGGACGAGTGTCCTGATAGAACGGCTCAAGGGTGATTTCGATAAGGTGGTTGGTGGGAAGCCTGTGATCCGGGTTGGGAACCAGGAAGGTGTAGACCTCGTGTTGCGGGGCGCGGCGCGGGACATCGAGGACGGAGGAGCCTTCATTGTAGACCGAGGCGATACTGCCGGGGCTGAAGGCATCGGCGGCATAGACCTTTCCGGTGGGTGGGTCACCTGCGGGAACCCATTCTGATCCGGTGAAGACCAGACCGGTTTCAGGCAGGGTTTTTCCCGTTCGGGTGTCTTGAATCAGGGTTTCAACAGGAAGGTGAAGAAGCGGGCTGGTCGGGGACTGGGTGTCAGCGACATGGAAACCCATTTTAACCCGATCCCCTTTGGGCCAGAACCGGAGTTGGGACGGATCGACGCCCCGGCCGGGCTCCAAGCCGATGAACCTGAGCGATTCATGGATGTCGAGTGCGGAGGCTTGCGAAACGGCGAGTGCCTCGTAATCCTTGCCGCTTTCTCGGGTAACCAGGGGATATTCAACCGGGTCATTGGCTTTCAGGGATGTGGTTGTTGCGGCGATGCGGACGATCCGTCCTGTCCGATCGGCGATTAATCCGGGACGAACGAAGAGATTGGATTGGGCTTCGCAGAG
>CAZOZF010000275.1:0-2337 GCA_964584205.1 uncultured Verrucomicrobiota bacterium
TCCTCTTCGCGTCACAAGCTCCCTCCCGTTGGTCGGGAAGCTTGTCCTACAAGGGAATGGTCAGGTAGGACTTGATTTGTGCCGGAATGAAATGATAGGGAAGCCACATGAGTGGATCCACAAAGTCCCGTCGCCCAACCGTATTGCTCGCCCTGGGGTGGTATGTCCACGAGATCGTGATGGGCGTCACCCGGTATGCGCGCGAGGCCGGGTGGATTCTCTATGACGCGCCCTCCCATTCCCGGGCAATAGCGCCCACTAGCAAATGTGACGGGATTATCACCCTGCTCCCCAGTCGCCGTCACCGGGAGATGATTGATTATTGTTTGAGTGCCAAGTTGCCTGTAGTGGATTTGAGTGACCAGATGCCGGAACTTCCTTTCCCCCGGGTGCTCCCCGATAACCGAGCCATTGGACAAATGGCGGCAGAGCATTTGCTTGCCCGGGGGTTCCTGAACTTTGCATTTCTGGTGGTTGATTCATTGGCGCCGGTGGTTCGCGAGCGGAAGGCCGGGTTTCAGGCGGCAGTCAAGGAGGCCGGGCGAAAGTTTCACGAATTGGATGCTTCGGTGCCGGCAAAGGATGGCGAGATGAGCAAGGTCGTTGCCTGGCTGGTGCCGCGGTTGAAGAAACTTCCCACGCCTTTGGCGATTATGGCCCAGTATGATGGAGAAGCGGTCTTCATTCTTCAAGCCTGTCAGGAAGCCGGGGTTCGTATTCCTGACGAGGTGGCGGTGATCGGGGTGGATAACGATCCGATCTACTGTGAACTGGGCTTGCTTCCTCTCAGCAGTGTGGACAGCAATCGTGAGATGCAGGGGTATCGGGCGGCCAGTTTGCTCGATAGTCTTATGAAGGGCGGGAAGGCTCCCGTAGAACCAATTCGGGTTCAGCCCACGGGCGTTGTCGTGCGGAAAAGCACTGAAGTAATGGCCATTGCCGACAAACAGGTGGCCCGCGCGTTGCGTTTTATCAACGAGAATTTTCACCGGAATATCGGGGTAGACGATGTGGTGGCCGCCTCCGCCAGCTCTCGCCGCAGTCTTTATAACAAGTTCGCCGCCGAAGTGGGCCGTTCCATTATTCAGGAGTTGTCCCGCCAGCGCATCGCCCGCGCCAAACGGCTACTGCTCAAGTCCGGTGAAAAACTTGATTCAATCGCACTCGAGTCTGGTTTTGATGGGGCGGAAGGCCTGATCAAGAGCTTCAAGTATCATGAGGGGATCAGTCCAACCGACTTTCGCGTACGCAACCGGCCTTCCTGATTTACGCTCTGCCGCCTTGCACGGAGCTTCCTTCGATTTGCACGCCGTGCCATTTACATGAGGGGGGCCTGTGATCTATCGTTAGAGGAAAGGACTATCTTATGACTTCACATGACATCGTAATGGCGAACCTGGAACGGCGCGATCCGCCGCGGCCGGGAATGTGTTTTGGCGGCGGGCGGCTGAACGACTTTTCGGTGTTCTGGCCGGCGGCAGAGGGATTCTTTTCGCCGAAGCGATGGGTTGAGGGGGATCAGGAATTCTACACCGACGAGTGGGGCAACGTCTGGGTTCGCATGGTCGGCGGTTGTGAAAAGGGGGAAATTCATATTCCCGCGCTCGCGAATTGGGACTCACTGGATTCCATGAAATGGCCCGAGGGGGCGAGTCCGCGTTTAAGCCAGATGATGAGGGAGTATTTTGCGCCGAATCCCGATCAATGCAAGTTGCTCGGTTTCGGGGGCTTTTGGGTTTTCGAGGCGGCCCGTTATCTTCGCAAGATGGATGCCTATTTTCTGGATATGGCGTTGGAGCCCGACAAACTGCACCAGCTCCATGCGCGGATCGGCGAGGTGTGCGCCGGACGAATCCGTTCTGCCGCCCAGGGCGGGGCTGATGGAATTTTCATCTTTGAGGATCTCGGTACCCAGAAGGGGCTTTTGTTCAGTCCCGATATGTTCAGGGACTATTTTAAGCCCCTCTACACCGAGCTGATGGGACTGGCTCATGAATTGGGTCTCAAGGTCATCATGCATTCCTGCGGCTACAACTGGGAGATTCTGGATGATCTCATGGATTGCGGGGTGGACTGTTTCCAGTTCGACCAGCCTGCGCTTTATGACATGGAGGCCCTCGCGGCCAAGCTCCGCGCCCGGAAGGTGGCGCTCTTTGCGCCCGTCGATATCCAGAAGGTCATGCCAACGGGAAACCGGGTGTTCATCGAAGCCGAGACCGAGCGAATGATCCGGCTTTTTAAAGGCGGGCTCATGCTGAAAAACTACGGCGATCTTCCCGGCATCGGGGTGCGCCCCGAATGGGATCAGTGGGCCTACGAGAAGATGCTCGCCGTGCT
>CAZOZF010000275.1:2437-3701 GCA_964584205.1 uncultured Verrucomicrobiota bacterium
CGTCAAAGCCGCTGGGCAGTTTGTTGGCTTCGTAATCCAGAAATCCCTGCCCGGTGCCGCCCTCCACGAGCAGAGGTTGACATCCGAACGTGAAGCCGGGGCGAATCGCCTGAACCAGGCCGTTTGATGGCATCGCGCGGATCTCCATGAGCTGGTTCAAGTCGGCCCAGGAAATCCTTGCCTCGATGATGCGTTGCCCCAGAATCCCTTTGGCGACCGCTTCGATTTTGAGGTCGGTCCGGAAATTGTCTTCCCCGTTGAGGCGGGTGATGAAAGGGGCTTCAGTCTGGCCCTTGGAGCAAAATCCGAACCAGGGGATGAACGCGGCTTGGGCGGCGCCGTGGCGGATAAAATCCATCCAGAAGGCCACGGAGTCGGCTTGCCACGGGGATGCGGCACGGTAGTCGGCCGCAGTCGGAAATTCGATCGCCTGCTTGGCGCCGGGCAGTTCCTCCACCAACACATAGAGGGCCTCCTCGTTCCAGGCAAAGCGGTAGCGCGCCTTCAGGTTCCCTTCACGCTTCGGGGTCTTTCGCAAGTCGTGCTCGATGACTCCGCATTTCAACGATTTCCAGTCGTCACTCTTACCGTCCACTGTGATTTTTCCATAAGCGGCATGAATGACCCTGGCCAGGGATTGCGTGCCAACAGGCGGCACCTGTGGTTCCTTCATCTGGGTCGGGCTGGTCTGCCGGGCCGCGAGCATCATTTCCTCCAGGGTGACGAATTTGAATTTTCCCAGAGGGAGTCGTTTCGCGATGGCGTTGAAATAGGAGGGACTTCCTCCATAGACCGGGATGAAGAAGGGGGGGGTGTGATCCCGGGTCACTTGCTCGATGGTGTCAACGGCCATCTTGATTTCGGCCTCCTCGGTTTTGTTCGTTTTGACACGGGCAAAGGGATAGAAGAGGTTCCAGGTGGTGCTGATGACGGGGCGATGCTCGGGCGTGAAGTCCAGATAGGCGTGCTTACCGTCCTCCATGATAGTGCCCAGTTGCTTGCGCTGGTCGAACCAGGCATACCGGTCGGCTTTGGTCATCGCCGGGGCGCCCCAACTGGCACCGACGTAGAGGTCGGCGAACTGGTTGGCCTTGATCTCGCGTCGGGCAAATTCGCCGAGGTTCGGGGTTAGATTGGGGGTGAAGTAGCCATACCCGGTCGTGGCGGCAAAGAACGAATCACCCGGGGCCATCGTGTCATAATAATATTCCATCAGGGCGGGGAAGTTCTCGGTGATCCAGGGGCACGTGCCCCAGTTGATGGG
>CAZOZF010000276.1:0-3669 GCA_964584205.1 uncultured Verrucomicrobiota bacterium
GGCATCTAAATCGAAGAACAAGACATGCTCACGTCTCTGACCGATGTCGGGGATCAAATCGAAAGCCGGTGACAGCCGCCACCCTTGCTGATGATCATGGATCATCATGAAGTTCTTCAGGTGGTCGTCCGTATTTCCCACCAAAGCATTGAATACCATCTGCCGGAACAATCGCTCCGAGTCCACTTGTGGATCCCGGCTGTATTTCCGTACCAGCAATACCAAGTCATAGTAGCGGTGTTGATAATAGCCTGCGGCCTTGAGCAGGGTTTGGAAACTGATCATGTGCCGTCTTCCTTCCGGAATGACGTCAAACCGTCTGACTAGCAGCACCATTTTACCTGAACACGATAGAAGACGAGTCTCTGGAACCAGTAGTCCAGCCTGCCTGGCCAGCTGCAGGGTTGCCGCTTCAATCCGAACGACATCCACCTGATCTTTAACGCTCGGGAATTTGGCGATATAGTGCAATCCGGTTTCATCATCCACCACAACGGCCTTGGGGCGGGCACCCCCTGGAGAGCTTCCCGCGCTCAGCAAGAGCGTGAGGACTGAATCCAAGGGTTCACCACGCTCAAATCTCGCGGCCGCCTCAACGAGTTCTGATAGATGCAGAGAGGAAACCTCAGGGTCAGACTCCGGCAAACGACCCTCTGCACTGTACGACAACGCACCCAATCCAGACGACCCTAGCGCTAACAGCAATCCCGGCAAGTGCTGATCCCGACGGGCAATTTTTTGCTTCCGGATCAGAAGATTACGTCCCCAATCATCAGGAAGACTATCTTCAAACACACCAAATAAGCCCGGATGAACGGTAGAAATGGCTTCGCCTTGCAGTGGCAACGATACTGGATCCAAGGCATACTTCTCTTTGCGCCTTAGAAATTCAGAATCATACTGGAATGCGCTACGCAAACGGCCATTATCTTCAATTTCCGCGATCAAATCCCCAACAGGACGAGGTTCTCCCAAAGACCGTTCCCAGACTTTTACTCGAACCATCATGACAGCCTCCGCGAGGCTCGCTGCCGGTGCGCGTCATTCTTCCGCTCATATTTTTCAAAAAGGTTTTCCGGCTCAGCCAACAGACCATCCATCTGACCCAGCCGATCCAGAATTTCCAAAGACTTCACCCATGAGTCAATCAGTACGGTCGAATTACCGGCCTCCATCTTTCTCAGGGTTGGAACACTCACCCCTATTCGGGCCGCAAATATGGATTGGGTATCATTCCGGCTGATTCGCTCCCGCCTCAATCGCTCACCCATCTCTCGCAATTTGTCTTCACGCACACCCATAATGCAATCTATAATTGCATTTATTGCTGCAAAGTCAATGTAATTGAAATTATACTTTTTACGAGAAACAGAGTGACAGGTTAATAGAGACTATGCAGAAGTAGCCCGCTTGATCAAAACAAAACGCGCATCAGGCCGTCGGCCTTCATGGCACCTAAGGTGCCGTGAGGGCAGTCAATTTCACTATAGACCTGGACGTCATCAGGCGTCACGCCGACCATGCGCACGGAGACCGGAACGGGAATCCGGGTGTGCTTGCCCAGCTTGATTGGCACAGGGTGGTCGGGAAGGACTGCGTAGTTCGCGTCGGGTCCCACCGCCTCCATCACAGGAACGATGATTCGGGAATCAAAGTCCTCAATGGCTTTGATTTTTAATTTCAGGTTCTGCTCGTGGGACACTTCATCAATTCCCTCCAAGTGCAGATACACAAAATCATGGGTCTTCAGGGCTTCCACGGCGGCGGCCGCCTTGCCCTCGTAATTGGTGTCAATGTATCCGGTGGCACCGGGCACGGCAATGGCATCCATCCCGAGGCAACGGCCCAATCCCATAATCACATCCACCGCCGAGATCACCGCGCCAGTGATCCCGTATTTGTCCTTCACCTTCCGGAATGCGCCGACTTTCCCGCCGCTCCACGGCCAGATTCCATTGGCAACAGCCTTGCCTTCCGCCTTCAGTCGCTGATTCACCGGATGCGCCGCCAGCACGTCAGCCGCTTCGACCATGAGTTTCCGCAAGAGCGACGCCGTGACCTCCCCATCCGGCCCATCAGCCTTGGGTAGATGATCCACGAGGTACTCCCCATGGTTATCATCGGGCTTATCCGCCTTGACCTTCGCCGAATACTCCGCGCCCGACAGCACGAGAATATTGCGGTAACTGACACCGGGATAAAACCGGATTTTGTCGCTGCTGAAATGATCGTTCAACGCCTGAATCAATACCGCCGCATTCGCCTGGGTCACGCGTCCGCCTGAAAAATCCTTCAGGATCCCTTCCTCAACGGTGGTCAGATTGATGCGAAAGGCTGTGTCATCCGGGCCCAGTTTCACCCCGCGCCCAGCCGCCTCCAAAGCACCTCGCCCGCAATACTCGGTGGGCAGATCGCAACCGAGGACCGACATATTGGCCACTTCACTACTGGTGGGAAACCCGGCAGGCAGGGTCAACAAAGTGCCGGATCGCCCCTCACGGGCAATCCGATCCATTCCCGGAGTTCGCGCAAACTGAATCGGGGTCTTCCCGCCCAACTCCTCCAGCGGCTCATCCGCCATCCCGTCACCCAGAAAAATAATGGTCTTCCGCCTGCTCATATCACTAAACCACCTTCACAATAAGATTTACCACCCGCTTCGCTGGAGAAAACGGAGTCAGACCGGGGAGAGACAGAAAAAGAAAATGTTTCGCGATTTTCAAAAACAGCGCGTACGCCATTTTTCAAAATCGCGAAACACCTCTCCGGGAGGAACATGCGAGGAGTTTCTGTTCGGTCTTGTTTTAACATAAATCCTTCCTCATCCCCTCTTCCTCTGGGAAGGGGTTGCGGGAATTTAAGGCGGGGTACTCACCGACTTCAATTCCCGCAACATTCTCTTCCCTGCCCTGAGCCTGGCCGAAGGGTTTCCCCAATCCTCTCCGTTTTCTCCAGCGAAGCGGGTGGTAAATCCCCTCTTTATTTTCGTTTCACCGACTTGATCAGCACCTGCTTGACGGGCACATCACCGCCACCGGTCTGCACGGACGCGATTTTATCCACGACATCCATCCCGGCTGTCACCTTGCCGAAAACGGCATAACCGAAATCGCGACCGCCATGGTTCAGGAAATCGTTGTTCACCACATTGATAAAAAACTGTGAGGTCGCGCTGTCCACCACACCAGTCCGTGCCATAGCGAGGGTGCCGCGGTCATTCTTGAGCCCGTTGGCCGCCTCGTTCTTAATCGGAGCCCGTGTGGGTTTCTGGTTCATCTTGGTATCAAATCCGCCGCACTGCACCATAAAGCTCTTGATCACCCGGTGAAACACCGTGTTGTCATAAAAACTCGCATCCACATAAGCCAGGAAGTTACTCACCGAGAGCGGCGCCTTATCGCCAAACAACTCGATCTCCACATTACCTTCCGAGGTTTCCATGATCACACTCGTCGATTTCGCCACTTCATTTGTCGCCATTGTCGTCTCCTCTTTGTTGACACATCCCGCCAGCAGTACCGCCGCCAGAACCATTGCAATCCGTTTCATTTCAAAATTCCTCCACTGAACTTATTAAAGTTATAAAACCCCGCGCCATTGGTCAATGAGGCTCTTATGGAGACCAGCAATTCTCACTATGGCCGAAGACCGCCTGAAGGCGGTACACCA
>CAZOZF010000277.1:0-3649 GCA_964584205.1 uncultured Verrucomicrobiota bacterium
ATTTTCGCGACGGGGGGGGGCGAGCGCATGGCGGCTGAAATGGGAGTGCCCTTTCTGGGAAAAATCCCGATCGACCCGCGTGTTGGCCAGGCTTGTGATGCCGGCACACCGTTCGTATATCACTACAGCAAGACAGAAACGGCCAAGGCGTTCGAACGGGTTATCGCACCCATTTTGGCGCTCTCCGATAAGAAAGAAAAACAACAACAACAACAAGACACAAAAGAGGAGATTACAATGAAGATTGCCATTCCGATTGCCGAAGGTAAATTGGCCATGCATTTCGGACATTGCGCCGAGTTTGCCATGGTTGAGGTCGACGCCAAAACTAAAACCATCACAGGCAAGCAAAGCCTAACCCCGCCGCCGCACGAGCCGGGCGTGCTCCCCCGTTGGCTTCATGAGCAGGGCGTTCATGTCATTATTGCCGGTGGCATGGGCAGTCGTGCCCAGGCCCTATTTGTGGAGAACGGGATTAAAGTTATGATCGGCGCGCCAAGCGAGTCGCCCGAGGTGCTTGTTGCCGCTTATCTGGCCGGCACGCTTCAGACCGGAGCCAACGTGTGTGACCACTGAACAGAAACAACGAAACCTGACAAGGTTACGGGACGCACACCACGCCAGTTGCATCGTGTGCGGGAGCCGGAACAAGCGGGGGCTGAAGCTCTCCTTTCAAACTTGCCCGGATGGCAGTATTGAGGGCAGATTCCCCTGCCACCGCCTGCTTCAAGGCTATGATGGCCTCCTGCACGGCGGTGTGATTTCCGCCGTTCTGGACAGTGCCATGACGAATTGTCTTTTTGCCCATGGCATTGTCGCCGTGACAGGCGAATTGACGGTGCGTTTTTTGCAGCCTGTTCTGTTGACTCATGAGGCGATTATACAGGCTAACATCAAGGCCTCCTTGCCGCCCCTGCACCGGATGGAGGCCAGCATGAGCCAGAAGGGCCGTATTGTGGCGCGTGCAACCGCACGGTTTATGGAAAGAGCGACCTGAAAGGTCAGAATTCAAACTAAGGATAAATGACAGAAATAGGAGAGATACGAATGATCACACGAATACTTGCATCGGTATGCGCCATCTGTCCTTTTTGCATCGTTGCCCGGCGTTGGCCGGATAGTGCATGGGCAGGTTTTTTGAGCAGGATTGAACGATCTTGCCCCTTCTGCCAAGCCTATCGCAAGTGTCACGAGAAAAAGAACCATGACAGAATTTATCCAGACAGAAAATCTTAACATTCAGGAACTGGCACCGCTCATCACACCCAAGGCGTTGAAACGTGAATGCCCGGCATCACTCGACATCCTGAAGACGGTGATCGATGCCCGTGCCGTGATCCGGCGCATTCTTGCCGGCGAAGATAAGCGGCTCATGGTTATTGCGGGGCCTTGCTCAATCCACGATCCCGTCGCCGCGATAGACTACGCACGACGGCTGAAGGCACTGTCTGATGAAGTGGCCGACACCCTGTTTGTTATTATGCGGGTGTATTTCGAAAAGCCCCGGACAACCATCGGCTGGAAGGGGTTGATTTATGATCCCCACATGGATGGTTCGGCCGACATCGCCTTTGGATTACGAGCCGCACGCGAACTACTCCTGAACATCAACGCACTTGGGCTTCCTGCGGGCACAGAGATGCTCGATCCCATTGTGCCGCAATACATCGCCGACCTTGTTTCCTGGACGGCGATTGGCGCCCGTACCAGCGAATCGCAGACCCATCGCCAGATGGCCAGCGGGCTGTCCATGCCGGTGGGATTCAAAAACAGAACCGATGGTGACGTGCAGGTCGCGGTGGATGCCATGCTGGCGGCCCGCCATCCTCAGAGCTTCCTGGGCATTGACGGAGACGGACGTACCGTCATCGTGCGCACTGCGGGGAATCCTTCCGGCCACATGATTCTTCGCGGAGCCCGCAATAGGACGAATTTCGACCATCAGAGTGTCGCGTTGGCCGTGGACCGCATGCAGGCTTCCGGACTGCGCCCCGGCATTCTGGTGGATTGCAGCCACGGCAACGCCAACAAGCGATTTGACAGACAGGAACTGGCATGGAATGCCGTCCTTGAGCAGCGACACAACGGGAACCAGGCTCTTATCGGAATGTTGCTGGAGAGCAACCTGTTCGAGGGAACCCAGAAAATCACGGAGCCTTTGTCAGCCCTGAAATACGGCATTTCCGTGACCGATGAATGTGTCGGCTGGGACGCCACCGAGCGCATACTCCGCCATGCGGCAGAGATCATGAGGTGCGGCTGAATCATGACAAGAACCTTGCGGGAAAGATTGTCAAAAAGGGCTCATTGTAATGAACTGGCGGACAGTTGGCTGACCGTTTTAACCGCCGAACGGTCATGATCCTGACCCAAACTCACCTGCCGCCGATCAAGAATGCCGGGCATAATCTTCTCTCACGCCTGGCGTTCCACCTGCAGGGATGCGTAGTTGACAGACGCAAACTGCTGGCGGGCCGTGAGAATGGCGATTGCCTCGTCAAGGCATTTGACGACTTCAGGCGGCATGCCTTTGACGCTTGCACAGCGTTTGCGGAGGCTTGTCAGTTTCGCCACATAACTGCGGGGCGTATCGGTGGACTTGCCCCGGTCACTCCAGGCGGAAAGATCGCGTTGCCGCAATTCGCCGACAAGCGCCTTCTCCTGCAGTTTCGTAAGTTCCTTCCAGTCCTGTTCCGGGAGATCCTTGCGGGCGAGTTCCTTATCAAGCCACATCAGGCCGGCCACGTCATCGAGCTCGGGAATGAAACCCTCGGGTTTATCCGCGAGCCACTGGGGATGTGATGCCTTCACCCATTCATAGACTCTTATGTAACGGTAGAGGGACGACTTGCCCAACTTCAGGCGTTTTTCCGCATAGTCCTCAAGCGACGGATGCGAGAGCGCGGAATCGAGTTTCAGGTCCCTGACCTTCACCAGCAGTTCACCGATCTTAAGATAAGCAAGTTGGGCGCTCTTGAGTTTGCCTTTCAGCAACCATGTCGTCTGTAACGCCTCGCCCACAATCTTCTGCTTCTCGGATTTCTCGACCGGCTTTCGTTTTGTCTTTATTTTAGCCATGGATCTCTCCCGTTATTCGCCCGGCTCCCGGGGGTCCTGCCAGGCCACACATATCCGGGCGCACCCCCTGCGCCACGCGCAGGATAAACAATCCTGCGTCTCAAAAAAAGTGCAATCAATTGCACTGCTCAGATTGCTTTCATTCCTTGAATTTTGTGTCCCAACAGGCTCCCTTCCGCTTCCCCCGTCACTATGATCACAGCGCGTTGATCTCGCCTTCAAGCCTTTGCAACCCGGCCATCATCTCCTCGAAAGGCGGCCTTTCCCCGAAAATCATGAGCCGCATCCCGTCATAATCACGCGCAACCGCCTTCATGACATGCTGGAGAGGCACGAGTTTCATCGTTCCGGGTTTCGCCAAGTCATACTGCGCCCAACCACGATGGTAAAACTTGTCCTTGAAAGCAGCCACCGCTCGCAATAACTCCAAGTCGGCAAACGCATCTGCCTTGACCTGTGTCCCCTTCATCCGAAACACATCGTAATAATGCCGCGAGTAACCCACCGGCTGGGGACTCTCAACCGGCCGGTGCGCTTCATGATGCAGAATCGTGATCTTCTCCCAGAATGT
>CAZOZF010000278.1:0-3603 GCA_964584205.1 uncultured Verrucomicrobiota bacterium
ACGGATTGGGAGCAAGAGACGCGGCATGCGCGGTGGCTCCGAACAAACACATTACAAGAAATTGCTTTTTTGCCAATTTATGAATAACTCGCATAATCTCTCCTCTTATTGATATTCTGCCTCACTACTCACCGCGCGCCTATGCTGCGGTTTCATCAACCGCTCTATTAAAATCACAATGCGGTCTTCCTGAACGGCGCGGCTGGTAGCCCATCGGTGTTGAACAGCGTTGCCGTTGGATTATCCGACCACGCATAGCGAACGGAACGCGGTTCAATTACAGTCTGAGCGGTCAGGGTAATCGTACATCCGTGCAATCCGGCGGTCGCAGGGACAAATTTTCCGTCTGCGCCGGCCAGTTCAAAGCCATTGTTGGCACTGTTCTTGTAAACCAGTTTCTGTCCCTTTCCGCCCGGATCAAACATGAGCGTCACTTTGTCCGACTCGAAGCGGGCATCGGTCAACTTGGGTCCGGAGGCCACTACGTCCTGCTTGTAAACCTGCTTCAAAGCGACCAGGGCCAGCCGGCGACCCACTTCCTGTTTGTTCCCGGGATGGATATTTTGAGCTTCGCCGATGTCGATACCGACCGCTATCCCCGTGTTGGGCACGGTATTGGCAATCATCTGCTGTGCATCGCGCAATAAAGCGAATGTGGCTTTTCCATACCAGGGCTCATCCCTGAAATCGAAATTCACCAACTGCATGATCAGAAAGGGGAAATCGCCCTCATTCCAGCCTTTCCGCCAGCCGCCGATCAACAGCGATATCAACTTAGTATATTCGGACGCCTGGCGCGCATTGCTTTCGCCTTGGTACCAGATGGCCCCCTTGATTGTCAGTACAGTGAGCGGACTTATCATGCTGTCGTAAAGCCGGCCGGTGTCCATTATTGAGTTTGCCATTCTCAGTCGGTCCTGATCGTTCCAACTGCATTTCCGCACCGGTTGAACAGGTTCTTTTCCCCCATCTCTCCTGGCCGCGTCGGCCTCCTTTCGCCATTGCGCCTGCGCCAGACGATCAGCATCCTCAATTGGCTTGAGTCCCTCTTGGATACGCTTTGCCTCCGTCAAAGCCGCTGTAAATTCCGGCGTGCCTTCGCGCATCGAGCGAGGTGTCCACAATGCCGCATCTGTACCACCGACTGCCGCCTGAATCAGGCCAATGGGAATATTCAGACGCTTCTGCAATTCCCGCCCAAAAAAGTAACCCGCTGCGGAAAAAGCTCTCGCACTATCTGGCAAACATATCTTCCAGTCGCCTCCAGGACTTGTCATAAGCCGGATGGTCGGATGATCTGCCGCGGCCACTTCCTGTTCGGCATTCAAGGCGCCACCGTACCCGCACCATGGCCCTTTTTGCAGTGTCATCCCCATGTTGGATTGACCGGAACAGACCCAGACATCGCCGGCCAGGAGGTTGGTCAAGATGATGGTGTTTTTGCCAGCGATGGTAATGTCGGGGATCGGTCCGGCCTTTAGTACCGGCAGCGGTATGGTCCAGTGTTTTCCCTTTCCTTCACCTGCGGCTTTGCCCACAGTTTTATCACCCAGTTTGACAATGACTTCTTCGCCGACATCCGCCCAACCGACGAGTTTGGCCCGCATATCGCGCTGTAACACCATGTTACTGCCGAACGCCGCGTCTAAATGAACATCAGCGCGCACAACATTCAGCCCGGCCAGCATCACCAGTGTGAACACACTTAAAACCCAAGGTCTTCTTGTAGCCATTGTTTTCTAGGTTTCTATTGAATTACTGTTCAGACATCATTTATCTCGACAACCATTCCTTACCGTCCCGTAACCTTGAAGACCGCGGCATACTGCAGTAATGGTTCCTTGGGGCAGGTGATCACCAGGCCGTCGGGAAGCTGCTTCCACTGCAGTTTGTCGTTGACGCCCAGCAGCGAAACCGCCACCACCGGTTTGTCGAACAGTTTCGCGTCGGTGCCCATCGACTTGATGGTAATGGTCTCACCTGCCTTGGGCACATTCAGTACAAAGGCGTAAACGCTGCCGTCCTTGCCCTCGGTGAAGCGGATATCCTCGGTGGTCATTTGATATGTGTCGATATTTCGGGAGATGAGCTGTTCTTGAGGGAAAAGCGCCAGGCTCGGCTTGGCTCCTGGACGCTTCGGATCAGCCTGCATGCGGCCTTCGCCGAGCACCTTCCATGCGCGGCTGCCGTAAATCGCCTCCCCGTTGATCTTCACAAACTTGCCGAAATCACGCCACATCTTCTCAGCACCCGGCTCCAACGAACCATCCTGCGTCGGAGAAATTGAGTAATTGAAGTTGCCGTCGCGGCAAATCGCCTCGATCATCTGCATCACCATCGGGCGGGCCGCGTAATACGTGTTGTCATTAAAGAACCAATCCCCACAGCAGTTTTCCCACACCCAGGGGGTACGCATGATCGGGCCGACGTAACCGCCTTCAGCTACCGCCGCCACGCCGGGAACGCGTGGGCCTCCCTTGATCAACGCCATGCAGTCCACGGTGCCGTTGTTCCTGGCGTACCGCTTGTTGTAATAGTGGGCCACCACTTTCACCGCAGCATCGCTGATGACGCCCACCGCAGTGTGTTGTCCGGTAAATGGCTCGATACCGTCCGTATAAATGAAGTCCGGATCGTAATCATCCACAAACTGCTTCAGGCGATTGAACCATTTGAGGCAGTACCACTCGGCGAACGCGCGGGTGTCGGCATGCGTGAAGAGTTGGTTGACCTGCGGCAAACGGTTGCCGAGATTACGCTCTTCCTTTAGGTCGATGCCGTAAAGATCCTTGGGGTCCAGCCCAGCCCACCATTGGCCCTTGCCATTCTCCTTGGTACGCGCGGCTGCGTCGTAAGGGACGCCGGCCTTGGAGCCTGTCTTATCGCTGCCGAACGCCGCCTGATACCACCACAGCGAGTAGTCGGCATGGAATGACATGCCCACATGGAAATTGTGCTTCCGCGCCTCCTTGAACATTTCCCCGACAACATCCCGCTTGGGCCCCACGTTTACTGAGTTCCAGGGCTGATACTTGGAATTCCAGAGATCGAAGTTATCGTGATGCGAACCTATTACCAGGATAAACCTCGCGCCGCAGTCGGCATAAAGATCCATGAGTTTCTTGGGATCAAACTCGGGCGCCTTCCAAGCGTTGAGCACATCCATATAGCCGAATTCCGACGGGTGCCCGTAACGCCTGAGGTGCGAGTTATAGCCGCCACTACCCTGATTGTAGAGCCTGCCAGCGTACCAGCCGTCCATGCGGCCCATGCTCTGAGGCCCCCAGTGGAACCAGACGCCGATCTTGGCGTCACGCCACCAGTCTGGTTCCGACTTCAACTTGTCCGGCGTGAAGGATTTCCAGTCCGCGGTGAACGGCCCGGGGGCGATCTCAACCGGAATGCGGTACACCTCTCTGGTCTGTTCGGGTGTGAGGACTGCGCTTCCCAGCGAAGCCACAGCATGTACGGTGGCTCCGAACAAACACATTACCAGAATCTTCTTTTTTGATATCATTCTACTCTCCTTGTTAGATCATTTTGCAAAGAACTCTTCCCTGAAACTAGTGGCACAACATGCCCGCCGGAATAGCCTGCATCTCC
>CAZOZF010000279.1:0-3563 GCA_964584205.1 uncultured Verrucomicrobiota bacterium
CAATCCCATGTCTGGTTCACGCCCTGGGACTTCCTGATCCGGTGGTGGGGGATCGAGGAAGCCATGACCGATATGTATGACCGTCCAGAATTGGTCCACGCCGCCGTGGAGCGGATGGTGGATGCCTGGATGGTGGAAATGGATCAGTTTGAGGCGCAGGGTCTGCTGGCTTTGGATAACAACAATACGCGCGTGGGCTCAGGAGGATACGGTTATGTGTCCTCGTTACCCGGAACGGACTTTCAGCCCGATCACGTGAAGCCGCACAACATGTGGGGGTGTTCCAATGCCCAGATCTTTTCCGAGGTATCGCCTGAAATGCATTGGGATTTTGCGATTCAGCACGACCTGCGCTGGCTCAAGCGGTGGGGGCTGACCTATTACGGTTGCTGTGAACCTCTTGACGGTAAGGCGGAGATCCTGAAACGCATCCCCAACCTGCGAAAAGTTTCCGTCAGTCCCTGGTGCAAGAGTGAGCGGGCTGTGTCGGACTTGGGCGGCAAGTATGTGCTAAGCCGCAAGCCCAGCCCGGCGATCCTGGCCGAGGATAACTGGCATCCCGATCGGGCGCGGGCAGACCTGGTGAAATTCATGGAAGCGACCGGTGGTACTTGCCATGTGGAACTGATCATGAAGGATATCTCGACCGTTCGCTACAAGCCACAGCGCTTGTGGGAGTGGTCCCGGATTGCGATGGAAGTTGCCGAGCAATTCGCCAAATTCCATTGAGAGGAACCCAGCCCGTCGATTGGCTCCATTGGATGGGTACGACAGAAATAGTACTGGCGGCTTGAGTTCGTTGGATGATAGAGAATACCGCAATGATTCAAAGGGCGGTATCTGCAATGGGAACACAAACTGAACCAGTGAAGTGGCGGGCACAGTGGATTGGACGGGCGGGAGTAGCCATGGTGAACTGGGAGTTCCCGGTGTTGCCTGCCCCGCTTCTCCGTCTTGAATTCAAGGTCGAAGGTGCGGTTCGAAGCGCCCGGGCTATGATTTGCGGGTTGGGCTATTACGAACTTTACCTTAATGGGCAGAAGGTGGGCGATCATGTGCTCAATCCCGTCGTCACACAATTCGACCAGCGGGTGCGCTATGTGACCCATTCGGTCGAGGACTGCCTGCAGCCTGGTGTCAATGCCGTGGGGGTGATGCTGGGGAATGGTTGGTATAATTGCTCCACGCCGGATGTCTGGCACTTTGACAAGGCCTCGTGGCGCGACTACCCGAAGCTGCTGTTGCAGATCGAGATTGTGTTCAAGGATGGCCGGAAAGTCACCATCGGTTCCGGACCGCAGTGGAAAATGGCCGATGGCCCCCTGCGGTTCGATAGCCTTCGTAATGGCGAGACCTATGACGCGCGTCTGGAACGGGAGGGCTGGAGTTGTCCTGGCCACGATGATTCGGCCTGGTCGCCTGTAGCTGTGGTTCCCGGGCCTGGCGGGCTTCTGGAAGAACAGCTGGCGCCCCCCTGCAAGGTTATGGAAACACTGGTTCCTCGTACGGTACACGAAGTGAAGCCGGGTGTTGCCCTGTTCGACTTTGGCCGGAATATCGCCGGCTGGGTCCGCTTACGGGTCAAGGGGGCGGCTGGGACGGAAGTGTGCCTGCGCTACGGGGAGCGCCTGAACGCGGATGGGACGATTGATCAGAAACACATTGGCGCCTATATCAAGGGCGGGGACTGCCAGACGGATCGCTATATCCTCAAGGGCGGTGGCGAGGAAGTGTGGGAGCCCCGCTTTACCTATCACGGGTTCCAGTATGTTCAGGTCGAAGGGTTGCCGGGCGCGCCATCCCTCGATCACGTTCAAGGCCGGGTTGTTCATACGTCGTTTGAGCAGATCGGCTCGTTCGCCTGCTCCAATGAGGATTTGAACCGCCTTCAGAAATGCACCTTGGAGTCCTATCGGGGAAATTTCGTCGGGATTCCAACGGACTGTCCGCACCGTGAGAAGAACGGGTGGACCGGCGATGCCCAGTTGGCGGCGGAGACGGGATTGATGAATTTTGACGCCGCGCCCGCCTATCGGGAATGGCTCGAGACCATGGCGGACACGCAACGCCCCAGTGGGCAGTTCCCCGGGATCGTGCCAAGCACCGGATGGGGATACAATTGGGGGAGTGGGCCGGCCTGGGACAGCGCTTTCATCCTGATCCCCTGGTATATCACCCTTTACACGGGCGACATGCACTGCATTGAGCAGCACTACGATGCCATGAAGCGTTACGTGGACTACTGCACCAGTCTTGCAACCGATGGGATCATGTCCTTCGGGTTGGGTGACTGGTGTCATGTGGACAGCAAGCGCATGGTTACTGCCGAACTCCCCGTGACGGCCTACTATTACACCGATGCGCTCCTGATCTCGCGTTTCGCGGGGCTGACAAACCGTCCGAAAGACCAGCGGGCGTATGCCCGACTGGCCGCGGGCATACGTGAGGCCTTCAACCGGAAGTTCTACAAGGGCGACGGCGTGTACGCAGGGGGTGAGCAGACGGCGATGGGTGTAGCCCTCCATTATGGATTGGTTGAGGAGGGGGAGAAGGCGCGGGTGGTTGCCCGGCTGGCGGAAGCCGTTGTTGCCAACCAGTGTCGTCCTGACTTTGGTATCCTCGGAGCCAAAACGGTGCCGCGGGTTCTGGCTGAGAACGGCCATGCCGATCTGGCCTACAAGTTGATTACCCAGCCCGAATTTCCCGGCTGGGTTCATTGGCTGAGCCAAGGTGCCACCACGCTCTGGGAAGATTGGAATGGCGAGTCGTCCCGGAACCACATCATGTTCGGCGATATCAGCGCCTGGATGTACGCCTTTCTGGCGGGGATCAAGCCCGATCCCGACGCTCCCGGCTTCAAGCGGTTCACGGTGAGCCCTTGTTTCCCGGAGGGATTGGACTGGGTGAAGGCGGAACACGCCACCCCCCGTGGCCGGATCAAGGTTGCGTGGAAACGGAACACCCGGGGCATCTCCATGGACCTGAGTGTTCCCTCAGGCTCCATCGCCACACTCATTCTGCCTGGCGGCGTGAAGCTGAAAAGTCATCAGGAACTGTTCAAGTTTGCCGAATCACATTTCACGGCCCGACTTAGGGCAGGCGAGTACAAAGTGCGGTTCATTCAGTATTAGAATTGCTGCCCCTGGCTCCCGCACCGCGAGATGACCTATCCCCAAGGTCATTCGGGAAGTCTCCGTAGCGACAGATAGCCCGCCCCTAAACGGCCCTCACTACTGGAACCCGATCCGTTTCCGAGGCGGGTCCGGAGGCTCCATGAGGTCGCGGATGGCATCGAAGACAGCGCTGAAACTGGCATCGTACTTGTTTTCAAGGGCAGCGACCTTGCGGGCAAGGCTCTCGACAGAGAGGGCCATGCGGCGCAAGCGGACAAAGGCGCGCACGACGGCCACACTCATTTCCTCCGCCCGTTCAGACCGCAACACATTTGCGGCCATGATGGCTCCATGTTCGGTGAAAGCATAGGGGCAGTAGCGGATATTGCGTTTTGATGGCGCTTCTGGGTTTGTGTGGTGAATATTCATTGATAATGGCACCGGGATCAA
>CAZOZF010000280.1:0-3561 GCA_964584205.1 uncultured Verrucomicrobiota bacterium
TCATCATGATACCCCGACGGGGCATTATAGGTGATCCCACCCGACGGTGAGATTTCGTACTCATACCGTTTCAGTTCAGCCGTAAGGATATCCCATTGTGCGGAACTAGGCATGCCCTGCGTAGCTCCAGGCGCTTGCGCTGTGGGAGCGAAGGAGGGCCAGGCTAACTTCCGTTGTTCAATCCCCACAATCAACCGCTGAATCAACGCCGTCTTGCTCGATGACGTCAGCTTGAACCCTTCAATATCCGCATACACCCGTTTCAGGTCGTCATAGATCGGATCTCCAACTCCCGTTGCGTCCAAAATCAACCGGCCCCGGTATTTACGGGCAAACCCCAGTATCCGTTCCTTCTGAATCGGCCAGTCCAGTTGATTGAACCGTTCCATCGCGAAACATAACCCCGTCTCAGCGTCCATGGCGATTAGGACTGTCCAGTCCGTATGTTTGGCCACGTCACACCCGATTACCACATGCCGGTGATACTCTTTACTGCCTACTGCCCACTGCTCACTGCTTACTGTACAGGCATCCACATTTCGGAACACACCAGCACTGTCCTCCATGAACTCCGCCATGTATTCCTGTCGGAATACATCTTCAGGCAGGGTCCGTTTCGCCTCATCCCATTCTTTTAGCGGGAAGAATGGTGATGCCTTACTCGGGAAGGTGAAACTGGCGTAATCCTCTTCGCCGGGATCCATCCCACGGGTGTAAAGGTCGTAAAACCAGTTGTGGCCCTTCGGGGTACTGACAAATACCGCCCAGCCCAAGGTCTGGGCAATAGTGGGGCGTAGGACATAATTCCACACATCCGGCGATATCATCGCCGCCTCATCAATCACAATCCCCTGGAATCCGAAACCGCGAATATTGTCCGGGTTATCGGCTGACAAGAACCAGATCCTCACCGGCCCTGCAGGTCCGGTAAATTCAACCCGTGTCGGTGCCCGACCACAAATCTGGATAAATCCATCGGCAATGGTGCGAAAGGCCTCAATACCACGGTCAGCGACATTATAGGTCGGCGCAATCCACCCATAATCACCGGCCTTTTCACATCCGCCACGATCCAGCAACTCCGCTGCCAGGCATAATGTCTTCCCAAATCGCCGCCCAGTACACACCGTCCGGAACCTTTTCTTACGCGCCTTGTGAATTGCCTGCTGCGCGGGGTGGGGGAGATAATTAAACACGAAAGCCATAGAGTTTACGCCTCCACATTCTGGCCGGTAACGACACCCGCTCCCTGGGAGGGGAGAGGGCTGGAATGAGGGTTGCTATCAACGTCTATCGGCGCGGGATCATTACCACCCGACATTCCCCCCAATAAACTCTTCCACTGGATCACCCCATCGTGATCGAACGACAACTTCGCCTCTCTGGGGAGCAAGGGCATGATGACAGTCTTGAAGAACCGGACAGGATCCTCCAACAGATCCTGCTCCAGTGCCGCCATCAGCGCCTTCTGATTCTTTTTCTTGGCCAGTAGCGTATCAAGGCTCGCCAGAGCCATAATGCGCCCGCCATACGATCCCTTTGGCCGCCCATTAGGATTTCCCGATTCTCCATTTTCAAAACTCATGTGCCTCACCCTCGCCAGTTATTTCATCACGCCATCTAATAAATGGGTAAAAATCAACCACGGGAGGTAAATTTGTTGTTGCACCCATCGCCTCGAAAACATATTTGGTGCGTATGAATAATTTCGCATCCACCACAATCTTTGCCGCATTGACTGCTGGCGGTCATTGAAAGGGATCAACCAAACACATGCACATTCTGTTCAATGCCGCCAGTATCCCCGAAATGATCGCGTCTAACCTGCAAGGTTACTCGTGGTCGTTCTCTCATTTCTTTCTGTGGCGGGCTTTCCGCCTTCAATTGGATTGCGGAGAGGGATCAGCCATCCGCCTCGACGACCATGTCTTTCGGGCGGAAGTGTTGGCCATATCCCATGGCCATGCGGACCACTGCCGTGGTTTGATTGGCCTTCTCGATGCCCGGGCGGGCTTGATGGGTGCAAACGACAAGGCCCTGACGATTCTCTACCCAAAACAATCATCCTCAATGGCCGATTGGATACAGGAGGCCGAATCTTTTGCGGCCAGACGCGGTATGGCGTCGATTGCGTTCCGGGCGATGGATGATGGTGATTCATTCGAGCTCCGTAACGGGCGTGTGTTGACGGCTAAAGCCGTAGAGCACCAGCAAGGACAACAGTGTATGGCCTACCGTGTTGGGCGCATGCGTCGAGGCCTCAAAGTCGAATATGCTACGCTGGGTGCAGTCGAAATATCTAGGCTCGTACGACAGGAACCTCGCGGCACACTGGAGGAGGAAGTGTTCGAGTGCGAACTTGCTTACTCGGGAGACACATTACAGCCAGCACCGGATTTCTTTGCCAAAGCGCACGTTCTGATTCATGAGGCGTCTTTTGTGATGCCAGGCGAAGCCGATCCATCCAAGGGACTGCACTCCGACGTCCAGTCTGTCATGGCCGCCGCACGCGATGCCGGCGTCCGGAACCTGGTTCTGTTCCACATGAGCAGACGTTATGAGAGTCAGTCCTCAATGGATGATGTCCGGTCGGTTATCGAACAGAGCGGGTTTCAAGGGCCTGTCATGCTGATTCGGGGCGGATACAATCTCCCTACGGACTGAACCCCGTTTTCTGCAATTATCCCGATAGGTTTGAATTATCATTGCATTCGCTGTGCTTTTTAAGGGAAAGTTTCGTCACGAAGGGAGTGATCAAAGATGGAATTGCCAGAAAAATTCATACATCAGGCGACACGCTACGTAATGGGGCGTCGAACATATGCAGTGCACGAGCATTGTAATTGGCTGGTTGCCAACTGGGGTCAGATTCCAGAGGCTCAACGGCGTATCATCCAACAAGATATGGAGGAGGCATTTGGGCGCGATGACAGGGCCCGAAAAATGGGCTCCAAAGATCTTTTTTGGTTGGGTGACGACTGCGATCGCCAGGACTGGGAACGGGTTAGGGCACTCTATGCCGAGCCAGTTGCACCGGTGGTGAAGAAGAGAGTCCGACGAAAATGAATGTGTGTTTAACCGCCTAATTCCAGACCGCTACGCACTGTCACGATTCCTGCTTGAGGCCAGGAATCGCGCCAGTGCTCCGCTCATCCGGAAGCGCTACGCTTCCCTTCCTTTACCGCTCCCCCCACAAGGGGGGTCGCTCCAGTCCAGCACGGCTCCGGTCAGGCAGACGCCGGCTTCGCCTGCGCCTGCCTGACCTCCGCCGTCAATACGACCTGCCGGACTTGCTCCGGACGGCCAGCGACAGCCCCTACGGGGCCGACGCAGACCGCCCTCCGCACATGACCACCTATTCACCGGGAAATAGATCTTCGATCTCCCTATTGACTCCCCAGACACCCGCTACGCTCCGCCTCGTCATGGAACCTGCTGAAAAAGGCCAGGTTCCACGCCGGGGCTCCGCTCCGCGGCCTTCGGTCTCCCTAATGACACCCTATGGACCCGGGCGCTTCAAAGGGCCGGTCGGCTCGCCGCTTATTGTTTCAATCCTCACCC
>CAZOZF010000281.1:0-3543 GCA_964584205.1 uncultured Verrucomicrobiota bacterium
GTCTTGTGGTGTTCAATATGGATGAATACTACCCCCTGCTGGTCAATTATGCTCTGGCGCCGGAGAGGCCTGAGTTCCTGTGGGCGGAGTCCAGTCAGGGTGCCGAAAATCAGTAGATCTGCTAGGTCGCCGGGGGAAATCTTGATCAACGCGGAGAAATCCTCTCGGAGAAATGACAAGTGGTCGTTGATGATTTCTGGGCCTTTGGCCACCGCTTGATGGGATTCACGCAATACCCATGCTCTTCCCCCCATCGCAGGACAGACCTGATTTCCCGGAGGGCGTGACAACCTTTCCGCACGGCAGGACCGCTCTTCTGCTTGCGGAGCCGGTACCATGTGAGAAAATCCTCTATGGTCTCAAACGTCAGGTCGGACACCATCTTGGCGCCAACACGATGAACAAACAGGGACGCGAAGTGCTGGCGAAGCAGAAAAGTCTTGTGCGCTCGATTCGCCTGAATCCATTCTAGGTGTCGGACCGCCAGCTCTTCCACCCTCATATCCTTGGCCCCATCGACCCCCACCACCTGGCTTGTTTCCTGTTCCGAGAACTGGATACGGCCAGCAGCAATGATGCCAACATCCAGGAATCCATTGCCGACGAGTTGGATCGGGGCGATGGGTGGGCCATCCTAGATGATGGCGACTTGGGCTCCTCCAGGGAGGCTCATGCCGACTGCACACGCATGATCATCGTGGCGGGCGAGTCATTCTCCGTCGCATGGTCATACCGTGTTGGCTCCGAACCGATCCGGACTGTCGACGTTCCACTGGCTGACCTGGCAGCCAGGCTGGGGAGTCCGCTCGGGAACGCCCTCATGATGATCCCATGAACGAAACGCGCACAATCAAATCTTTTTCCCTCGGCGAGATCGTTGCCACCCGAGGTGCAATCTCTGCCATGGAAGCGGCGGGACAATCTCCCCTTGAATTCCTTTGTCGTCACATCCGCAATGATTGGGGCGAAGTTTGCCCTGACGACTGGGCTCTCAACGACCAGGCGCTTGATGATGGCGATAGGATCCTGAGTGCCTATAAGACCAACAAGGGCGAGCGCCTCTGGATTATCACTGAGGCAGATAGGTCGGCCTCGACTTTTCTCCTGCCAGAAGAATACTGATTCGCCGTCGTCGACACTGATCGACACTGTGCCCCTGGTGATCGACACTGAGTGACCCTCCTTGGCGTCCCATCTTACTCCCCTACCATACCACTGGGTTTTTACACTTTGGGAACCGGATGTTTGCACTATTCGGTCGCTTTTAGCCCAAAGTGACCCAGATAGGGAAATTGCGACCCAGTTCTATCCCAGAATCGGGAGATAGTGACCCAATATCGGGCCATATTTTTCCGCATTGGGTCGCAATTCTGGGTATTTTAGGGAGAAAAGTGCATGGCGAAACCGGCATGGGAGCCGGCACGAACTTTACGGGCGACTGGAAAGTGTGAGCCACCACTCAAAGGGAAGAATCACCTATTGCGGAAAACCATCTTCATACTTGCAAATCAGCCTGCCGGACTTTGCCACCCTTCTTCCTCGGTTGGTACGGCCTCTACCTCCACAGCGGGCACCCCTCGATACTGCACCTTGCCACCTCGACAGGCTGGTAGCAGCAACACTCGATGCACTTCGCTGTAACCGCCGCCTTCCTGCTCCCCCCCGAAAAAGCCCTCAAGAAGACGCCGACCCTGCTGGGGGCATACTTCCTCGCCCCCTCGACGGTTTGTTCTTCCAACAGGCTCATAGCAGGGGAGTTTTGCGCCCTGCCAGTCATTCCCTGCGAACGCCCTCCCTTCGTTGCCGAAATCGCTGAATTTCTCATCGTTGCCTCCTGTGCGGTCTATTTTCGACCCGCAGAAGCATTATACAGCGAAGGCGTCAACTAGCTGGCAGCAGTGAGGAATCCCTGTGATCTCAGGAAGGGGAAGTATGCGGAAATGCCCGTCAATTTCCAACGGCAGTGTAAATTGGCGTATCCGCCTCCATGCCGGAGGGTGTTACCCCTTCATGACTCGCACCTTCATTTCCTTGCCCGGCTTGAACTTGACCACCCGGCGCTCGGGTATGATGACGGTGTCCTTAGGCTTGTGGGGATTCCGCCCAATGCGGGACTTCCCGACTCGAAGAGGTCGGGGAGCCTGCGTCTTCACGGCACCCGGTTCAATACCAGGCTCTCCAGACTGGCGGTCGCGCGGTCACCGTCCACCAGCGACACTTCGATTTTGTGAACACCGGCTTTCCTGATCTCTAATACCCCCATCGGATAGGCCTGATACTGCGTCGTCGCCGCCTGCTGGTTCTGAATCATTGCCCCCTCGTCCGTCACGATCTTCCAGACCAGACGCCCCGCCCCCCGGTACTTCAAGGCCACCTTGTAGGCACCCGACTCCAGCACGTTGACAGTCCAGCACGTCTTCCCTTCCGACGTCCACTTGCCGACCTGGGTGGCGTGCTTCCATTCGCCGAACTTTTCCATCCAGCTCACCTTCTTCTTTTCCGCTCCAGTCGCCTCCGCGAAATGACAGAGCAGATTGTTCGGCAGGTTCGGATGGAGGGCGAGGGTTTGATCAACCTGCGGCACTCCGGCAAGCTCGACGCGGATCACGCTTGCCAGGCCTTCCGATGCGCCATCAGGCAACTTCAACCGCACCGCATGTCCCACAGTTTCCGTCACAATCGCCTTGCCCCCACTCATCGCATTATCCCCGCTTGGAGGGCGGATGTCCCCAGCCGCCGCGCCAATAGGGCCGTCAATACGGCGGTCGGGGACGCCCGCCCTCCAGGGAATACGGTCACCGATAGGGTCGTGGCATGACCATGTGGCTGATTTGACCGGCGTGGTCAATCCCGGCAGATAAATGAACCCATCGCGGGGGGGATCGAAAACCACCAGATGAAGCGTCTTGTCACCCTGCATCGTCACATCGCCCCACGGCATGGCGCACTTCCATGGCGACGGGCCTGCACCGTAGATCACCTCGGGATTCGCCTTGATCCAAGTGCCAGCCATGCGCAGGGATTTCTGGTTCTGCTCTGGAATCTGCCCCTTGCCGTCCGGACCGCAGTTCAGCAGGTAGTTCCCCCCTCGCGCCACGGTGGACACCAAACGCTTGAGGATCTCACGAGGGTCCTTCCAATTCGTGTCATACCAGGCATAGGCCCAGGAATCGTTGCTTGTATCGCAGCTTTCCCACAAGCCCCCGACCTTCTCGGGAAGGATCTCCATGTCGCCCAGCGACGCGTAGTCGCCCATCCCATGCCCGATCCGGCTCCCCAGCAGCGCCTTCGGCTGCGTGGCGCGCACCAGGTCGTGCAGTTCCACCACGAACTCCCTGGGCATGTTGCCCGGCGTGTCGAACCACACCACCTCCAGCGGCCCGTACTGCGTGCAGATCTCCTTCACCTGCGGATAGCATTTCTGCCGGAAGTACTGCTCGAAGGTCGCCGGGCTGCCATCCGGGTTCTGCTTCGGCCCCCCGCTCCCGCCCGGCGCGGTCCAGTCCTGGTTATGCGAGTAGTAGAACCCGAAGCCAAGCCCCG
>CAZOZF010000282.1:0-3487 GCA_964584205.1 uncultured Verrucomicrobiota bacterium
TCCGCACGAATGTGGAAACACGGGAAATCTTCCGCGTCAGCCGCATGGTCAGCCGAATGACAGGCATGGTCGTGCAACGCAATAAGGCCATTGTAGGCGCCAACGCCTTCGCCCACGAGTCCGGCGTCCATCAGGACGGCATCCTCAAGGAACGTACGACCTATGAAATCATGCGTCCCGAGGACATCGGGATTGAGGGAACCGATCTCGTTCTCGGCAAGCACTCCGGCCGTCACGCCTTCCGCGACAAGCTCGCCAAAATGGGCATGAAGCTGACGGACTCCGAAATCGAAAACGCCTATAACCGGTTCATCGAACTTGCCGACAAGAAAAAGAACATCTACGAGGATGACCTGCTGGCCATCGTACGCGACCAGATGGATGTCATTGAAAACGCCTTTATCCTGGATTATCTGCATGTCTCGGCAGGCACCGAAACCGTCCCCACCGCCACCCTTCGCCTGAAACGCGGAACCGAGGTCTTCCAGGACGCGGGGTGCGGCGATGGGCCGGTGGATGCGGCACTCAAAACCATTGACCGCATCACCAAGGTCAAAGGTCAGCTCATTGACTTTTCGCTTCAGGCTATTTCCGTCGGCAAGGACGCCATGGGGGAAGTCACCCTGCGTGTTGCCTTCGGCGATGACATCATCAGCGCCAAGGCCGCCAGTACGGATATCGTTGAAGCGGGAACCCGGGCTTACCTGTCCTGTGTCAACCGGATCCTCTTCAATCGGGAAGCCCACGCGAAAACAAAGCGTGACCCCGGTCCCTCCCTATGAAAGCGCTGAGCGGACACACCCTTCCCTTTGCCGTACTGGGCCACCCCATCGGCCATACCCTTTCGCCGGTCATGCATAATGCCGCATTCCAATCCCTGGGGATGGATGCCCTTTACCTGGCGTTTGATGTGGCTCCCGAAGCGCTGCTCACCGTTCTGGCCAGCATGAAAAACATGGGGTTCCGCGGCGTCAACCTCACGGTGCCCCTGAAGGAAACCGCCTTCAAGGGAATGAGCGACCTCGCCCCGTCTGCCAGCAGGCTTGGCGCCGTGAATACCGTTGAGTTCACCGCTACAGGCTTGCGAGGTCACAACACCGATGGAAAAGGATTCCTGACCGCCGTGAAGGAATCCTTTGATTTCTCCGTCACCGACCGAACCCTGTTCGTGATGGGCTGCGGCGGGGCCGGCCGTGCGGTGGCGATTACAGCCGCAAGCGAAGGCGCCTCAAGACTAATCCTCGCCGATATTGATGAATCCCGCTGCAGAGCCGTCAGTCGTGATATCGCTATCCTGTCGCCTTCGGTCAAGGTCGAGTGGGCCGGTGCCTCAGCGGCAGACTGGGCAAGCCGCACGCCCGAAGCCGATCTCATTGTCCAGGCCTCGCCCGTGGGAATGAAACCCGAGGATGTCTGTCCCCTTCCCCCCTCCGCCTTCCGCTCGGGACAACTGGCCTTCGATCTCGTGTACAATCGGCCCGTCACCTGCTTCACCCAGACCGCCGCTTCAGGCGGAGCCAGAACCTCAAATGGACTGGGAATGTTGCTGCATCAGGGCGCAGAGGCGTTCACCCTCTGGACTGGAAAACCGGCCGCTGTTGAGGTTATGAGGGATTCCCTGAAAAAAGCGCTTTACGGGTAACCCCTCAGGACTGTCCGGAAGCCGGGGGGCCTCTTCTGCGGCGGCGAGGGCGACGCCGCTGATCTCCGTCTTCACCGTACCGGAATTGGCGGGGTTCCCATTCAATAGCCTGGGCCTGTTCAAGTGCCCCGCGGTGTTCACCGGTCAGGCGCACCATAAATTCGAGATACGCCACTGCTTCAGGGAAAAAATCGCGTGTCGCGAGGGGACGGGCACGCCGTCCCCCATCGGCCGTCAATCGGGGCTGGGACGCCAGGATTTCTGCGGTTCGGTATCGCACGGTCTTGGGAACCTGAACCCGTTCGGTAAGCCCGCCAAAATGCTCCATCGTTACCGAATGCAACGCCAAGCCCTTGTGCTGGCCCTTTTCTGCCAATTCACCGGCCCTGGCCTCGTGCATACCGCCAAACATAAGCGCAAACAAGAGAGCCGGCGACACGTCACGACCCGCCTGCCGCCATTCATCAACCTGCTTGAGCGCCTGGCTGATCCGCAAACACTCAGGGGTTCCCGTATTGGTGCCTAACCAGGAGCCGAGTTCCGGAAACAGCATGCCATAGAGACCGAATTCACGGAGCAGCTCATAGGCCCGCTGGGCGGCCTTGCAGAAAAACAGTTTCTGAACCTCCTCATACAGCCTGGATCGGTTTGCCAACGCCAGACATGCGTGATGCTCACGAATCGCCGCCGCTGTAGCCGGCTCAAAGTCAAAGTCCAGCATCGCGGCAAAACGGACGGCCCGAATCATGCGCACCGGATCCTCAACGCAACGGATCCCGGGATCCCCGATAAACCGGATCACCCGTTTCTGGAGATCCTCAAGCCCGCCCACGTAGTCAATCACGGAGTAATCGCGGATATTATAAAACAACGCATTGATGGTGAAATCCCGGCGGAGCGCATCCTCCTCGGGCGTGCCGAAAAGATTGTCGCGCACAATCATGCCATCATCACGGCGCACATGGTGGTGGTTTTGGGGGGCTTGATCGGCGGGATCAGACTGCTCGGTCTGATCGGCCGGATCTTCGGGGTCAGACGGTTCGGGCGGCATATTGGCCCGAAAGGTGGCCACCTCAATGATCTTGTCACGTCCGAAAAAAACATGAGCGAGCCGGAATCGGCGGCCGATCAGGCGGCAATTCCGGAAAACGCGCCTCAGATCATTGGGGGTCGCATCGGTAACAACATCGAAATCCTTGGGCGTTCGACCCAGGAGAAGATCCCGCACCCCGCCCCCGGCAATATAGGCAACGTAGTCCGCTTCCTTGAGCCCATAAAGCACTTTTAATGCTTCTGGACTGATATTCTGGCGACTCAGGGTATGATCAGATCGTTGAACAATGACAGGTTCCACACTTATTCCTTAAAGCCGACATTTTCGCACCCGAACAACCTCTTGTCAAACTCCGTTACCCAGCAGATGTTGCCCCCCGTCCATAAACAAGGTCTGTCCCGTCACTCCCACGAGTTTAAGAAGCTGGACAACGCCTGCGGCAATATCGTGCGGGGTAATCCGGCACTTGAGGGGAATCAGACCGGCACGCTCAAAAAGATACGCCCCTCCTTTTCCCGGAGGCGGAAGGATCGGACCCGGTGCCACCGCATTCACGGTGATGGTCGGAGCCAGAGCCAGCGCCGCCTCCTCGGTGAAAGAGGCCAGGGCTTTTTTCGACAACGAATAGGGAAGGCAGTCGACATCATTGGCCTTGATCCGGCGATCCAGAAGGTTGACCACCGCTCCCTTTTCAGCCTGCTCGGCAAACAGCCGCGTCAACAGGATGGGGGCAAACAGATTGATCCCGAACTCAATCTTGAGTTTTTGTTCCGTCACGGCTTTCAGCCGGG
>CAZOZF010000283.1:0-3419 GCA_964584205.1 uncultured Verrucomicrobiota bacterium
TTTCCCCGAGGGTGCGTCGGAGCAGGTCTGCCAGGCGGCTACCCAGTCCCTCAATGGGGCGGCCAATGGCAACGGTGGCCTGGACACCCAGGAGACCTTGGGCGGTATCGTTATACCACCGGACAATGCCGTCATCATCCACGGCGATAATCCCGTTGGGAATGGAATGCAGGAGGGTTTCCGCCAGGGTCTTCTGGATGGTGATTTCCTCATAGAGCAGGGCATTTTCCAGAGTTGTAGAGACGCAATCGGTCAGGGTGATGAGTTTGTGGAGATGCCGGTCGTCAAAGGGCTGGCCTGTGGCCAGAGTCCCTACAAAGAGCCAGCCCAGGAGCCGATCCCGGGATTGGAGCGGAATCAGGATTTCGGCCCCCATCTGATCCAGAAGATCCTGGAGCATCAGCCGGGTGGTGGGATTTCGCACATGAGTAAGATTGGTGCGGGTGACCGCGTGGGGGTGGTTTGCCAGCCACAGGACTTGCGGATGGGTTTCCGAGTATTCCAGAATGGAAGTGGACTCGAGGCAGCGCAGGCCTGCCCGGAGCCTGTAGGATGCCACATCCCGGGTGCGGCAAAAAATCCCCACACGGGAAACCCGGAGGGAGCCGGCGACTTCGTCAACCAGGCGGTGCAGCAGGGTTTCCACATGGGTGAAATGACGTAAAGCGGCCGAAAAATCCCGGATATCCAGGGAGGAATCCGCATCCGGCTGGGGGAGGCGGTGGGCCACTTCGGTCAGGGCGTTGAGCCGGAGGGTTTCCTGCCGGAGGAGCCGGTTTTCGCCCGCCAGTTCAAGATGGGCCAGCGCCTGCTGAACAAGATGGGTCAAGCGTTGGCAACTCACATCGGTTGCTTCCAGGGCATAAACACCCTGCCGGGCGGCCTCGAGCATGGGATCGGAAGTGGCGATTCCGAAGACAATGACCAGGGTGTTGGGATAGCGATGGCTGAGGGTGCTCAACAGATCCAGGGCGCCCGTTGTCTGGAGGTCGAGTAATACAAGACTGGCGGGATGTTGTTCCAGAAAGCCCTGAAGTAACGACGGAGTTTCGAAAGGATGCAGCCCCATCAGGGGCGACAGGAAGGCGCCGATGCGGGTTGCCCAGGGAGTGTCGGAGGTGTAGAGCAAACAGGATGCGTGTGCGGTCATGACGGCTTTGCCTCCGCAATGACGGGAAATGTCAGGATGAATGTGGTGCCCTGTCCAACCTGGCTCTGGATATCAATACTCCCGTTATGTTCCTGGATGATGCCATGGGCGACCGAAAGGCCCAGTCCGGTTCCCTGGCTTTTGGTGGTGAAGAACGGGTCGAAAACATGAGAGAGGTTTTCAGGGGCGATCCCGGAACCGGTGTCCTGGATGAAAAGCTGGAGGGTCGGGGTGTGACGGGATCCGTTTTCACCGTTGCGGGGGGGCTGCAGGGTGGTGACCGTCAAAGTGCCGCCGTCCGGCATCGATTCGATGGCGTTCAGGAAGAAGTTAATGAGGGCTTGGCCGAGTTGATCTCCATCGGCGTTGATCCGGTCGGAGTCCAGTGTGAATGACGAAACCAGCTGAATGTTTTTGGAATGCAACTGTTGCTGGATGAGTTTGAGGCTGTTACTCAGGACTTCATGAAGCGAGGAGGAGGCCAGTACCGGCTTGGAGGGACGGGAGAACCGGAGAAGCTGGTTCACGATGGAGTCAATGCGTTTGACTTCGCCGCCCACCAGCGAGGAGAACGTGTCCCGGAAATCGGCGTCGTCATAACGCTCGGGCAGGAGCTGGGTGAACGTTTTGATGGAGACAAGCGGATTTTTGATTTCGTGGGCCATGCCGGCGGCCAGGGTTCCCAGACTGGCCAGGCGATCAGTCCGGCGAACCTGGAGTTCCAACTGCCGAACGGTGGTCAGATCGGTCATAACCAGAAAGGCGCCAAGCATTTTCCCGGAATGCCCGTAAAAGACTGAACTGCTCACGCGGAGGGGAATGGGATCACCGGAGTGGAGGGAAAGGGAAACCTCCTGATCGCGGATTCCTTCGCCATGGGCGATGGTGTTGGTGAGGAGCGTTGCCAGGGCGGGGGGGAGGATGAACAGGGAGTGGTTTACGGTTTTATCCAGGGGGTGCTGGGTGATGCGTTGAGCCTCGCGGTTGAAGACGGTGATTTTTCCGTCCTGATTGGCGGCGATGATCCCGCTGACCAGGCTGTCGACCAGAATGTCGTTGTAGATTTTTCCGTCCTGAAGCTGGGTGTAGAGCCGGGCATTATTAAGCGCCACGGCGAGGTGATTGCAGAGAAGCTGGACGGCCTGTTGCTCGGGAGTGCCGTAGATGGTGCCCGAAAGCCGGGGGCCAAGGAGGACGAGGCCCTCCAAGCCCTCCTGGGAGCGCAGGCCGACCGCCGCCGCGAATCCCTTTTCCTCCAGGAAAAGACACGCTTTTTTGATGTGGGCCTCAGGTTTTATTCGGTACAGGAGTTCCGGAACGAGGGGGCCTTCGGCCTGGAAAAGGGCTGTGGGAAGGGCGCTATCCGCAGGGAAGGAGAGTCCCGGGGGGCGTTCGGGGACGGGGAACCATTGCTCGTGGTTTCCGGAGACATTAATCAGGATGCAGACGCGATCCGTTCCTACCGTGGACATGAGCAGGGTCGAGAATTCCGCGAGTAGCGTGTCAATTCTGCTGATGGAGCGAAGCAGGGTATTGGCGGAATGCGCGATCTGATTCATGTCGAGGGGGGCGAGGTGTACGAACAGGCGACTGGCAAGCCGCTGCATCAATCCATTGGCGGGTGCCAGGGAAATGGCCACCACCAGAGAGGCGATGAAATAGGGAAGCGACGTGAAGGGCACCCAAATCGCCTCGAGCAACCGGTTCAGGAGTGCCCAGACGCCGGCGTACAGGGCCACCAGGTATACGAGGAGTAGTGCATAGGCGGTCAGCCTGCGCATGATATAGGCCACATCCATGATACGACGGGTGGCAATTCCATAGGCAATCACGACATAGAGGCAGATTACGGACAGGGGGGTGAACTGGACGGATTGGGAGTTTTCGGTAATAACCGGAATGACCAAGGCAGTGAAAATGCCAATGAAGACGCTGGAGCCGCTTCCCAGAAGAATGAATTGAAGCTCGGTTTTCTGGATGCCGCGTGTCGTTCTGAGGTCACGGGTAAACCGGTAGATCAGTAGACCCATGTTGAGGATCTGGAATGCGCTGTAAAGCGGGAAGGCCGGACTATAGACGGGATCGGGGATGACATGCAGATCCACTCCCGAGAGGGAAGGGGTCGCGCCCAGGACGAAAAAATGGGTCAGCGAAACTGCGGCGATTATCAACGAGGCTATCAACCAGAGAGGGGACTGGGTGAGGATCCACCATCGGGATTTTTCGGGGTGTATAATGGAGACCCGAAGCCAGTCAAACGAAAGCGGAA
>CAZOZF010000284.1:0-3412 GCA_964584205.1 uncultured Verrucomicrobiota bacterium
GCGGCGATCTGGAATACGGAATCCGCACTGGTGTAGACGATCCATGAACCGTCCGCCATGTGCCGGGGCCCGAGTTCCTGGATGATGGTAAGGCCATTCGCCGCCTTGTTGCCGATGGCATTACGCCCGGTCAGGCGTTCGAATTCATGAATGAGGGGTTCGGGAAAGGAAGGGGCGTCGTGCGGAAAGACGTGAAACCCCTTCTCCATCAGGAGTCCCGCCATCTCCCAGTGCCCCGTAGTGGTGTCCTTGCCCCGTGAACGCTCCTGCATGGCCCCGTAGCCGCCTTCCGCGCGAGACACGGGTGTTACGCCGGGAATGGGGAGGCCGCCTGGTAGCAGGGCGGGAATGTTGCCGAGTCCCAGAGATTCAAGAGCGGGAAGATTGAGTCCGCCGACAGCCTGCCCGATATGCGCCAGGGTGTTGGCTCCAGCATCTCCGTATTGCGCGGCATCGGGTGCCGCACCGATACCGACCGAGTCGAGGACGATCAGGAATGTTTTCATGGTGAGGTGGACTGCGTCGGTATTGTTCCTTTCCTGATCCTGTGGTACCGTAATCCCATGAAGGGTGCAAGCCATCTCCAGCCTGCGGAATACTGGCATTCACTGCCCGAAGGAGGCGTTGAGTGCGAGTTGTGTCCGCACCACTGTTGTCTTCAAGAGGGGAAAACGGGCCGGTGCAGGGTGCGAACTGTTTTGGGGGGTGAATTGAAGGCCATGGGGTATGGATTGTTGTCCTCCGTTCATGTTGACCCGATTGAGAAGAAACCCCTGAATCGTTTTCATCCCGGTTCTTCGATTTTCAGCGTGGGCGGGTGGGGGTGTAATTTCGGGTGTACCTTCTGTCAGAACTGGACGATCTCCCAGGATTTTCGCCAATCCGAAACACGTCACACCCCCGAGCAGATGGTTCGAGCCATGAGGGCGGAAGGGTGTTCCCTGATTGCCTACACCTATAATGAGCCGCTGGTCGGGTTTGAATTTGTGCGCGACTGCTGCCGGTTGGTTCGCGCCGATGGTGGGGAGAATGTCCTGGTTACCAATGGGTTTATCGAGGAAAAGCCTGCCGCCGAGTTGCTTCCTCTGGTGGATGCGCTGAATGTGGATATCAAGAGCATGGATGAGGCGTTTTACAAGACATACTGCAAGGGGAGTTTGGCGCCGGTGCTGAGGTTCTGCAGGCAGGCGGTAAAGGCGGGATGCCATCTTGAGATCACGAACCTGATTATTCCGGGATTGAACGATACGGATGAGGGATTTGAGACGCTGGCCGCGTGGATTCGTGATGAATTGGGGCCGCTGATCCCACTGCACCTGAGTGCCTATCACCCGGATTTTCGGCTCGCAGAGCCACGCACATCCCGGGAAACCCTGCAGCGGGCCTCGGATATTTGCCGAAAGACATTGTCGTATGTCTATAGGGGGAACCTGCCCCCGATCTGATTACTTGAGATCGTCGTCCCTGTTATCCTCAGGGATATCGACAGGGGGCTGGTTATCCTTTTTCCGGTCGCCAGCGACCAGGAAATTCTGCCACTCGCCGAATACGATACGGGCGCGGCGACGGATGACGTTCATCACCACCTGGTCTTGGATGGTGGAGAGTTCATCTTCGGCGGCGGGCCGGCGTTCCAGGACATAGGCAATCATGAGTCCCGCGGTTCCCTGGACGACATCCGAAAGTTCCCCGGCGTTCCGGAGGGTGATATCGCTGAGGATTTCGCTGGAGCTCAGGGCATCAGGCGCGGAATTCGCGGAGAAAAGTCCTGAGGTTGAAACATTCATGGCCTTTTCGCGGGCGAGGCTGGCAAAGGATTTCTTTTGAGCCAGTCCCTTTTTGAAGGCGTCATGAATCTCGCGGGCTTTCCGGTCCAATGCCTCGGAGGTGGCTTGGGAGTGGGAGAGGGTACGAACTTTATCGGAGACCGCTTCGTAGGTTGGAACATAGGCGTCGGTATTGGTGCCCAGGGTCATCAAATAAACGAAATCCTTGCCCGGAATGGCATCGCTGAAGCATTCATCAGCGGAGGGACGGAGCCGGAAGGCGGCCTTGTTGAAGTCCAGGTCGGCATCCACTCCCTTGACTTCGCTTTCCAGGTCAAACAGGCCTGTTTTGAAAATCTCAAGTTTGGCCTTTGCGGCGACGGACTGGAACGACGGGGCCTTGCCTTCCCGATTGGGAATCATGGTGTCCGCCAGATCGTTGACGACATCGCGCGCAAGCTGAATGGCGGCCTCGTGGATGAGTTTGTTCGAGATGGTGCCGGTGACCTGTTCGAGAGGAGTGGCAATTTTGACCCCGTTGGTGTCGGAGGAGCTGAACTCATCCGAATGCGTGAGGTAATAATCCTCGACGGCATTGGTGTCGATCTTCTCGGTGGCCTTGGCGACGTAATGCGAGACCGGGATTTTGATATAGTTTACGCTGACCTTGGCCGGCACGAGAAAGTCATTGGTGTGTTTGGCATACGTGGCGCGCAGGTCGGCATCGGAAACCTTGACGTCCTCCGGCTTGACCAGGTTCGTGCTGAGGTTGACGTAGTCAACCCGGAACGAGTCGGCGTAGCGGGCGGCCATGCGTTTCAACTCCGCAGGATTCAGCCATACGGCGGAGGCCGTGAGGTTGTGAAGCTTTTGGAGGATGATGTTTTCGGAAAGATGCTGTTCAAACTGTGAGACGCTGGCGTTGAGTGTTCCCAGGACGCTCTGGCAGAACGTCTGGTAGCGCTGTTTGCTGAAGCCGCCTTCGGCCTGGAACTGGGGATCGCGCTTGAGCATGGCGAGGACTTCCTCCGGGGTGGCGGTAAGGTTCATATCCCGGGCGGCGCGCAGGGCGGCGAGCCGTTTCCAGGCCTGTTCCCGGAGTTCTTTTTCGAGCCGGGGCGTGATATTGACCACGCGGCCCACGGAGAGGCAGAGTCCCAGATAGGTGTTGAAACGGGCCTGGCGGAACTCGACGTCGGAAACCTCTTTGCCATCAAGCGATCCCACGCCACGTGCTACCTGAGGGGTGTCGCAACCACCGCTGGGGCTGAACCAGCCTACGAAGGTGATGATGACGATGCCACCGAAAATCCACCAGACAACCTTGTTCTTGATGATCTTATTGAACTTCATGATCAGCATGGGCGTAATCCTTTCACATGTATTCCACAACAATAAGCCTGCTTTTCTCAGGCTTGGAAGGCGTTATGGATACTGGGTTGAAGGGGGGGTGTCAAGGTCAGAAGTCGGGGTAATGGGTCACTGACGAGGGGGTATTCTTTGGAGGGACGCGCTTTGTCGCGTCCGGAACACCGAAAAGGCGGCCACGACGAAGCGTGGCCCTCCAGAATTCGGAATACCCCCTTGTCAGTGACCCATTACAAGTCGGGAGGGATTGTGGTTGACAATAAGAAGTGGGTTGGTAG
>CAZOZF010000285.1:0-3399 GCA_964584205.1 uncultured Verrucomicrobiota bacterium
TGTCACGGGCGAGCTGAAAGTGCCGCGATTGTGGCGTTCTGAAAATGCTTTTTCTTCCGCCTTTTTCTTTTCTTCGTAGTCAGTAAATTTCACACGTTTTTTCTGTTTTCTTCCCGCGTTTAATCCTTTTCTTCCCTGATTATTCTTGATGTTGGATGATTATCCCGGAGGTGCCGGGGCATGAAACGCATCAAAGAACGGCTGTGCCGGTGTTGCAAAGATTTCTTCTTCCCTGACTACCGTAACACCAAGACGCAGGCCTATTGCAGCAAGCCGGAATGTCGCAAGGCCAGCAAAGCCATGAGTCAGCGTCAGTGGTCCCGTAACAATCCCGGTTACTTCAAGGGACCCGACCATGTCGAACGGGTGCGAGATTGGCGCAAAGCCAACCACGGGCGCAGTCGTCTGAAGGGTTCCGGTGCCGTGTTACAAGATGACTGCTCCCGAATAACGCCTATAGAACAGGAGATTATCGGCAGTTTGCCTTCTGTTTCGCAGATGCCTGCCCCTGTGCTACAAGATTTCTGTCTTACACAACACCCCGTTTTTATAGGGCTAATAGCTCATTTTACAGGTGCGGTGTTACAAGATGACATATACGAGATGGCCCGTCGTCTGGAACAATTGGGACAAGATGTCATAGGTTCAAATCCAACAGCAGGAGGCCGCTATGACCCACAAGTTCCCAATCTGTCCCGACCGAATCCGCAGCATCCCCGAGCAGTTCAGCTGGGTGGACCACCGTCTGGTCCGTGATCGCCACATCGAACACATAAGCCACGAAGCCGCCGCGCTTTACCTCTTCCTGGTCACTGTCGCCGACTGCCAGGGGTTGAGCTACTACTCCGCCCCATCTCTGTGCGAGCGCCTCACGATGGATACGCCGACGCTCGACGGAGCCCGTATGGATCTGCTCCGAGCGGGGCTGGTCGCTTACAAGAAGCCCCTTTACCAAGTGCTCCCCATAGGCGACATTCTTGCCCCGAAGAGGACCAGGGCGCCCAGCGAGCCCATGGCCATCAGCGAGATATTCAAAAAACTTGCGGGAGGTGCACAGTGATCGACTTTGAGACCTTCGCTCGAATCAAGCACCTCCATGAGCTAAAGGGGCTCAGCGCCACGCAGATCGCCCGCGAACTCTGCCTTGACGAACGCACCGTGAGGCTGCGGCTCGATGCAAAGCAGTTCCTCCCGCGCAAATCAGTTCAGCGACCAAGCAAGCTCGACCCCTTCAAGGATACGGTCATAAAGATGGTAGAGTCCTACCCGTATTCAGCCAGTCAGATTCACCAGCGCCTCCGGGAGGAAGGCTTTACCGGCGGCTATACAGCGGTGAAGAAGTTCGTCCGCAAGGTTCGCCCGAAGAGAGAGAAGGCCTATCTCTCGCTCGCCTTCGCGCCGGGCGAGTGCGCCCAAATCGACTGGGGTTCCTATGGTTCGGTCCGGGTCGGTGAAACCATGCGCCGCCTGAGCTTCTTCGTCATGGTGCTCTGCTACAGCCGCCAGATATATGTCGAATTCACCGTATCCCAGACCATGGAACACTTCCTTGCCTGCCATCAGAACGCCTTCGCTGCTTTCGGCGGGATCCCCGCCCGAATAATGGTCGATAATCTCAAAAGTGCGGTCCTCAAACACGCAAGGGGGGAGGCCCCGGTTTATAACTCACGGTACCTTGACTTCGCCCGGCATAACGGCTTCACGATCTCAGCATGCGGTGTCGCCAAGGGGAACGAAAAGGGGCGAGTGGAAAACGGCGTCGGCTATGTGAAGAAGAACTTCCTCGCCGGCGCGGAGTTACCCGACTTCGCTGCCATCAATCCGGCCGCAAGAATCTGGCTCGACACCGTCGCCAATGTCCGTATCCACGGTGAAACCCGGAAGAAACCGGCGGAGATGCTCCTCTGCGAGCGCCCCCATCTGGGGCCTTTGCCTCTGCACCCCTATGATGTTGCAAACGTCGCCTGCGTGCGGGCCTCATCGCAGTTCCGCGTCACACTCGACTCGAACCGCTACTCCGTCCCCGCCAGATTCGCGGGTCACCCCCTCACCATGAAGGCATACCCGGACCGGCTCTGTTTCTACCACGAGGAAAAACTCATCGCCAGGCACAGCCGCTCCTATGAGCGCAACCGTGACTTCGAGGACCCGGACCACCCCAAGGAACTGGTCACGCAACGCAAGAAGGCACGGGATCAGCACCTCTTCCAGCGTTTTCTGGCGCTATCCCATTGTTCGGTGGATTACTACCGGGAACTCGATAAACGCCATCTCAATAGCGGCCAGCATATCAGAAAGATCGTTGCCTTGGCCGAAATCCACGGCGAAGACGCGGTGGCCTGTGCTATTGCCGATGCCATGAAACTCCACGCTGTCGGCAGCGACTACATCGCCAATATCCTGGAAAGCCGTGCCAGAAAGCTCCCCGAGCCGGGGGCGCTGCACCTGACGCGAAGGACCGATCTCCTCGAACTCACGGTGGAGGCGCCGGACCTCTCCATTTACGAAAGCCAAACAACAACGACTCGGGAGACGCCATGAACGACGACAAAACCATCAACCAACTCGAAGAAGACCTGCGCATGCTCTGCCTCCCCTTCATGGCGGAACACCACGGCCAACTCGCAGCCAAGGCTGTTCGTGACTCCCTGTGTCACGTCGATTATCTCACCCGACTCACCGAAGGTGAACTGAATCTGCGTCGCGACAAGGCCACGGTGCGTCGCATCAAGAGCGCCCGCTTCCCATTCGTTAAAACCCTTGACCAATTCTCCTGGAGTTGGCCCAAGAAGATCAATCGTATGGCAGTTCAGAACCTGTTCCGCCTCCAGTTCATGGAGGATCATTCAAACGTCATAATGCTTGGGACCGTGGGCTTGGGTAAAACGCATATTGCCACTGCACTCGGATACACGGCCTGCCTCGCCGGGAAATCCGTCCTCTTCGCTACTGCCGTCGACACCATCAACACCCTCGCCGCAGCTCAGGCGGCCAGCCGCCTTAAGGCAGAGATCAAAAAGTACCTTGCGCCGTCGCTGTTGATCCTTGATGAACTCGGCTATCTACCGATCGACAAGCATGGCGCCGACCTCCTCTTCCAGGTCATCAGCCAGCGCTACGAAAGGGGCTCCACCGTCATTACCTCGAACCGCGCCTATAAACAATGGCCTGAGATATTCAACAACGACAGCACCCTTACCTCGGCTATCCTTGACCGGCTATTGCACCACGCTGAAACCGTGGTCATTGAGGGAAAAAGCTACCGCATGAAGGATCAACTCGAAGCCTGAACTGCCCACCCTAAAACCGGCGCTCGGCACCACGGAAAAACCGCGGAGTCGAGCGCCTTCAGCATTTATAAAGCGCCGCTTTTGCTACACGTTCACGAAACCGCTGACA
>CAZOZF010000286.1:0-3394 GCA_964584205.1 uncultured Verrucomicrobiota bacterium
CTGAAACGTTTCAGATCGCAATTTTATGATAATTGGTCAAGGCGAAAATGGAAAAATGTCCTTCCAAATCCCAACCAGAATTCACCCGGAAGAGCCAAAAGATTAACCCAACCGAAATGAATGAACCTTGTCGCTTGACTTCTCGTCTGAAACTCGACGACAATCATGAATTCATGAATGTTTTATCAGGAAATCAGGATCCTGGAAAAGTGTCTTCGGCGAAAGACCCGGTTCGTTATTTCAAAAATCTTTTCCTTCATTCCCCCACACCCACCTGGGTTGAAGACTTCTCCGATGTCAAGGTGCTGTTTGATAAAGCCCGCGAGGCGGGCGTCCGGGATTTCCGGCCTTACTTCGACGCCCATCCCGATGAGGTGAAGCGTTGCGCGGACCTCATAAAGATTGTCGAGGTCAACCAATCCAGTCTTGAATTCTTCCAGGTACGCTCGATTTCAAATATCCCCACCAACCTGTCCGCCTTCTTCCGGGACGATTCCTGGCCCGTATTCCAGGAGGAGATGATCGCCCTGGCCAACGGTTCACTCCGATTTGAAAGCAAGATTCCGATCTATGACCTCGCAGGAACCAGGCGCATCGTCATCCTGACCCTGACCGTCGTGCCTGACTCCGCCGCCACTCTATCGTGTGTGCTGATTTCGTTCCTCGATATCACTGAACGTGAACGTCTGGATGAGGCGCTCCGGGAAAGCGAGGAACGTTTCCGGATCCTGCTCCGGGATATTCCCTCCATCTCCGTGCAGGGCTATGATGCTCACGGAAATGTGACCTATTGGAATGAAGCGAGTACCACGCTCTACGGCTACTCGAAAGAGGAAGCCATGGGCAGCCATCTGACAGATCTGATCATTCCTCCTGCCATGAGGACTGCCGTCCAGGGCGCCATCAAAAACATGGTTGAAACCCTCCAGCCGATCCCGTCCAGCCCCCTGGACCTCATTCGGAAAGATGGTTCCACCGTCACGGTTTTCTCCAGCCATGCCGTAATGCATATCCCCGGACGTGGCTTTGAATTGTATTGCCTGGACATTGATTTAACCGAACTCAAACAGGCGGAGCACAGACTCCAAGACCAACTCCAGGAGTTGCGCCGCTGGCACGAGATCACCCTAGGTCGCGAAATGCGCATCCTCGACCTTAAGCGTGAGGTCAATGAACTGCTGCTCAAGGCCGACCGCCCCGCCCGTTATGCGAGCGCCGAAATGCCAGACCAGTCCCTGATCACCGAACGAAAAACCGAAACACAGTCTTTACTCGAGCCAACCGAACAATCACGGGAGACCCTTCTCAGTCTGGTGGAAGACCAAAAGCAAACCGAAACGGCGCTCCTTCATGAAAAAAGCATGAGCGTCACGTTGCAACAGCAGCTCCAGCAGGCCGCGAAAATGGACGCTATCGGCCGATTGGCAGGCGGAGTGGCTCATGACTTCAATAATCTGTTGCAGGCCATACTGGGGTTCTCCGATGTCCTCATTTCGCAATCCGACCCAAAGGATTCCCGTCTCGGGGATTTACTGGAAATCAAAAAGGCCGGTATCCGCGCTGCGGATTTGACCCGGCAACTGCTCGCCTTCGGCCGGAAACAGATGATTGAACCCCGCGTCCTCAACTTAAACCCCATCGTCGCTGGCGCTGAACCCATGTTGCGGCGCCTGTTGGGCGAAGATATCACCATTCATTTCCTGCCCACCCCGGATGTTCGCCACATCACAGCGGACCCGGGACAAATCGAACAGATCATCATGAATCTCGCCATCAATGCCCGCGATGCCATGCCCAACGGCGGACGCCTCACCCTCAGCACCACCAACGTCACCATGCAGGAAGTGGACACCAAACTGTGTCCCGAGGCACAGCCAGGGCATTACGTTTGCCTCTCCGTGTCGGATACCGGCACCGGCATGTCCACTGAGGTGCTTGAACATCTTTTTGAGCCATTCTTCACCACCAAGGAGCTTGGCAAAGGAACCGGACTGGGACTGGCCGTCATATACGGCATCGTCAAGCAAAACAATGGCTGGCTCAATGTGTACAGCCAAGTCGGACAAGGATCCACCTTTAGAATCTATTTACCCATTCACGACAATACCGCAGACGAGCCGATTGAACCTTTCCAGGATCACTCCAGTCTCCCCTTGGCTCCACGAGGAAAGGGCGAGCGCATTCTCCTGATTGAGGACGAACCCAGCGTCCGTAATCTGGCAACAACCGTGCTCAGAAGACATGGCTACGAAGTCCTGCCCGGAGCGTCGGCCTTGGAGGCTCAGGATCTGTTTAATCTCGCGAAGGGACAAATTGACCTGCTGTTCAGCGATGTTGTTCTTCCCGGCAAAACCGGCATTGAATTGGCGGATCAGTTACTGGCTCTGAAACCCGGACTTAACGTATTGCTCAGTAGCGGCTATGCCGATGAGCGTGCCCGCTGGAGCATCATCGAAGACCGGGGCTATCGCTTCCTCCAAAAACCCTATCCGGTTGCCTCCCTATTACGTACCGTGCATCATATTCTGGCGTCCACCTAGGCTTCACCGCCGATGTCCGGTTTCTGCTCATCCACTGGCACAACCACGGCGGATGACTCCATTCCTGCGCCGAGGTGCGCGTGTCCCGTATACGGCACGGCCTTCACGGACACCAAATCCTATGCTTGGGCGCGGGGGCTCCGGCGCCGGCTCGGGCGGTGGCGAAAGCAGGCGCATGATCTGCTGGATGATATCCGTGATGGCATGCTCGTGCGTATCCAGCCGCTCGGTTAATGATCGCTCCAACTCGGCCAGCTTCTTGGCAAGTCCTTGTTGCGTCGTGATCATGGAACGCATTGCGACAAAAGCCTTCACGACAAACACACTCATCCGCACGGCTTGCGGGCTGTTGAGAACCATCGAGGCCATGATCGCGCCGTGTTCGGTGAAAACGTTGACAGATTTGCGTCTGCCACCATGACTCGATTCGGTTATGGACGGTGACCGTTTTACTCCACAACTTGAAGTCACAATTTGTGACTTCAAGACTGCAACTCCTTGACTATCAAGATGAAACACGAATTCAGACGGGAAACGATCCCGGTTTCGCTTAACCGCCTGGTTTAATGCTTATGCCAGTGGCATGGCGCTTACTTAAGACTTACGTTCGAGGTTCCCGCTGTTGGTGTACCGGCTTCAGCCGGCCTTCTTGGGCCGCCTGAAGGCGGTACACCAACCATCGCCCATCCCAAACAATCCTTAAGTAAGTGCCATACTGCTGTGGAGTGCCTGCCTTTGTCTATCGTCAAGCCTGCTGATATTTGGATCAGCGAAGTAGTGAGGACGAAAATGACAGGCTTTCCCCGTTACCGGTCAAAGCCGCCCTTATCTAGCGGCTGAACGTCTTCCTTAAA
>CAZOZF010000287.1:0-3380 GCA_964584205.1 uncultured Verrucomicrobiota bacterium
GGGATGATTTTGCCCCGTGTCACCGTGACCTGAGGTTCGATTTTGACGCCGGAAGCGACCTCCTGGGCCAGGGACGCCCATGAGTAATCGAGCACAAACTTCCGGGCCCTGTGCATATTGATCGAGCCCGTTCGCATTCCAACGGTGCGGCCGAGATCCGGGAGCGAGGGGTGTTCGCCGAGCCACCGGACCTGGTAGGCAAAATCAGCGACATTTCCCGCAGCGAGGGCGCGCTCCGGTTCCCAGAAAACCACAATGTTATCCTGAAATTCCGTCCCTGTGGGGAGTTCCAGAAGTTTGACCCGGCCTTTTCCCCAGTCGCCCTGCGGACAGATCCAGGCGGAGGGGCGCCGGTGATAGTTCGCTTCGAGATCCTGATACGCCGCGTAGGCGCGCTCGCGTTGGAACAGGCCGAATCCCTTGGGATTAACATCTTCGTATGAGTTCAGGCGAACCCGTCCATCATTTTCAAGGGGGCGCCAGAGCCATTCATTTTTTCCGTTTTGCATGAGCAAGCCATCGGAGTCATGAACCTCGGGGCGATAATCGTCAAAACGGCGGGTGCCGTTTTTGCCAAACCAGAACATACTGGTCAGAGGGGCAAAGCCGTAGTGGGCGAGATTGGTTCTGGCGATGACGGCCACGCGCACATCCATGACCGTTTCCTTGCCGGGTCTGATGACGAACGAGGACACTCCGGCGAGGCTGGGGCTGTCAAACAGGCCGATCACCTGGATCTGGTTTCCCTGGATGCCCGGCCTGAAAATCCACATATCCTTGAATATGGGGAATTCTTCCGGGCTTTCCCCGCCGCAATTGATGGTGATGGCGCGGGCGGAGAGGCCATAGAGAAGGCCGGCGGGCAGGGCTCGGAAATAGGTGGATCCGAGGAATACAGCGAGTTCATCCAGATATTCGGAAGTATTGAGGGGATAGTGGATCCGGACTCCTGAAAACTTGAGATGCCGTAAATCCATCCATCCCAATTTATTGGCGCCAAAATCATAGAGATCCGAGTCGTAGGGGAATTCCTTCACATCGTCGCCATCCACCAGATAGTACCCGATCTGATCTCGGTTCAGACCGCCCGGGTGAAAAAACTGGAGTTGAAAGGGGAGTCGTTCCCGGCGCCACACGGATTCCTTGGGACTATAGCGGATATCCCGCAACTGGTCATAATTCAGCTCACTAAGTTTGGCGGGAAGGGGGCGGCGGTCATCAATAAACGGTTTGGATGCCATTTCCCGGGCAAGAACCAGAATGCTGTCGAAATTCGGGGCGGGCGTATTGTTTTTCGCCGGAGCGGGTTGCGAAAGGATTATTAAAGTCAGGAAACAAACGATCAGAACCTTTGAAATAACGCGATTCAAGTCGGGCCTCCGTGATGGTTTCGGTTTCAAAATCAAATCATGCTACCGGTCATGTCCAGCGATTTGCCTTTTATATATCGCATCGAAGAGTGCGGTACAAGGAGGAATGATTTACAACCACAGGGGTTGGTCACCGGGCGATTCGGCGTCGAGATGGCCGGAGGCCAGAAGATTATCAAGTTGGAAGAGCAGGCGATTTTTGTCACGCGGGAGTCGCGCTTCCAGGGGAATGATGTTCGAGCTGTGGTTGGCCCGGAACACGGTGTTGGTTAAGTCAAGAGACTGAACGATCAGGCGCAATTCCTCAACCGTTTGGAATTCGGTGAGCGGGAGAAACCGGCCGGATTCGACTTCGGCGTGCAGCTCGGTTCCGGGAATGGGGACAACCCGCAGGGCGGAGAGGAGTCTGGGTTGCATGGCGTTCAAAGCAAGGGCAGTGGCTCGCGCGTGCTCCCGGCGTCGGGTTTGCCCACCGAGTCCGAGCAGGATCATGACGGAAACACGGAGCCCGTTGGCTTGAGCCCGGCGTCCGGCCTCAATCATCTCAATGGCAGTTTCACCTTTTTTTACGGCTTGTAGTGTTGCTTCGTCACCGCTTTCCAGTCCGAGGTACAGGGTGTGAAGTTTCAGTTCCCGAAGTGCGCGAAGCTCGGCATCGGTTTTGGAGAGGATGGCGCTTCCGGTGGCATAAAGATTGACGCGAGCCAGGGCGGGGAATTGCTCGCTAAGCAAAACAAGAATAGCCTTCAGTTCCTCGAACGGTCTGCGCATGACATCCCCATCGGCGAGAAACACGCGCCGTGTCTCAGGAGCCTGGTGGGCCTCGTCAGTGATCATGCGGCGGATATCGGAGAGCGGAAGCCGTCGGTAGGGGATGCGGCGGTACATGCCGCAAAAGGTGCAGCGGTTGTAGGGGCACCCCTGGTCAATCTGAAGGATCAGGCTCTCAGCCTCCGCCGGGGGACGGAACAACGGGTTGTTCTGGGGTGGTTTCATGTGCGATATTGGAAAGGGGTTATATCGAGTCTCCGGGGTGTCGTCCATACTCCCTTTTAGTGAACTTTTTCACTCGGTCAGGCGTTTATCTCCAACAACAATCATCTTGGAGATGAATATGGATACTGTCTCACGTCGCAAATTGTGTCACGGGATAATGATGCAACAATTCTCATTATGGCCGCTTGGTAATGTAAAAGACCGGCTAAAGCCGGTACACCAACGCCGGAAGGCGCTGTTTTTCAGCCCGTTGGTGTACCGCCTTCAGGCGGTCTTCGATCATAATGAGAATTGCTGGATAATGATAGGGATGGTCTGGTTTTTAGGAATAAATTCTGGCTTAGCCGTTCCAAGCCAACCCGAGGGAGTCGCAGTGGTCAGCAACCTCGTGGTGACGGCGTTGCGGATTCCCCGTGATGAACTGTCGGTTCCTTATACCACCTACAAACTGAATGCGGACGATACTCAGCTTCGGAAGGCGGCCCGGAGTACTCCGGATGTGTTTCAGGGGATTCCGTCTGTCATGGGGCAAAAGACGTCGTATGGGCAGGGCTCTCCCTATTTCCGGGGTTTCACAGGCTTCCGGAACCTTCTGCTGGTTGATGGCGTTCGCCTGAACAACTCCGTTTTCCGGGATGGGCCGAACCAGTACTGGAGCACCGTGGATTCGCTGTCGGTGAGGGATTATGACGTGGTTATGGGGCCTTCGTCGGTTCTGTACGGAAGCGATGCCATTGGCGGTGCGGTCAATGCGACCACGATAGCGCCACCGGCGAATTATTCGGGAAAACCAGTTTGGGCGCCGGTGTTGACTTACCGAGGGGCGACCGCCGAGCGATCCACAACAGGGCGGCTCCAACTGGGTGGGCGTGTGAACGAACAGGTCGGGTTTGTCGGGGGAGTGTCGGTTAAAAATTATGGAGACTTGCGGGGCGGGGATGAAGTCGGACGTCAGTTCCATACCGGCTACGATGAGTTGGATTTCGACGGACGCGTGGACGTTAACCTCAATCC
>CAZOZF010000288.1:0-3379 GCA_964584205.1 uncultured Verrucomicrobiota bacterium
TATGCCGACCTGCAATGGTTCTACCATTACATGGAGCGGTCTGATGCCATGATTCATGCCGTGATCCAGCGGCGCCGGGCCGCCCTGCTGGCCTGCGACTGGGATATCCGCGTGAGCGCAGATGAGGATGCCGACAAGGGCCTCGCGGCTGAACAAGCGGCTTTTCTACGGGAGGCGTATGACCGGGTGGAGAACTTCCGGGATGCGGTGTCTTTCATGTTTTCCGGTTTCTTCCGGGGGTATGCGCATCTGGAGAAGCATTTTGCGGCGTCAGGCATGGTAACACGGCTGGAGCCGGTGGAACAGTGGTTCTGGGTGCGGGACGGATTATTTGGAGCTTGGGAGTACAACCAAGACGCGAAAAGCGGGGTTGGCCGGGGTGAGTCCGTTGATTTTCAGAACTTTCTTGTTTTTGAATCCGTGCCCCTGAATCGGATGCTGGCGGTGCTTTATTTGAGGAAGAATTTGAGCCAAAAGGACTGGGATTCGTTCCTGGAGGTGTATGGGATCCCGTCCATATTTCTGGTCGGACCGCCGAATACCCCGGAGACCAAGGAAACGGAGTACCACGCCGTCGCCCAGGAGATCATGTCGAACGGCCGTGGGTACCTTCCCCACGGCAGTGATGTGAAGTTCGTGAACGGCGGCGGCAATAAGCCGCCGTTTCTGGAGCACATTGATTATATCGACCGGCAGATCACCCTGGCCGCCACGGGCGGCCTGCTGACGATGCTGGCGGAATCGGGATCTGGCACCCTGGCCGGAAATGCACACTCCGACACCTTCCTGCAGATCGCCCGGAGCGATGCAGCGTTGCTGAGCGGATTATTCCAGGAACAGTTCGACACGCCGTTGCTGAGGGAGTATTTCCCCGGCCAGCCGATCCTGGCCTATTTCGAGTTCGCCCCGCCGGCGGCGGATGAGGTGTCGCGAGTGGTCAAGGATGCGGTGGAGTTGGCGAAGGCTGGGGTGAGGATGGATTTGCGGGAGTTGGAGGAGAAGACGGGGTATAAGTTGGAGCACACCGCAACATAGTCTCACGAGGGATCATGGCCCCATTGGCCCCGTTTTGGCCCCTTTATACAAGTGGCAGGTTTGGCATGATTATGGCACACATATGGGTGTGTGCCATAAGAACGATGTCAGGTGGCACTTTTTTCGGGAAGCACCGTGCGCACGATATCAGATAGTTGTTTCGCTGTCGGGAGTTTGCCCTTCAGATCCGCTGGCAATTTCGACTGGAGTTGATAGGCCGCCACTCCGATGGGGTTGGCTTTCGTACGCAAAGCGTATTCGACTTCCACGTCATCTTTTTCTGCACAAAGGATGATGCCGATTGATGGGCGGTCATCCGGGGCACGTTCCGTATCGTTGAGCAGGTTCAAATAGAAATCCATTTTACCAGCGTGCTCCGGTTCAAATGGCCCGACTTTCAGCTCGAAGGCGACCAGTGCCTTGAGGAAGCGGTGATAGAAGAGCAGATCAATGAAATATTCCTTCTGACCAAGCGTCAAACGGTGTTGGCGTCCAACGAAGCAAAAGCCGTAGCCGAGTTCGAGAATGAACGCCTGAAGGCGGGAAATCAGCCGGTTTTCAAGTTCACGTTCCTTGATCGCGCGGCGAATGCCGAGAAATTCGAGGTTGTAGGAGCTCTTGAGCATCTCGTCGGCCTGTTCGGCGAGATGCTCGGGCAAAGCGAGGGGGAAATTGTGGGTCTTTTTCTCCGTCACCGCCCGCTCATAGGTTCCGGCCTTGATCTGGTTAAGGAGTACATTGCGCGACCAGCCGAATTGGGCTGTCGCGCGAAGGTAATAAAGGCGGGCAGCGGGGTCGGCAACTTTTGCCAGTGCGTTGGCGTGGTGGCCCCAGGGCACTCGAGTTATCAAAACTCTCACAGCTTGTGAGAGTTTTGCCGCATCCGGGTTATTGACGTCGCTTCCCTTTAATTCTCTCACAACCTGTGAGAGAAACTCCTCAGAGCTATGGGTGAGATAAAACTGCTTCATTCGCCATATGTTCTGGATCGAGAAACCCTGCGTACTTGGGAACTCCCGTCGCAAGTCAGCCGACACCATTTTAACGACAGCATCCCCCCATCCGAGCGTTTTCTGCTTCTCCACGATCCCGCGACCGATGTCCCAATAGAGCAGGATCATATCGTCGTTCACGGCTCGGGCGGCCGAGTTACGGGCAGCAACCACGCGTTTCTTCAGATCCTCGATGAACTGCCGGTATTCGAGTGAAGTCAGTACAGTCGTGTCACTTGATATTTTCATAGGTTGATTTTGTCGCCCGGCCTAACAGCGTTCTATCGCATAGAAGAAGTTGCCCAATCAGCGTCAGGAAAGCAAGCGTTGCGTTTCCCGTTAACATGGAACGATTCCCAGCCCAATATGAAACGATTATGGAACGATTATGTAAGTCAAAAGAGTCATTAATGAGTCATTTCCATTGTCTTCACGTTCACGGATCATGAACCCCTGAATTCCAATCCGATCAGTCGATTACGTGAAATCATCGGTCGATTATCGGTCGATTTGGGGCCACTCAGCCACTCAAAAATGGGCAGATTTCGGTTGCGAATTTCCGCCGAGTAAAGCAGCATCTCTGGTGAGGAGTTGCACGGAGTCTAAGATCGTGCCCCCAGCTGCCGTATAATTTAAAAAGGTCCCGCCTTGATGATAAGAACCCATGGGGTTCTCCCGTGAGGGTAGTCAGGGCGGTCATTTTTTCAGACTCCTACACACATCCCTGTGTGAAAACTTCCTCGAACAGTTGATAATCAGGCAGTTTGCCCAAAACGTTGTTTGTCCGGTGATAGATTTCTGTGTTTGGGTGATAGATAAGTGGGGGATTATTCTCACAACCTCCCCGTAGGCAGCCCGTGCCTGCGCCAGAATCCTTTTGGGACATGCAAGTCGTTGATTTATTGACCTCTACTGGAGGCCCATGAATCACTTAATTTTAAACCGAGATTTTCGACTGCCCGATGACGGGTGGTACCACATTGCTCCCCTTGGGGAATTCGCCCACGCCGGAGCCGGCGTGGTGCAGGTAATTGACCCGGAGGCCTGCATTGCCATGGCCGCTCGGTTTGCCGCTGATGCCAATACCCCTAATTTCCCAGGCCTTTTGATTGATTTCGACCATTTCTCGCTGGATGGGGAAAAGCGATCTGAGGCCGCAGGCTGGATTCTGGGACTCGAATATCGCGGACAAACGACTGAAATCAACCCTCACCCCCACCCTCTCCCCTCCCAGGGAGAGGGAGTTAATGGAGGTCTTTGGGCGCAGATTCGCTGGTCGGATTTAGGCGAAGAGGCCGTAAAGGGCGGGCGGTACCGGTTCTTGTCGCCGGTGTGGGCACGGTCGGACTGCG
>CAZOZF010000289.1:0-3371 GCA_964584205.1 uncultured Verrucomicrobiota bacterium
CATCGATTCCGGCCCCCTGAAGATCATCACGGGTGGCGGTTTCCCTTGGTCAGTGAATCCTTTGAGTCAATGATCGGTTAACCCAAACGCGCATGGAAAGTAGGGATACTCAGATGAAGTTTCAGTTGTTGATCATGACAGTGCTTTCTGTTGTTTGTGCCATCCCAGACAGTCATGCGGAAAATATTGCGGCCAAAATGGGCTTTACCCATCTGGGTGCCGAGTATGGCGCTTATGATAGTGATGCCTCGGGTGGGATCAAGTTGGGCGGCGTGAAAAAGGGAGGGAACCGGCTTGGCTATCCTCTGGGCGGTGCCTGGCGCATGGCGCTGGATCCGGACAAGAAGGGGGCCCAGGAGGGCTGGTTCAGGAAAATCCCGGGCGACCGGCTGATGACGCTACCGGGCACGCTCGATGAGGCGGGTATTGGGGGACCGGTGAAGCCCTCGTTGTATGTGTTGACCCGGACCCACGAATATATTGGCATGGCGTGGTACCAGCGCGAGGTCGAGATCCCGGAGTCGTGGAAAGGGAAGGTGGTTCAGCTCTGGCTCGACCGCGTGATGTGGGAGAGCCGGTTGTATGTGGATGGAGAGCTGGTGGGTAGCGAGGACAGTCTGTGCACGCCCCATGTGTATGAACTTGGTTCAAGGCTTACTCCGGGAAAGCATACCCTGACACTCCGTATCGATAACAGTGGCCGCCCGAGTGCCAACGGCCATGGATACGGGGACGACATCCAGATCAAGTGGAACGGCGTTGTTGGCCGTATGGATCTGACTGCGCGGGATCCGGTTTATGTGGCCTCGATCCGGACGATTCCTGAATTGGACAAGAAGCGGGTACGGGTGTTGGTCAAGCTGGCCAACACCACGGGAGTGACGGTTGAGGGCGATCTGCAGGTGGCGGCGTTTCTGCGCGGCGAGGACGGTGTTGTGGGCCAGAGACGGAACTTCTTCAAGTTCGCCGGATCCGCGGCATTGGTGGAGCTGGCCGTGCCGCTGGATAAGAATTGGCGGACCTGGGATGAATTCGACCCCGCACTCTATGAGTTGACCGCCACCCTGCGTGCCGAGGCCGAAGGCGTGAAGTGTCAGGATGTCAGCACCACGCGTTTCGGTATGCGGGAAATGGGGCAGAAAGGCACGCAGTTCACGCTCAACGGCCGTAGCCTGTTCCTCCGGGGAACGCATGATGGAGCGGGTTTCCCGTTGTTGGGACACCCGGCGGGCGATGTGGAGAGCTGGCGGCGTGTCTTCAAAATCTGCAAGAGCTACGGTCTTAACCACGTGCGCTACCACTCCATCTGTCCGAACTCCCCGGCTTTCATCGCAGCGGACGAGGAGGGCGTCATCCTTCAGCCGGAACTGCCGGTATGGATGACCATCAAGGAGGAGATGGCCGGACAGGCCTTCCTGCAACGCGAGTTGGACCGCATCCTTGAATTTTACGGGAACAGCCCCAGCTTCTGTATGTTCAGTATGGGTAATGAGCATGCCGGCGACTGGGATTTCCTCGGACGTATGGTGGAACGGGCGAAGCGGTTGGATCCGACCCGTAAATATGCGGCGGCGAGCAATGAATACATCCGGCCGGGTGAGCGGGGCCTGCCGGTCAATCCTAACGATGACTTTGCGGTCATTATGTATGGTGCGGAGAAGGACGGCAAACGCCCCCGTATCCGCTATATGGAGCGCATTCAAGTCCACAATGAGGATTTCAGGATGGATCAGGATTACCGGGACATTCTGGCAGGGTTCACCGTGCCGGTGATCGCGCATGAACTCGGCCAATGGTGGAGCTATCCGGATTTCCGGGAGATTGAGAAGTACACAGGCGTGTTACGCGCGAAGAATTTCGAGGCCTTCAGGGAGAGTGTCCGCTCGGCCGGTATGTTGGAGCAGAACGAGGCATTTCGAATGGCCTCCGGCAAGCTGGCGGTCGAGTTGTACAAGGAAGACATTGAGCGCGAATTGCGTACCCCGGGACTGGGGGGATTCCAACTGCTTGATCTGCACGACTATTCCGGACAGGGGACGGCGCTGGTTGGCCTACTGGACGCGTTCTGGGATTCCAAGGGGTTCATTACGCCCGAGGCATTCCGCCAGTTCTGTGCACCCACGGTTCTGTTGGCTCGTGTTCCTAAACAGGTTTGGGAGGAAGGGCAGACAATACGGATCCCGCTCGAGGTTTGTCATTATGCGAAGGAAGATCTGAAGGACGCCGTTGTGGAGTGGTCCTTTAAGACACGGCAGGGGCGTGTGATGGCTGAGGGGCGAACCACGCCCGCCACCATCAGGCAGGGGGGAACCACGGGGGTTGGAGAGGCGATCCTGACGGTTCCGAGTGGGGCGGCGGAGCAGGTCACGCTGGAGGTTCGGGTTGCCGGAACCGGCATCAGTAATCGATGGCGCTTGTGGTGTTATCCCAAGGTGCCTGCCGTAACGCCAGGAGCTGATGCCGTTCGCGTGGTCGAGACGCTGGATGGCGCGCTTCTCGACTTTGTGGAAAAAGGCGGGCGGGCGCTAGTGATTGCCGACCGGCTGGACGGTCAGGTCCCTGTCTATTTCTCCGACCCGATCTGGACACCGCAGAATAATATCGAAACCACGGGCTTGCATATTCATGACAAGCATGGAGCGTTGGCTGACTTCCCGACCGCTTCCCACAGTGACTTCCAATGGCACAATCTCTTGAGACCGGGCCGGGCCCTTATCCTGAATGATGTGCCGAAAATCCAGCCGGTGATCCAGGCGATTGAGGCGCCGTCGCTGATGCGCAATTACCGGCTGGCGACGGTGGTCGCGTTGCGCTGCGGAAAAGGCGCTCTGGTGGTCACCTCGCTCAACCTCCGTGAGCGATTGGAGCAACGGCCCGAGGCGCGCCAGTTACACCAGAGCCTGGTGAACTATCTGGCACGTGGTGCCTTCGGTGAAGCGCAGGAGGTGGCACGGGCGGAGATCCAACGTATCTTCAACAATCCGCGATATGGGACGGTTCCCGTGCCCTCAGGCAAGATCGTTCTTGATGTGAAGGCAGCTGGAAATGCTCATGAAGATGGCTTTAAGCCATGGAAACCCATCGAAGATGCCGTGGCGCAGCAGCAGGAGGGGTTCGGGTACCGGTTTGAAGGATCCATCCAGAGGTGGGGAGTTCATGCGCCCGGTGACATGGTGTTCCGGAAGGGAGATAAGGCCCGGGCCTGGTCCCTGAACCGGACCACCCTCTTTGTGTCCTGTCCGAAGGGCTTTGCAGGCACGATCTATCTCCATTTTCAGGATCCTGAGAACAGCGGTAAGCGTGATGGCTATGTTTATGGATTGCGCGGGGCTGTGATGGCGGGTGACCATACGGGAGCGGGGAAATGGGCG
>CAZOZF010000290.1:0-3370 GCA_964584205.1 uncultured Verrucomicrobiota bacterium
GAAGCGACACTTCGTCGCACACTTAATCCCACACTTCGTTGGTTACCCTTAATCCACCCACTTAATCGATGCCAGATGCGAGCGTACAGGCGTTTAGATCAATGAATAATCCCCTCATAAACCCGGAAGAACCGTTTTGATGCGGTCGCAATTTGCGACCGGATACGACCTGTGGATGCGGTCGCAAATTGCGACCTTGAACGCTCGGTTTCTGCAAGGGTGAGTTGGAAGCAGAAATCTTCAGGGAAGCGCTTATGGTTGCGTTTCACCTGTTCATTCAGCCGTTTCACAGTAACGCCATAGAGAGAGGCAAGGTCAGCATCAAGAATGACGGCTTGGCCGCGGAGCCGAATGATGGCTTCCTGGGGCTCAGGCCCACTTTGTCTCTGGATGGAGCTCATAAGGCGACAATACTTCGTCGATATAATAAATCAAGAACTAAATATAAATCATTACTTGTTTACTCGGTGCCAAATTGTCTGGGTGTCCCTTCGAACTCACGTTGCTTAAACTGTTAAGCATGGGGTGTTCTGGAGTTTATCCAGGTGGACGCCGACCTTACTACTCTGCGAAGAAGCGTGTCTTAGCAACAGGTAGCCCGTCCCTAAACAGCCCTGCATGGTTCACGGGAAAAGCCTCTGGAGCCGGCGGTCTCCGCTGGTAGAGGATGAAAGGCCTGAAAGACCGCCATCTCCAAGTCCCATGAACGCCGGGTATGGACATTTCCCGGCGGGAAGGCTTATAGTCGCGCCATGCAGAGTCGGCGGATAGAAAAAGAGGTTTCCGGGAACAGACGGCTCCGCCCTCCATTGCCCTTCGGTCTTCTCTTTTCTTTTGGAGGGGCGAGCTTGCGAGCCCGTGGCGGCCAGGGAGTTGCCCCCTGGTTACAGCGGCGTCGCCCCTTCGACAGGCTCAGGGCAGGCAGGCTCCGCCCTCCATTGTCCTTCGGGCTTCTCTTTTCTTCTGGAGGGGCGAGCTTGCGAGCCCGTGGCGGCCAGGGAGTTGCCCCCTGGTTACAGCGGCGGAACAAGGTGACAGGCTATTAGTATAGAAATATATTTACACACATATAGACTGTGCTAGTCTTGTTTTCGTTGGGGTGGAACCTCCAGGAGGTGGCTATGCGCAAGGCTAGGATTGTTGAGGTCATGGCGGCGTACTATCACGTGGTGTCGCGAGTGGTGGGGCGGGAACGATAGGTTGCGATGCGAAAGATCTTTTCGTTTAATGGATCACAGAGTAAATTGTCTACATGAAACCAACTGTATATGTTGAGACCTCGGTGATCAGCTACCTAACTGGGCGTCCAGCCCGGGATGTCATCGTAGCGGGGCGCCAGGCCTTGACGATGGAGTGGTGGCGAACCTGCCGCAAGCGATTCGATCTCTATGTCTCTGCGTTGGTTGTCACAGAAGTGGAGGATGGCGATGCGGGTGCTGTTCAGCGGAGACTGGCCGCCATCGAGGGAATTCCGGCTTTGTCTGTCGGGGATGAGGCAAAGGAATTGGCGCGGCAGATGATTAAGGGTGGGCCTATACCGAAAGAGTATCCTGAGGATGCTTTGCACATTGCAGTCTGCGCGCTAAATGGGATTGATTATCTTGTGACGTGGAATTGTACGCATTTAGCCAACGCCACCATACGCAAGCAGGTTGAACGCTTTATTGAGCGGGCGGGTTATACTTGTCCCGCGATATGTACCCCTGAAGAACTAATGGAGGCATGAGAATGTTCAAGGATCCTATTGTTGAGGAGGTTCGTGCTGCGCGCCAACGGCACTCCGCGCGATTCAATCACGATCTGAAGTCAATCGTTGCAGATCTCAAGGAGCGACAGCAGCATCTAGGGCGTCCCGTTGTGTCTCTCGCTGCCAGACGGTCGATGCGCAAGGCATCGTAAGCGACAGATGATCCCAGGGCAGGGCGGGGTCGGGCAGGGCGGGGTCAGACTGTAAATTACAATTACGGAGATACATAAGGCTGCTCTTTAATGATTCCGGCAAGTCGAGCCAATGCCTCAGGCGGTACCAGGTCTTTCGGGGGGTATGCGTTCGACGAAACGTCAGACGCCATTAGGGAAGAAGCAAGGGACAGACCCTTCAGTATTCACTGAAGATCCCGTGTCAATCGACGATGGTTATCTCTTCGTAACCGCCTATGCCGAGCGCTTCCATAGCTTGTCGTACTGCTTCCGTCTTTCGACTGATCCGCGGCCAGGATGTGGTGCTCAGGACGAGAATCCTAATGGTGCGCCCCGACAAATTCTGCTGATACCGGAGATTTTGATCAGTCGTAATCAATACGTCGTAGTCATTTGATTCAGCCTGACGGAGCAACTCCCCGTTTTGAAGCAACGCCCATCCTTTTTCAGCGGCGGTATCCACGCGATGAGGATGCAGAAAACGCCTTAGCGGAACGGGCGTGCCTTGATCAAAAAGGACTTTCACGCCACCGACCTCAAGGCCAGTCCGGCGGATGAATGCTCAAGTACTGTTTCAACCTGCTCACGGGTGACCCCGGGGAACCACTCCAGAAAGTCATCAATAGAAGCGCCATCCTCTATGTTTTCAAACAGCGCCACCACCGGCACACGTGTTCCCTTGAAAACCCATGCTCCGCTGACTCGTCCGTCAACCCGTTCAATGGCCGAACAATTGTTCCATTCCGTACTCATATTACAATCATAACAGACTGCGGGTTTCGGGCAACCATTTTGCTCGACAGAATATGTAATCATCACTGACGAGGGGCATGATGTAGTAGCCGCCGTGTCGGCGGCACTCTTAGGCCGATGGTGACACCCATGGCAATTTGTTCTCCGTGCATTGTGTCGGAACTCGGTGCTTAAACTGTTAAGCATTGGGTATTCTGGAGTTTATCCGGGTGGACGCCGACCTTACTACTCTGCGACGTTGCGTGACTTCGCTTCCCGCTACGCCAAGGCTTCGCAGGACAAGACGAAGCACGAGCCGCCCTCCAAGTCCTTCGGTCTTCTCTTTTGGAGGGGCGAGCTTGCGAGCCCGTAGCGGTCCGGGTGTCGCCTTCTGGCTCCACCGGCATTGTCTCTTTGACACGTTCAGGGTGGGTACACTGATGGAATCAGTAGTTGCGATGCGATCCCGTTGGCCCCACTGACTTTTTTCGTTTTGACTGGAAACGCGTTGTGAAGTAGAACGCCATGGGATAGGGGACAACATCATCAAACGGAAACCGACAAGCATCTACAGCATAGCCCGCGAATTGGGCGTCAATCCCGGCACGGTCAGCCGGGCCCTGGCGAATTTCCCCGGCATCAGCGAGGAGACGCGGCGCAAGGTGTGGGAAGTCGCCGACCGTGAGGGCTTTCGCCCTCGCGCCATCAGTCGGCGTGC
>CAZOZF010000291.1:0-3359 GCA_964584205.1 uncultured Verrucomicrobiota bacterium
GGAATCCGAAGTGTGAAAACAGCGCCTTGTCCCGGCTGACTTTTCACCTCAAAAGCGCCGCCGGAAAGAATCAGTCGCTGCTTAATGCTGTGCAGTCCAAAACCGTTTCGGGAATCGCCCACATTAAGCGCCGCTTCAGGATTAAACCCGACGCCTTCATCCGAGACGGTCACCTCTACCCAGTCGGGATGTGGGCGAGTCAGGGCCACACAGGCCGTCAGGACACCCGAATGCTTGACCACATTCAGGAGCAGCTCACGCACGGCATGAAAGGCCAGCACCCGGGCAGTCTCGGATGACGGCTCTGCCTCAGGTGGGGCCGCTACGGTGACCTGAAGGCGGTGGTCTTCGAGCTTCTTCTGGCACAACCATTTCAAGCCACTGACAAGTCCCTGCTGGAGAATGGCCGGATTGAGATCACTGGTCAGTGAACGCGAAACGGCCAGTACTTGCTTCAATAATTCGGATGCGCGCTTGAGATCCGCCAATGATTCCACACGCTTATCCCGGTTCGCGAATAATTCACTTTCGATGAAAAACTTGGCCCCGATCACAAGCTGCTGAAGATCATCGTGCAGAATATGGGCCAGTCGTTTCCGCTCATTTTCTTCCGAGGAAACCAAAGCGGACGCCAGCGACTGGATCTGCCGGGCCAGTTGGGCCAGCTCCTTCACATGCTTGATCCGTTCTTCTTCGAACTGCTTCCGTTCAGTAATGTCCACCATCACTCCCTGCAGGACAAAGGCCCGTCCGTCGTTGTCACGGATGATCCGACCCGCATCATGAAACCACACCACCTGTCCATCGCTTGAAAACATGCGGTACTCAATATCCAGCGGCTCACCGGTTTGATGACACTCGGCGACCTGCCGCATCACATGATCGCGATCATCAGGATGCAGGTGGGTGTGCCAGATGTCCGGGCTCTCAACGCATTGGCTTGCCTGCAGCCCCAGAATGAACTCGATCTGGGGGCTGATGTAAAGGGTCGTAAAGGTTTCGTCGACCGCCTCGGTATAGACGATGGCGGGAATCTGTTCCACAATCGCGCGGTTTTTCGATTCACTTTCATGACACGCTTTGATCTGGTCGTTAAGCTTCTGCCGCATCGCTTCCAATGATCGCGCCAGGGTCTGGAGTTCGAATATCCCGGCGGGGATTAATGTCGTCTCCAGATCCCCCTCGGTGATGCGGTGGACATCGCGGGTGAATTGTTCAATGGGTGCGGCGAGGGACCTCGCCAAGAGCCAGCTCAAGCTGATCGCCAGCATTACAATCGCAAGACTGATTGCACTCGACACCAAAAGGGTATGCCGCACCATGTCGTCCAGTTTGCCAAGCTGGATGCTGGCTCCGAAAATGTGGACGCGTCCAAGTTCATCCCGTTCAGGAATCAGCACCATACGTCCTTCACCCCATTTATTATGGAACGTGGAATAAACGGGTTTCATCGAACTGAGCGCCGGGGCAAATGACGCGGGATCCGTATGCGCTTCCAGAAACTTCGCACAATCAGACGAGGGATTATTCAGATCCGAGTGCGTGGCGGAAGTAAATTCAACCTGCCCATCCTGCAACACCACGCTCCAAATGTATTGAATTCCCAATTTCCGACACAACGCGTCATTATCAGCCACAATCCGGGAATACCCCTCAATTTGGGGCCAGTCCTTCCCGGGGAGGTGGTTGCAGTATTGCCGCATGAAATTGGCGCGGGCACACTCGGCCGCCGTGAAGAGCTTGCTGTCAGCCGCCCCGATGATCGCATTCTTGCGGACCGTCAGCAAGATCACCGTATAGGTAACGGCGCAAGTCAGAATGAGCAGGACCATCACCCCGAAGAGTCTATGTTGCAAAGAGTGCCGGTTCATGGGCAAGCGCCCGAGTATCTTCAGGAATTTGCAAATCGTCGTCAGAAACATTCGATGCATATCACTCCTTCTTACATGCTTCTTAATTTCTTCAAACTTTGCACGCATCTTGAATGCATGCGACCCCGGCGGCAAGAACCAAATCAGGCCGCGAAACAGGAGGGTTGCCTGAACTCACGGATAGTGGTACATATAAAGTGCCTATTGATTATGAACTGGGGGTGATGTATGACCGTGTCAATACATAGTTCTGAATATAAAAGAGTTCTCGCGAAACTTATTGAGATGCGCAAAGCTGCGGGCATGACGCAACGGGATCTCGCCAAAATACTGGACAGGGAGAATTCTTTTGTCTGGCGGATTGAAACCGGCAAGAGGCGACTTGATGTGGTTGAATTTTACTGGGTATGCCGGGCCCTCCGGAGGGATGCGGTGGCCGTCTATCGGGAAATATTCGAGGAGATTACCGCTTCACCAGAGGCCGTATTGTTAAACCCGAAACGGGATAAAACGGTTGCTTCCCGCACGATTCCCCGCAGAAAGCAGTAATTCATCACGATTCTCCTCCCCTGCCCGTGATGCACAAGGCGATCGCTTCAGCGGGCTTTGCCTTAAGCGCTAAAGCAATATTCGTGAACTGGATGAAATCCAGCCTCTGCCCGGTTTCATATCGCCCGACAAATGCCCTATCCCGCTCTATCAAGGCCGCCAATTGAGCCTTTGAAAGCCCTGCCTGCTCCCTTTTCATCTTGAGCCACTCGCCGATTTTTTGATGTTCCTTGATATTATCCATACGCGCTCCAATTTCCTGCTGTCAGGCTCATGTCAATTCTTTCCCATTGCCGCGAGGGCATTATCGAGATCGGACTTTGCCTTCACGTAGGCATCGTGGGCGGCGGAGCGATCACCATAGCTGGCGCTCATGAAGTTGAGGCGGGCGGTCCTGCAGGAAGACTTCAACTCATCAAGAGATGAGGCGTCCTGTACGCCCGCATCCGCTGCTGCTTTTTCCGTTATTTTTTTTAGCATGATGAACGTGTTTGACCGCAGTTTGAAGCCAGACGATAAGATATACCGGGGGCTTCGTCAACTCGTTCTTCTGTATTGCAAAAACAGTTATCCGGAAGTTTTGGTTAATGGCAGGCAATCAGGCGGGAATGACCCCCTTATTCCTCATCCATGTTTTCCTGTTTATCGCTAGTCACCAGGGACTGGATAAGAAATTTGATGCCTCCGATTGCGATTAACGATAAACCGGAGACAAAGCTGGCATGTGATAAAAATGAAGGTGGAAGCGCCAACATCAAAAGCAATAGCCCGGATCCGATCAGCAACCCTGAGACCGCCCTTTTTCCGGAGTGGCTTTTCGACCAGTGTTTTTGCCCGCTCATCCAACATTGATACCACCTTTGCACTCGTTTGTATGTCAGATATAATGGATAAGAAATCGCTTTTCTGGTGGTACGGGCACACGCCCGTTGAGACCGC
>CAZOZF010000292.1:0-3297 GCA_964584205.1 uncultured Verrucomicrobiota bacterium
AGAGAAGACCGGCTGAAGCCGGTACACCAGCAGCGGGAACCTCGAACGCATGCCTTATGGAAGCACCATCTACAATGATTTACACTTCCCATGTTTGTAGCCTCAACTGCTTTCTGGAAACAAACTCAATCCGCCGATCATTCATCACGAGCGTCGCTTTGTCCGGCGCCACATCGATCCGCGCAGGCACTCCAACCGAACGCGCCTTGAGAATCGTAGCCAGCAACAGGGCTTTCTCCACGCCGTCGCCCCGACCATAGTTCCACACTTCGTCCGGTTGGGCCAACCGACCCGGCTCATCATAAATCGAGTCGCCCGGCATGGCGGCAATCACCGCCTCAACCTCATCGTCCGTCATGAGCTTCGTTCCCGCCACCGATACGGGATTCCTCTCCAGTGCGGCCTTTAAAAAAGGAGCGGGTTCCGTGCGGCTCAGATCCCGGTAGGCATAAAAGGCCAGATCGGCAACGGGAAGCGAGGCGCGCAACGACTCCAGCCGCGCAATCACCGCCTCCCGGGTCATCTCGCGAGTAATCGCCAGCGGTTCACCAGCAGGCATGAACGTGCGTTCCGCCGCCACGGGCAGACGGGGTTCGATGTGACAAAACCGGATCAGGCTCTCCATCGCCCACTCGGCATTCAGGCACGAGCACGCGAATTGGGTTTTCAGCCGGACCACATCCGCCGGGCGGCTCAGGTTTGGTTTTTCCCGGCGCACATATTCCTCCAGATCATTCAGCATAATCCGGCCCGGAAGCACCTCCGGCACAAATTGATCCATGTCGATTTCCGCCAGCAGGGCGTCACGCGTCGTATCGGTGACCAACGCGGAACTTCCCTCCTCGTATTGGAATGCCACCTCAAGGGGAACAAAATGATTCACCCCACGGATCGCATGACGAAGCTGGAAGCACTTCTGCATATCCCGCTTATGGCGCAGGAAATTCCCCATCACTTCATCAGTCAGTGGCGTGTCCAGGAAGGCCTTCACTTTTCCGGCAAACCGCTGATACACCTCCGGACTGATGGTCGCCTCCGGGTAGACCGTGTGGATCCAGCCGGTTTCATGGGCCACAACCGTCACATGCTCGTTCTCCAGCGCGCGTCGAGCCTGAGCCGAAAGCGCCGTCCCGTTACACCACATCTTCTTAGTCACCAGCCGCCGGTTATTCGTCAGGATCCCCTCATCCAAATCCACATAATTCTGGGAATGGAGCGGAGTGGCCATCAGATAAATATCCTTCAGGGGAATGCCCGCCACAATGAACAAAGCCGCTGCATACAAGGCGGCCAGGGAGACGCATTCCCCTGCGCCAGTCGAGTAGCCCTCCTTATAACGGAAGGCATCCATGGCTTCGACCGTCTCGGTCTTCCAGTAAGGAATGGTCTCGCTGTTATATTTGTGCAATCCGAAATGAGTCCGGATATCGATATCGAAATAATATTTATCGCCTTCATAGCCGAACAGGGCATTCGACTGGCGCAGGGTGGCTTCATCCAGGAAGGGACGGAACCGCGCCATTTCCCGCTCCTGGGTTGTCAGCCCCCAGGTCTCCAGATCGAGATTGAAGGCATAATGATCCATGATGTACTGCTTCAGGCGGGTAATCCGGCGGTAGGGCTTCATCTTCGCCAATCCATTGAACCAGGGATCCTCGCGCCACTTCCAGAGGCGCGGCGACATCAGATTGGCCAGCAGGAGGGCCATCATCAGCTCGGGGAAAACAAAGATCTCCATATCCGACAGCGTCACCGCCGCCGAACGCATTTCCAATTCACGCGAAGGGTTCATGAGGGGCTGATGATGAAACACACCCCTCACCCTGTCAACTTTTCCCTCCAATCTATGAATCCCACCCGTCTACTTGACAGTTTGGCCATCAACAGAATGTTGCGAGGCTACGGCCGGAGCCACCTCGTCACACCGGAATCTCAAGCCGTTCCTCTCACTCGAAACGACTCCGGAGAGCTTCACCGTAGATGTCCTTATGTCGCGTTCCTCCTCTTAGGCGAGGATTGGGGGGCTCCCTTTCTGCTTGTTTTAGGACGTCAATTCGCCTAGCCTGACGCAATGGAACACCGGCACATCAACCATCAAAATTTCACGGCCGTCGCGATTGACGACATCATTGAGCGTGGCGGTCGGTCGGATTGGGCTGAATTGCGAGATTCCGCTGCTGCGAATCCCGGCATTATGGTCAAGATCCTTCGCGTTTGCAAGGCTCACTCCAATGATCCTGAAGCCCAACGCTACCAACTCTGGAGGCACTATGCCGAGCGGCGAGTTGCCTGAATGGGAACTCCTACTTTCGTCCGCCGCACGCCTCCAGAAAATACTACCGGCTGCGGTACTGGTGGGTGGTTCGGCAGCCGCCCTTCATGCCAAGCACCGTTTTTCAAGGGATGCCGACCATGTCCTGCCTGATCTAACCCGCCACTTTGACAAGACGTTGGCCGAACTCGAATCTGTTGCAGGCTGGAGGACAGCGCGCGTCCGCCGGCCCGTCATGATTCTTGGCAGTCTTGACGGCATCGAAACCGGAATTCGTCAACTCATACGGGATCAACCTCTCGAAACAGTCCGGATGAAATGTGAAGGTCAGGAATTGACGGTGCCCACCCTGGCGGAAATTCTAAGGATCAAGGGTGTACTCATCCTGAAACGAAATGCCACCCGTGATTATCTCGATTTCGTGGCCTTGGCGGACGCCATGAAAGACAGCGCCGTCGTTGAAGCCTTACGACATTTCGACGAAATCTATCCGCAACCCAACGGACAGTCTGCATTGCAACAACTGCAAATTCAACTCGCAGCCCCCCTCCCCTTCGATCTGGAAGACACGCATTTGGATGAGTACAAGAACCTCATTCCGAAATGGCAGGACTGGTCAAACGTCGCGGCCGTCGGGACGCGGATCGCCGAACTGCTTCTCGAATGTCTATAGCAGGAGAAGCCTTTGACCTATCCAGAGTGTCTCTTCAATCGGTTCTTCCGGGTTTATGAGGGGATTATTCATTGATCAAAAAAACCTGCACGATCACATTAGACATCGACTAAGCGGTTGGACTAAGCGTAGCCGACGAAGTGTGGGATTAAGTGTGTATCCTTATTTAATAATAGGGATTCAGGATACCTTCGAATTGTTATGAAATGATGACCGCATTGATATTTTCAAGTTACTGTCGTGTTAGAGATCGGAATCCGGCTCAAGCGCTGGCGACCTTCTGTCTCTGGTGACCCTCTAGCGCCCCGTCCCCGCGAGCAAACTACCAGATGCAGGGCACGATGCCGCTTGC
>CAZOZF010000293.1:0-3270 GCA_964584205.1 uncultured Verrucomicrobiota bacterium
AGCTTGCGCAGTTGAGTGATGAGGTGGGGCCGGATCGGTCCCTGCTCGTGCTCTGTGCCGCTTTCCGCAGTCCCAAGGGCGGTACGGACCGGTATCCCAACCTCACCGTGAAAAAAATCCCGAAACAGGTTCTCTCCCGCTGCGAATGGGGGCATGATGATTATAGCCTCAAGGTTGAGAATCTGCCGAAAGCGCCCAAGAAACCTGGGCAGCAGGAGTTGGAGTTATGACACACGTCCAACTTGCGCAGGCTGGGATTCTCCACGCACCGCGTGGAGAATCATGGAGGGGCAGAGGATGAAACTCCCGGACAAAGAACCTTTGAACTCATCTGAGATAGTGCTGTACCAGACGGAGGATGGGCGCACGCGAGTGCAGTGCCGGTTTGAGAACGAGATGCTGTGGTTGACGCAGGCTCTCATCGCGGAGCTTTTCCAGAAGGATGTACGGACAATCAACGAGCATTTGGCGAACATTTTCGACGAGGGCGAACTACGCCGGGAGGCAACTATCCGGAAATTCCGGATAGTTCGCCAAGAGGGTGACAGACAGGTCGCTCGTGAGGTGGAACACTATAATCTGGAAGCCATCATCGCCGTGGGCTACCGCGTGCGTAGCCATCGGGGCACGCAGTTTCGCCAGTGGGCGACTGCACGCTTGGGCGAGTATCTCTTGAAGGGGTTCACGATGGACGACGAGCGGCTTAAGAATCCGCCGGGCAAGGGACATAAGGACTATTTTGATGAACAACTTGAGCGCATCCGTGACATCCGATCATCGGAGCGCCGGTTCTACCAGAAGGTGCTCGATATATACGCCACGAGCGTGGACTACACTCCGAATACGGAAATGTCGCAACGGTTCTTTGCCACGGTGCAGAACAAGATGCACTGGGCGGCACACGGTCAAACGGCGGCGGAGGTGATCCATGCGCGGGTGGATGCCGCCCGGCCATTTATGGGACTGAAAACAACACGACCCGGCGGCATCATTCGTAAGGAGGATGTCGCTATCGCCAAGAACTACCTCGACGCGGATGAACTCGGCACGCTGAACCGAATCGTGAACGCCTACATTGAATTTGCAGAGCTTAGGGCGCTGCAACGAAAAGTGATGACGATGCAAGACTGGATCACAAAACTGGATGAGTTCTTGAAGCTTTCAGAGCACGAACTTCTGGATCACGCTGGCAATATCACCGCTGAACAGGCGAAGATAAAGGCTGAACTGGAATATGACCGTTACCGGGCGTTTTTGGACACGCAACCGAGGTTGGTGGACGCGGATTTCGAGAAGGTGGCGAAAGGGTTGAACAAGCCGCCAGCCCCCAAGCTCCTGAAAAAGGGGAAGAAAGAGTCATGAACCCCCAAGTCAATGCCATAGCCGGCCGTTTAAGCCTCCGCCAGCCACAGCGGCGTTCACTGGAAATTCTCGACCGGATCACGGAGATTATCCCGCCTCGGAAGGGGGGCGATATCGCCGCAGCGCTTGAGGTAATTCGCTCCGAGTTCCCGACTGTCACCGATTTTGAGCGCGAATTCCCCTCGGTCTGCTTCGCGCTCGCCACCGGCGTTGGCAAAACACGGTTGATGGGCGCCTTTATCAGCTACCTCCACCTCGCGCATGAGATCAATAATTTTTTCGTCATGGCTCCGAATCTGACCATCTACAACAAGCTCATCGCTGATTTCACCCCGAACACGCCCAAGTATGTGTTCAAGGGGATTGCTGAATTCGCCACCGACGCCCCGGAGATCATCACCGGTGATAATTATGAGGCGAAGGCGGGGACGCTGTTCGATGAGGCGCTCCGCTGCAAGGTGAATATCTTCAACATCTCGAAGATTAACTCGGAGGTCCGGGGCGGGAAGTCGCCGCGTATCAAGCGGCTTTCTGAATATATCGGCGAGAGTTATTTCGAATATCTGGCGGCCCTGCCTGATCTGGTGCTCATTATGGATGAATCGCACCGGTACCGCGCCAGCGCCGGGGTACGGGCGATTAATGAATTGAAACCGGTTATTGGCCTGGAATTGACCGCCACCCCGTTTGTGGAAACAGCCAAGGGTGCCCTGCCGTTCAAGAATGTCATTCTTGATTACCCGCTCGGCAAGGCAATGGCCGACGGTTTTGTGAAGGAGCCGGCCGTTGTCACGCGTAAGAATTTCAATCCGGCGGGGATGACGCCGGAGGCCATTGAGTTGATGAAGCTTCAGGATGGTGTCCGCCTTCATGAACAGGTGAAGGTAGAGCTGGAAACGTATGCTCGTGAAAGTGGCAGAGAAATCGTCAAACCGTTCGTCCTGGTCATCGCCCGCGACATAACCCATGCCAAGCAATTGATCGACTTGATCCAGTCGGAGTCGTTTTTCGAGGGACGGTACAAAACCAAGGTCATTCAGGTGGATTCCAGCAAGACCGGCACGGAAGAGGACGAGATGGTCGAGCGGTTGCTCAAGGTCGAGCACACCGATGAGCCGACCGAGATCGTGATCCACGTCAATATGCTCAAAGAGGGCTGGGACGTGACCAACCTCTACACCATTGTCCCCCTGCGCGCGGCCAATGCGCGAATCCTGATCGAGCAGTCAATCGGACGTGGTTTGCGTCTGCCCTATGGCAGGCGTACCGGTGTCAACACGGTGGATCGCCTGAATATCATTGCCCATGACAAGTTTCAGGAGATTGTGGACGACGCCAAGAAACCGGACTCACCAGTCCGGATGCAGCAGGTGATTTTGGAGCCGGAGCAATTGGGAGAGAAGACGGTGACGGTTGTTTCGCAGTCGCAACTGGCCAGTCAGTTGGGGTTGCAGCCTGAGCAGACAACCTCGAGCACCCTGGTTCCGAAGACTGCTGAGCCGCCCGCTTTTAAGACGCCAGAAGACCAGAAAGTGGCCCAGATAGCCTATGATGTGATCCGTAAGCTGGAAAACCAGCCGACGGTGCTGCCGGGCGTCTCCTACTTGTCGAAAAAAGAAGTGCAGGCCTCCATGGTGAAGGAGGTCGCCAGTCAGTATCGCCCCTCCCAGCTTGAAATCGAGGGAGTGTCGGCCAAGCCGGACATTGCGGCCATTGTGGCGAAGACCACGGAGATGGTGATCCAGCAGACGATCGATATCCCGCGCATCCTGGTGGTGCCCACCGGCAAGGTGCAGTCTGGATTCCATCCGTTCACGCTCAAGCTGGATACCCTCAACTATCCGCCGGTATCTGAGGAGTTGTGGGCCAAGCACTTGCGCACCGACCAGGTGGATGTCATTGCCACCG
>CAZOZF010000294.1:0-3249 GCA_964584205.1 uncultured Verrucomicrobiota bacterium
AAAACGTATTGAAGATCGCTTTTCAGGTAGTGGAATAGGAGTCCGTCTATGATCAGTTCGCGAAACGCAACCTCGTGTTTTGTTTTGTTCATTATCCAGGGGATGCTGGTGTTTAATGTCTGGTCGGCAAATCCGAATGTCAATCCGCCAAAACCCTGTGGTGAAGGTGAAGCTCCTGAAAGTGCGGACTGCCCGCCTTGTAAACTTCAGACAGGTGCCAGCGGATCGTCTGTGGGGAGTGATGGCGTAGGCGGTTCAGGCCTGCCCGACAGCGGGGGTTGTGCTTCCGGTAGTTGTGGCAATGGCGGGGTGACGCCCCTGTATTCTGCGATTATTGGGGTTAATGCGGCTGGTGCCGCCGGCTTCAGTCTGTCGCTCGGGGCCTCAATCACGCCCGGCGGCCTGAGTGGCGGCACGCTGTTTTTTCAGATCAAGACGCTGAGCGGGGACGGGATACCGCTTTCCGCGCTTCAGTATTCTCTCGCACCTGCAAAACCGGTTATTCTGGCCACCGGGCGGGTTTTGCGGACTGACCAGTGGAATGAACGCCATGATTATGCTCCTCCGGTGAATAACGTGCTGAAGGCCGTCAATCCAAGTGATCGCACGTCGTTGCGCATGCTGGATGCCCAGGGCCAGCCCGTGACGAATGCACCTGCTTCCATTGACCTGATCAATGCGGCGGGCGACAGGCTGCGGTATCGCGTGGGCAATACCAATCTCCCCGAAGTGGCGGCCCTGCCGGAATACGTAATATACAATAACAAGCTCGGTATTTGGCGGAACCCCGCCGAGAGTGGCATTGCCACAGCCCGAACTGTCGATGGCTTTCTATCCGAAATCGACACCCCGGCGGCGGTGACCAAAATCGTTCCGGTCAATACCTGGACCTTTGATGTGGCGGTGTATCCTCCGGAAATCAAGACTTCAGCCGTGCCGCCCATCGTGACCTATCGGGTCGCGGGCGAACCCCCTGGCGTTATTCACTTCTCCGCTGACCGTGCGATGTCGATCACCGAGATGCGCGCCGGGTTCACCAATATCTCCACGTTCAGTTATAATCCCCTGAACCAGCGCTGGCAACTTATCCAGGGCAACGGCGAACGGCGTCTCAGCCGGTTGGCTACCAGCACGCCGCCATATGAGACGGTGACCATGGATTTGCATGACGGGTCCGGGCGCCTGCTGGCGCACCGGGAGGATATCCGCAAGTCCTACGCCTGGGGTTATGAGACCATCAGCACCACACTGGGGACGGGGACCTGCGCCACCGTCACCGCCAACGATTTCTACACCACAAGCAGCGAGGTGGGGCGCTATGCCCGGCTCAAGTGCATCACCCAGTCGGATGGAAGCTGGACCAAATATAATTATGACGCTCAAGGGCGAACCATCAGGGAAACCCGTTCCTGGAAAAACATGCCTTACTCCGCAGGCGATTCCACCACCAATGCTTTTGACATTATGTATGATTATGGGGCGGATCCCCTGAATGTCTGGCCCCTTGTCACTACTGAACGCATTGAGGGAACGGTGGTCCGTAGGACTTACCACACCAACACGAAGTACGATGTGTACACGCTTGTTTACCCGTCAGGCCCGGTGGCTGAGGTCAAGACGGAACAAGCCGCATCGCCCGGATCCCTGCCGGGGTCGAATTCCAATCTTGTCACCCGGGAATTATACTATGGTGCCGGTGCTGACCCGGCCAATGCGGGCGCGATCAAGGCCAGCACTCACGAGAATGGCGCGCTGGAAAGCTACGAGTATGCCTTTGGCGTTTTTCTTGGGACCAATAATCCCTGTTTTACCGCCGGGCCAGGCAATTTCCACCGCACCCTCAAGACGCGAGGAACAGTCCAGTCCTCCAGTGGCGTCGCCTTTAAAACCACTCGCGACATAACCATTCGTGACCCCAAGGGCCATATTGTTTTTGAGGAAACCCAGGTCTATACCGGCTCCGGTTACCAGCGCATGAGTTGGATGCTGCACACTTATAGCGTTGCCGGGTATCGCGTCCGATCGGACTTTGCCGATGGAACGTTCCGGCTCTGGGATTACACCCCCGGTCGCCTTGCCTCTTCCACCGACCGCGATGGCACCGTCATGAGCTACGCCTTTGATGTTTTTGGACGCCTTGTGGATACTACCCACCAGGGCGTGGCGCCCTTTGGAGATTACCCCGGCCAACTCGATCGAACCGCTACCCGGGTTTATGACGCCATGCACCGGCCCATCTCCGACATGCAGGTTGCCGGGGATCTTTCCTCAACCTCGCATCGGGAATACGATATTCTGGGTCGCCCAACTGTGGAAACCGATGCCCGCGGCCTCGTCACGCAATACGGCTATGCCTCGAATGGGCTCATCCGTGCTGTTATTGCACCCGGCGGCCTCATTCAGACCACCGTCAACAACATTGACGGGCGGCCTTTATCAACCTCGGAAAATGGCGTACTTAAGACGCGCTATGATTATGGTGTCAATAGTGAGGGAACCCAGTGGAGCAAAGTCTATTCCGGCCCTGCCGGCACCAACTCGCCAATGTGGAACAAAACCACCACCAGTTTCCTTGGCAGCCTAATCAGAGAGGAGAAGCCGGGTTTTGGAGGCACCGTCATCACCAACTCCTTTGTCTACAACACCAAAGGGCAACTAGCCTCAACAACCCAGCAACCTAACAACTCAACAACTCTTAACGAATTTGATGAACTCGGGAATCAAATCCGTAGTGGACTCGATGTCAACGCCAACGGCCTCCTTGATCTTGCCGGCCCCGATCGCGTCAGCGAGACCATTCGCCGCTATATCCAGCGCGACGGCGACTGGTATGACGAAACGCTGTCCCTGGTCTATCCCAATGCATCCGCCGTTCCTGTTACCAATGCCATTTCGCGCTCCAGCGCCGGGGGGCTGTCCTGCGGTTGCGCCGTGCTCAAGAGCGAGTCCCTGGACATCCTGGGTAACGTTACCGGCTCTGAGACGGTTATGGAGGCAACCCACCGGCTGGTAACAAAATCAGTTCGCAGCCCATTTAGCACCAACGCGGCCACCAGCATCACCTACAATGGACTTCCCGTCGAAAGCATCAGTGCCACCGGCGTCAAAACCACCTACACCCAAGACGCCCTTGGACGCCAGCTTTCCGCCTCTTCTCCCTCTCCCTTCAGGGGAGAGGGTGGGGGTGAGGGTGCTGTGCGCCTTGTCGGTATCTACACCCATTACAACGACCTCGGTCAAGTCGACTGG
>CAZOZF010000295.1:0-3247 GCA_964584205.1 uncultured Verrucomicrobiota bacterium
CGCCCCCCTTCCTGACATACGCCAGAAGTGCCCGGTTGGTCACGGAGCTAATCACCGGTGAGCCCGGTAGGAATACAAGCGGGTATTGTAATAGCGTTTTCGAGGAATGAACTGTGTCCACGGCTGCGGCCTGCATCCCGTTCTCCTCCACCAATCTGAAGAGCCCCATATATTCCTGCGAGGCGCGCCCGGCCGGGGCTCCGTCCACTGACGGTTTGCCAACATGCAATTCATTGTCATTGCACGGCATCGGATCGCCAATCGAAGTATGCTGGTGCTGGAGCAGATCATAAACAATGGCCGTATCCATCTGGGGAACCAACCCATCCCAATCCTTGATCTTCGTGAAAAGCAGGTTCGGCGTTTCCTTGAGAACCTGATGGCTGGGCCGGACATGCCCGTGCGAGCTGACCGGGGCATCCCCCCAGCAATCGCGATCATGGAACATGAACCAATCAATCGATTTGCAACCCTGCGCCAGGGCACAACGCGCCATGAATCGCATGTGGTCATCGGATACCCGAGAGTTGCCTAGATTCTTGTTCCACGTGCCGGACATGAATTCCGCCGACCAGGTGTACCTCAAACTGGCGTTCATCAGCTTGAGTACGCGCGCCATCGAATGATAGCCCGAGTAGCTCATAAACATACCACGATAGAAGTCATAACCGACAAGCCCGCCCGGTCCCACCGCCTTCTCGAAATCCGGCATCCGCGTGGGCACACCCTCTGGCAGGTGCGGATTAAAGTTGGTCATAAAGGTGACGTCCTTCACGCCATTGGCCTCGTGCATCGCGCGCAATTCACGGATGTACCGGCACATGCACCAGGTCTTGAACTCCACCCAGTCGGTGTACCATGCCAGATCCGCGCCGACCGTCTCCGGCACCGCACGCGGGGGTTCAACCGCCTCAAGCGACACAAATTTCCGGCCATAGGGAAGATTCTTCACCGAGCCATACTTCTCCTTAAGGAACTGGTGATAGAATCCACCTGGCCGGACGTTCACGGGATTGTAATCGGAATCCAGGAAGCTGTCCTTGACGATGTAGCTGATCTCGTTGTCGAGGTTGATCATGGTGATGAAGCCGCCGTTCGACTTCAGACGGGGCCGGATGATGGCATCCACCTCGGCAAACCACTTTTTGCACCAAGCCAGATACTCCGGGTGCAGGTAGGAGGGCTGGGAGCCCTCCTTTTTGCCGATCCAGTAGCCTTGGGTTGTGCGATTCTGGTAATCCCAGACCATTATGTTCGGGTCTCCGAGCACCAGCCATTCCGGATAACCGCCATGGATCATTTCATTGCAGCAGAATGGGCCGCAACGAAAGTTCATGTTAAGACCTGATTGTTGAACCAAATCCAGAAATTTCATCAGATTCAGGCGCGGATTGGTCCTGCCTTCGAAATCAAGGATACCTGCCGGATGTTTCTTGTCCGGCGCACCCACCAGATGAGTACTCCATTGCACGTAGGTGGTGACACACCGCAGACCGGTGTCTTTCAAACGCTCGATTAAGGTCGGCCAATATTGCGGATCGGTTCGAAAATACTGGATCTCGGCACCGAATATTTCTTGAGATATAGAATTCATGATCTGTTGTCTTTCTTGTGGTTATTGGGTTTTGACTCTATCTTATTTTTAAGCTATTGACACTCATTTAGCGTTTCTGATTGGACGACAGGCACCGGGCGGGGCAGGTTCCGGGCAAACACGCCCAGATGCGAGCCCACGTACCGCTCCCGATGCAACTCATCACTCGGGCGATTCAAAACGGTCGCGCCTCCGGTGTCATCCGAGCGTACCAGAGTGGTTGAACCGCCCCCGTCGAGCGCCAAACCGTTGTAGCTGCCAAACCGTTGAAGCCACTCTCCACATTCCTTGAAAGTGGCCCCCAGACTATACCCATTCTGCCGACCGTCAATCGTAACAAGAACGAGAAACCGCCCCTCCGCGCTCAGCCCGATCAGGGAGCGAGGATGCACCGAGTTGGTGTCCGTGTTGGCCACCCCATTGACGAGGATGAGGCCCTGACCGGGCACAGCGGTGTCAATGCCGTCCGTGTTGTAGGGTAGCGCGGTCACCGTATCGAACGTGGCCACATTATTCGTTGTAATCCGCAGGCTGCAATTTCCAAAACCCGTCGTTGCCGGCGAAACCATTACACCGCAACTTATCTGAAGCCCGATGATATCCGTGTCGAGCGAACTGAAATTGTTCGAGAGAGCGAAGAAGCCGGCGTTGATCGCAACTTGAAGCGAGTGGGCCTTCAGAAAGGCGCTTGTCGGCATCGTCCGGGTTTCCAAGGCACCGTCACGGGGGGTCGCCAAGAACTTGATTCCCGGCGTCAGCAGGTCGATGCGGATGGCACGCACCTGCTGAAGCCTTGACTCAGCGGCATCCGCGCTGCCCGTCGCGTAGGCAACCCCTCGGTAGATCGGCAACCAATCGCTTACGACAATCTCCGAACGGCAGGGAATGGCGCTCATGAGGAACGTCAACAGAACAACGCTTATGCCACCTTGTTTCACTACACCCTTTCCCCGTTACACCCTACGCAAATCATTTCATTCATGCTCACCCATCATCTTTTTAATTCATAACCGGCTTTTCGGGGTCACAAAGCGCGTCGCGTTGCCGCATAAATGCCCCAGGTTCCCTCTCTCCGGGTCTCCCACACTTTCAGTGGATGCAGTTCGAACCCCGGGCCCAAGTCCTGCTGTTCATGGCGGACATCCTGACTTGGCAACAGGTAGACGACCTGCCGGGACCGATCCAAAAAAGAGGCCGCCAGAGTGCTCTTAAGTTCGCGCAACTGCGCGTCGGTATGCGCCTGGTAGTATGCCGCAAAGCGTGCGCGGCGGCTTTCCTGTTGCATCACCGCCGGGTTGTAGGGGCGGTAGTGGAACGGCGCAAAAGCCCGCTGTCCGAAGCCCGACGTGAAGCTTTCCAGATCGTACGACCGGTAGTTGCGGTGCGTACCGAGGGCGAACCTGGTGCGCCCCGAAAAGAACACCACGGCGTCCGGCTTGACCGTTGCATCCAACACGCGCCCGATCTCCGCCACTTCCCGGGGATTATAGTTCATGTAGCCTTTCCACGCGCCGGATAAAAAGTTCAGGTTGTTCGCCACGATCAGTGCCGCCATAAACGCCATGGCCAGGTATTGCATCGCGCGCCGCTCCGCCACCTTCTGCAGAAGCATATACGCCGCCCCCACGAGCACCGGCAGGGTTTCCAAAAGGA
>CAZOZF010000296.1:0-3202 GCA_964584205.1 uncultured Verrucomicrobiota bacterium
AGGGGCCAAACGGGGTGCCATCGCTCAAGGTTGTTTTAACAATCAGTTTGTTCGGGTGGGGTTTGACTTCCGCATGAAGACCCTGGTTGGTGCCGGTGATAATGGCATAGCCCTTTTCCAATTCCCCGTTGATGCGGCGGTAGCTTCCCGCCCAGTCGGAATGTTCACCAAAAAGACAAATGCGGCCCGGAACAAATAATTTCATAAACAGAGTTCCCCCTTCACCAGTAGATCTTTGATTTTCGACCGGAATTCACCCATGTCACGAAATGTGAAATCGGCCAAACCCGGACTCGCCTTTTCTCCCACCAGAATAGTCCGGCACCCTGCCGCTTTACCAGCCTCGGCATCGCCAGGTGAATCGCCCACCATCCAGGACTCGGCGAGGTTGATCCGGTGCCGCCGGGCAGCCTCCAGGATCATACCCGGCTTGGGCTTGCGGCAGTCGCAGGTTCCGCTTTTGTGCGGGCAGTAAAATATATCAAGCAGGCTGAGGCCATGCTTCTGCTTGAGGATATCCCGGAGCCGCTGGTGCATGTCGTCGACCGTTTCGGCGGTCATGCAGCCCAGTGCCACCCCTTGCTGATTCGAGATGATGATCGCGGCATAACCCAGTTCGGTCACAATCCGGAGGGAATCCACGAATTCGGGAAGCAGATGGAAATCCTCCCACCGCTCCACATAGCCGGGGCCGGGCGACTGGTTGACAATCCCGTCACGATCAAAAAAAACACATTTCATCATGCTGTTCACCATTCAAGATAAGATTCACCACCCGCTTCGCTAGAGGCACGGAGACACAGAGAAGACAGAAGAAGAGAAAACAATGTTTCGGGAATTTCGCCCACGGAGTACCGTGGCCAAAATTCCCGAAACCCTTCTTGAAGGGGGAAGCAGAGAGGGAAGAGAGGTTTTGAGTGTTGATCCATCTCCTCTTTCTCTATGAATTCCTTCAGAAAGGTGTTGCGGAATTTTTCGTTTCGGTACTCCGAAACAAAAATACCGCAACATTCTCTTTTCTTCTCTGTGTCTCTAGCGAAGCGGGTGGTGAATCCTTTCGTTACAAGTCATTTATTGGTGCCATTCACTTCAAAGGCGGCCTCTGAAAATATTTGGGATCGTACTGAACCTACGGTGTAGGCCACAATCCGTAATTTGTGGAGGCCCGGGGGCAGAATGGCGGGATCCAGAGTCACCTCGGGGCTTTTGCCTGTCGGTTGAAGTGTTTTGCCATCCAGCAAAAACAGGAACCGGTTAAAGAAATCCCCGTCACGGGTGCGAAGTTCGGCGGTCACCGTGCGGCGTTCTGTAAGGATGCCGGCAGGGAGGCCGCCGGGTGTGACGGTGGAGGACGACCCCCAGGGAGCGGAAAGCGGGTCACCGATGATGAGAATCTGGAGCGGACAGCGGATGGCCTGGAAATAACTTTCCAGCAGGGTGCAGCCCGCCGAGGGATGAACGAAGACCCGGGCGGTTGGGAACTTGGACCAGATCGACAGGGGTTCGGTAACAGTCCCGGCGGAGGCAGAAGCGCCTGCCCGGAGCCACTCTGTAATTTTGGTCTGGCCGCCCGCGTCGAAAGCAGCTCCGAAACTGGTCAGGTTATCGGCGATGGCGCCGGGACGAAAGGCGAAACGGTTCGTGTCCAGATCTGGAATCGTTGCCGCACCCGCCATGAGTCCGATCAGGGCGATGTCTTTTTGAGGATAGTCATTGGTGATCACGACGTTGATTGACCGGGTGGATAATTCGCGGGCGGCGGGTAAAAATTCCCACGACCGGCAGAGGGAGCGCACGTCGCTGTTGGTGACGATCAGCACGGTGCCGTCGGGGCGGGACTGGTCGGCACGCACTCCGTTGCGAAGGCAGGTCAGAATTTCGTCACGGGTGTTTCCCGAGGGGCCCATAAATCCCAGCATCATGCTGGGGAGGGGGGTGTCTTTTCCAAGCCAGGCGCGTTGAACATCGAGGGATTGGGAAGGGAATCCAGGATGGACAGGATTGTCCGGTCCAGCAAACAGGGGAGAGGCATAGGAGCCGCGCTCGATGATGTCCCGGGCAGGAAGTTTGCCTTTCAGGAATGTGATTCCCTGGAGGGAGGTTGGCGGGGTGGAGGTGATGCGGATCGGAAAATCCACCGAATACACCCAGGCCAGAATATGGTCGTCCACGCCCTGTGCCCGCGCCGCCGCCTGCGCGGGGGCCAGGATCAGGCGAGTAAAGTCAGCCGGAGCCATCTCGAGTGAGGTGGGGTAAGGAAGCTCGAGCGTGACGATATTGGCCTCGGGAACCTGCCTGAGCGCGGCATAGTCCCGGGCCAGCTCAAGGGAGCGGGGCGAGTTCCGGTTTGCCAGGAGGAGAAGTTCGTGCGGGCCGAGGGCGAAGGAGGAATGGGTGAGGAGGAGGAAAACGAACATTGAACATTGAACATTGAACATTGAACGCCCAGCATGAAGCCTGATATTGGGCTTCGAAGGAGTTCTTTCCCTTGTTCGATGTTCGATGTTCAATGTTCGATGTTCAACGTTCGAATGCTTTTCCCTTACCCCGAGTTTTTCGGAAGGCTGATCGGGCAGGGCTTGAGATTCCAGACCTCGCGTGAATATTCCAGGATGGTCCGGTCGGAGCTGAATTTGCCCATATTGGCAATATTCATAACCACCATCCGGTCCCACTGATCCTGATTCCGATAGGTCTCGTCCACCCGTTGCTGGGTTTCGATATAGGACTCAAAGTCCGCCAGATGCAAATAGTGGTCGCCATGCTCCAGCAGGGCTTCCCGGATCGGCCGGTAAAGGCCGGGCTGTTCCAGGTTGATAAAGTCCCCGGACAGACAGTCAATGATGGTCCGGATGGATTCATTGCGGTTGTAATAATCCCACGGATTGTATCCGACTTGGTGCAAGGCGTTGATTTCCTCAACGGTTTTTCCGAACAGGAAGAAGTTTTCCGCGCCGACTTCCTCGCGGATTTCGATGTTGGCGCCATCGAGCGTGCCGATCGTCAACGCGCCGTTCAGGGTAAACTTCATGTTACCGGTGCCGCTGGCCTCGGTTCCTGCCGTGCTGATCTGTTCGCTCAGATCGCTGGCCGGGATGATCCGTTCCGCGAGGGAGACCCGGTAGTCGCTCAGGAAGACCACCTTCATCCGGCCGCGCACATCGGGATCCGTGTTGACCACGGCGGAGAGATCGTTGATGAG
>CAZOZF010000297.1:0-3191 GCA_964584205.1 uncultured Verrucomicrobiota bacterium
TAAATCTGCTGGCTATGCCTTCTAAGGTTCGAATCCTTATCCCACCACCAGCCTTCCCTCTCAACACAGTCATGGTGCTTGTGTAGCCGGATCGAAGGTCAGGCCGACTTTCCAGTCCAGCTCAACTTCAGGGGTTCCTTTTTCGCCACTCTTATACCAGTCCTGAAGGGCTTCCTCAATATGTTGCCGGAGTCGAAGGCTCATGCGGTGCCGGATGTCGTCGCTTTCAATGACAATAAACAATTTCAATTTTGGCGGGGTCCTGCGCTTCAGGATTCCAAACCCGCTATGCTCCCGCTGCCAGTTTGAAACAATTTGAACCCACATGACCTTGAGTTGCGGCTTCAGGGCGTTAAAAATGGTGTCGGCGGCATCACTGGGTTTCCCGGGATCAAATGAAGCCGTACAGGTTGTGGTTCCCGTCTGGCTGAGCAAGCGTACCGTGGCGGGACCGGTGTTGGCGGCGGTCAGCAGGACGATGCCATCGGGCTCATTTCGGCGATCGACACGGGTGCGGCTGAGAACCGTGTTGGAGGCCCCTTCGCTTCCGCCCGCTTTGGGGCTTATTTTCGGGGTGGGGGGCTGGACTTCCTTGGGCTGCTCCTGATTCTGATCTTCCGGTTTAGCGGGATCCTGTCGCAAATCCTTGATCCGCCCCTGCTCAGTTTCGATGCTGGGCCGTGCTTCGGCCGGGGTGGGCGTTGCCGTGGTGTTCGGGTTGTCTTTGACCGAATCGTAGAGTTGTCGGACGGCCTTGTTCAAGCTGGCCACCGTGAGATCCAGAAGATCCTTGTAGGGAGTTGTCCGGGCTCGTGAATCGGCCCCCCAGAGGGTTTCCAGCGCAGATTGCCACTCGGTCCTGATGTCCTTGAAGGGACGTTTTACGGCGATGTCCCGACGAAGTTTATCGAGACGTTCCTGCTCCAGTTTACGGACCAGCGCCAACTGTGCGGTCAGGATATCGTACCCTTCACGTGCTTTTTGATTGGCAATCGTCAGAATCCGGGTGACGGTTTCCTCGAGGAGCTTATTGCTGTTACGGTCGGAGAGATCAAAAAGCTTCAAGGTCTCCGTGAGGTTGGTCAAGGGCGCACCTCCGGAGTCCTGTAGGGCGAGCAATGCCTCGGGGGATAGGATGGAGGGTTTTTCCAGGGAGATGAAGGATTTTGTGAACTGTTCCGTGCTGACGATCTGGCGGGCCACAGGAAGCCCGGTGTTGAGTTCACGGCTGAATCGGGACTGGAAGGCGCCGGAAATGATCGTGTTGGTCGTCAAAAGTGTTTTGAAATAATCAGCTTTGCCGGCCGGGTTTGCGCCTGAGGCATAAACCGTAATGGTTTGGTCCCTGAGGGCTGGAGCCAGTGATTGGGTGAACACAGTCTCGCTTGCGGTCGATGTATGGTGAGCTTCCGGGTTGGAGCGAATGGCTTTGGCAAGAGGATCGGTCTGAATGGCGAGTGTGGAATGACGAGCCATAAAATCGACGAGGCGGTCTGTCTCCAACTTGGCTGCCCGGCCGGGGATGCTGTTCCGGATGGGGGTGAGAAGGGGGTATTGCGGACCGGTTGCCTTGACGCGTTCGGTGGCCAGGCCGGATTCGATTGCGGTGATCAGGGCGGTTGAAATGACGGCGGCCTGACGCTGGTCATCCGGAACGCCTTTGGCGGCCGTTGATTCAAGAAGGGTCAGTTGCTGTTCATATTGTTTCCGAATCTCGCTGGAGATCGTGTGGGTTTGGTTGTTCAGAAGAGATTTTAATTCCTCAAAACAAACGGCGTTATCAGGGTTGGCCAGTGCCGCTATTTTTTGTTGAAGCTGTTTTTCGTCATTGCCTGAGAGACGCAGGGTGTCGGGATGCCGCGCCAGAAGTTCGACGAGGATGTCATTCAGTTCTTTTTCTGAAGGGAAGTGCAGGTTCTGTTCCCATTCCTGACGGAGCAGGCCGACCGCGCGGTTCCGGGCATCCTTGAACAGGGGTTCCAGTTCGGTGTCGGAAAAAGATCGGAGGGTTTGTTCCACGGTGTTACTCCAGCCGACACCGAGATGTGAGGCCACATCGGACCAGAGGATAGGGGTGGGGGATCGTTCATTCGCATGGGCGGTTACGTCCTTGAAGCGTTGCTCCAGGCTGTCCCGTCTCATGCGGATGGCAATTCCGGTGCACACGGTGCGGCTGGCAGCGCGGGCGGCATGGGTTTTCACATCCGCCCGCATGGCGGTGTTCAGTTTTTCAAGCAGGATGGCGCGGTCTTCCATTCCAAGCGGCTTGGGCTGGTTCAGCTCATCAAGAATCTCGCGTGCGGCGGAGAGGGTGGCCAGCCGCCACTTGGCGCGATCTTTGGCGGAATCCGCCGGAGCGGGCCGGGCGTTGGTGGTTTCCCCGAATCCCTTCGATGGGCTCCCGCATAAGGCCAGAAGTCCGAGTCCCAGCGCAATGAAAGGGCTTGTTTTCATCGTTCAGGGTCCCTTCCGGTATTCACGGGTGATGCCTGGCAATAACGGGTAGCCCTTGGCTTCCAGGGCGGTGGCAATATTTTTCATCTGGGTTTCCAGACGCGCATCAGTGAGCGGATCGCCGGCGGGGAGGCGTGAGGCAAGCTGATCAACCAGTTTCCATTGCAGGTCTTCGATTTCCCGGTTCCACCGCTTACAGCGTTCTTCAATGTATTGGAAGGCGTATTGACGACGGGTATCGTCAATCCTGAATTCGGGGGGGACGGAATTGGAGGAGACACCGGGCGGGGCATAGCGGGAGTCATAGAGGGTGACAAACTGTCCAGACGAGGCGGCTCCGGGTTCTGTGGAAGCGTGGGCGTTGAGCGATTCCCGATAAAGGGTTTCCTTGAGTTTTTCCATATCAGCCAGTTCTTCCGCTTTTTTGCATAATTGGCGGAACCCGTCGTCTTCCGGCCACTGGTTGGCCCAATACACCCGGCCGAAGTCGGAAAATTGGGGCAGGCCGGACTGTTTTTCCCATTGCTCAAGGGTGCGATCCACCCGGAGGATGAGGTGCTGTTTCCACAGGTCGAGGACGGCTGGATTCTGGCTCTGGTTCGTCATGCCCTGTCCAATGGTAATCAGGCGGGTGGCAATGGCGAGGATGAGCACGACGGGCAGGGAGATTTGAACGAGTACATCGTTCGGGCTCATGTTGAAGAGTTTGTGCGTGGAATGGCCGATGGCCTCGTCCA